>NZ_JAHLOH010000049.1:0-107602 GCF_018917285.1 Tissierella carlieri | reverse complement strand
CCTTTCCAGCTAAATATTCTTGTACAACTTTCATCTTAAATTCATAACTATATTTTGCCATTTAAAAACCGACCTCCCATCAGTTAGATTCTTAGGTCTAACTTTTGGGGGTCGGTTCAAACCACTTATTTCCAAGTGCCTATCTATAGGTACCATTTAACTTTACCATATGCTGAACTTAATAGAAATCTCAATCACTTTGTTATTCTTTATTGACTAAATTTAAAAGATAAAATTTCATCTTTATTAAAAATGCACACAAAATCATTTACCTAATTTTTTCAAGTTAGTCATCTCTCTATGTCTTTTTCAGTAACTTCAATCTCTTCTCCAGTATATTCTACTGCTTCCACCATATCTATATCTGATTTTCTATACTCTTTAGCTAGTAAGAATGGCATATATAGTATTGAAAAGAACAATAGATTTATGAAGACTGACTTCCATGTAAATACTAAATTAGTTCCAGTGCCTCCATATAGTATCCCACCAAGACCATTATTAATAAAATGTATCATTGATATAGTCCATATGTTTTCAGTCTTCATATATACATATCCAAGGAAAACCGAGTAACCAATACAAATTATTAATTGATTTATTACAGAATGAAGAGGTGTTTCTGGACTATAATAAAACATATTTACTGGCAAATGCCAAATCCCCCAAATTAGACCTAAAACTATAACTCCCTTTCTCTTTCCTATTCGTTCTTGAAGAGCTGGTTGCAAAAAATATCTCCACCCGTATTCTTCTCCCAAAAATGAAATAAAACTAAATGCAAATAAAAGAGGCATTAGTAACAAAACACTCCATTTTTTCAGACTCTTAAATGGTTCTATAAAGCTATGGACTTCTCCAGCTAATATTGAAGAAATAAATATAGCAGTTAAATATAGAGCAACGAATAATAAAATATATATGATTGATGACTTTACATTCTTTTTAAACTTTAATCCAAATTTCTCTATTTTCTCCTTGCTATCGCTGTTATATGCAATAATTAGAGAAAAGCTACCTAACATAATCCAAATTTCTAAATGAATATCTGGATTTTGATGAAATACAAATACTTCTACTAGAAGATAAATAATTAAAGTAATAGTAATAAATAAATATGTCTTAAAAAAATTCTTAGGTAATTCATTTCGCCATTTTTTATTTAATAATAAAGCAGCCATGACACCAATAGCAGGATAATTCATCTGCACCAAAGGGAAAGAATCTACTGAATATGTAGGATATGCCAACCTCATAGCAATCCCCATTATCACCGTTAATCCAAAAGTAATCCCCAAAAACAAAATAAGATCTCGATTTGAAACATTATATTTTCCCAATTTATCACCCCTATAAATTTATTTTAGAAAATTATTTCTATATTGTGCCTTATACCCCAATTGATATTATATTATCAAGTAATACAGTAAACTTATCCAATCACAGCAAATTGTAATTATATTATAAATAGTTTATAGGAGTGATAAACTTTATTTATCTTCTATTAAAATCAATAATTATTTTTCCATCTATAAACTGAAAAATCTTATTTTTATTAGAACCTATATCTAACTTATTATCATTTTTATATAAGATGCCAGATTTATATACTGAGAGCATAATGCCTATTAAAAACATATTTATTATTGTGCCAATCCCACCATAAGAAATTAAAGGCAGTGTTAGTGGTGCAATTAATTGGAAACCTAGATTATTTGCAACGTATATTAAAACCTGCATAGTAAAATTTATTATAACGGAAAACGACACCAATCCTCCTAATACTCCTTTTTGAGTTAAGCTAAATCTAAGAGAGCGAATAATAAAAGCTAAGATAATAAGCATTATTATTATAAAAGATATCCAACCTATTTTACCGATTAGATGGATTAATAAATAGTCCGTATCTATATATTCCAGTTCAATTAAGTTACTTGTATCAATTCCATATCTATTATTTCCTATAAACTGCGCATTTTCGATTATCTTTTTTACTATATTTTTCATATATCCTCCTACCGTAGGATCAAATGCACCTTTTAGTCTATCTAATTGATAACCATTCATGGATACTAATATAACTATGGATAAAATGACTGTTAATATGCAAACAAGTAATAAGGCATTAATCTTTTTTACATTAAACCAACCTTTTATTATTGCAAATATAATCAATATGAAACAGGTTATGAAATATAATGCTAGACTTGATAATCCTGCCTTAAAACAAATAATCCCTGGTATAATGCAATATACTCCACTTAAGATTATTCCCCAATAACCCTTACTCCTCATAGTATATAATATTCCCGCAAGAGCTGTTGGAAACAACAACATAATAAACTTAACATAGAAATTCTGTCCCCGAATTGTAGGACCTAAAATCACAATTCCTATAGTTGTTATAATTAGCCCAAAATATATCGTCTTAGGATATTTACCTATAATACTGAAATCTAGGAAATATGCAATAGTCATAAAAGCTATACCTATCAAAGTATATACTATACCATTAATTAATTTCCATGACATCTGATAGTCATATGTAATAAAAGCTCTAATCACTATACCTAGAAGGAGCATTACACTAGTCAATATAATTATTCCCCACTCTGGCTTTGGTCTGTAAACGCCATCTAATCCTGTACCTATAGTAACAGGATCCCCCATTTCTAATATTGCCTTAGCAGTTGCTGTTTCATCATCTAATCCATCGTCTAAAAAAGCGTTTTTTTGATCAATAATGTGATTCTCTATTTCCTCTGAAATAATTCCATGAGCCTTTTTCCACCTTATTTGCTCACAAACTGTTTCTAAATATTCTTTGATTTTATTAGATTGTTCCAAAACTAGCACCTCCTTGTAAGACTTTGTTAATAGCTGAAGCATATGTCTTCCATTCATCTTTCTTTTCTTCAAGCATCTTTCTACCCTTCTTGGTGATGTTATAATATTTTCTTATTCTTCCACTATCCGCCTTTTCATCATATGAATTCACCATACCCTCTAGCTCCAAACTATGAAGTAATGGATAAAGTGTACCTGCCTTTAATGAAAATGTATTATCGGATTTCCTAGCTAATTCATCAATCATTAAATAGCCATACATGTCCTTTTCTTCAAGGAGCTTTAATATTAACATTGTTGTGCTCCCAGTAATTAGATTCTTATTAATAGCCATATCTTCCCTTCCTTTCCATATATAGATAATCTATATATAGTATATATAGGTTATCTATATATGTCAATAAAGAAAAAAGACCTTGAAACTGCTATTATAGCTTCTTAGTCCTTTCTCTATTACAAATATCATATTCCATTTCATTTCTCATTGTCTAATTCCTAAATTCACAATAAATTACTCTTATTAATTCTCATTTTTACTTTCATCATATATCTCTAGTATTCGATCATAATCTAAACTATCATCTTTTAATTTATAATTTTCTGTTTTACCATCCAGACAATATACACCATTTTTATCTACACCATATGATGCAATAGGCTCCCCTTCCTTTAGAAAAACAATATTAATCATTGATCTAATATCCATCTCTGTATCTGTAGGCTCAAGGGAAAGATTATTATAAGCATCTTGCAATTCTTCTAGTGTCTCTTCATCTGTACCGAACATTGCATAACTACTCACTCCATAATAAATAGACACACATCATCTGCAACAATATCAGTAGTGTGAACGGCTTTTGAACCGCAACTTGATACTATCATTGATATAATAATTAATAGTAACAATAATATCTTTTTCATAATATCCATCCCTATCTTTTAAAATTATATATTCACAAGCTAGCCTTTTCATATTTTAGTTTAATAATATGGCAAAAAGTGAGAAGTTTCCCTAAATCCTAATTTACCATTTCTCTATATCCGGAATCTTCTGGATTAATTTATCGTTGGCTTCTAGCATCTTTTCATAATATTTATCATATGCTGGACTTAATTTTCGCATTGCTGGAATAAATATATCATAGTATCCACTCGTTTCTCCAAACTTACGAAATAAATTCATTTGCTGAGCCATCATAGAATCTTGATACTCCTCTGATTTCTTAAACTCTGCATATTCAACTATACTATCTTTGTTGGTTTTCCAGTATGTTTCAAAGTCATCATATACAGCTTGCATATTTTGATTAAGTTTTTCCAGCACCTCATCTTCTATATCAAGATTAGCTTTATCTAATATAGGTTGGAGCTCTTCGGGTATTTGTATTGATTCAATATTGTCTAAGAAATCAACTATTATACCATACATTCTATTTTGTTCCTCTGTCTTTATAGGTTCATTGAGAAATTGCCCAAAATGAATACTAATATAACGACCATAATATCCAGGGAAAGCTATCATCAATTTTTCTTTTATTGTAGTTTGTTGCTCTAGTAAATTAATCCTATCTTGAACCTTATACATATCTTCCTCACGAATTAATTCCTCAATTAATTCTATTCGAGCTAGTTTTGCCTTTGCTTGAATTTGCTTTTCTTGCTTTATCATTATTAGAACAGATTTCTTATCCTTACTTTCAATTACTTCTCTAATGTCATCTGTACCTATATCAAGCCTTCTTAGCAAAGCAATCATCTTCAATTGTTCAAGGTTATCATCTGTAAATTCCCTATATCCATTTTCTTTTATTATTGGAGAAATCAATCCCTTGTTCTGATAATATTCAATTGCTTTCTTAGTTAATCCTGTTTGTTTGCAAACTTCATTAATTTGCATTATTACCACCTCCTAATTTAAGCTTAATGTATTCCCCAAGGTGGTAGTCAAGTACTTAAGCTAAAATAATTTTCTTATCCTAATTACTCATAAATTTTACATTTTATCTAAGAAAAAAGATTTTATTACAGCAAAATATTCTCTAATATAAGATTTGAAGATAATTATGGGCGGTGTTTTGGCAGGCAATCCATAAGGAATTAATCCTAATCTCTTTGCTAATAATTTTGACCTGAAAATATGATACTTATTAGATGCAATTAAAATCTTTATATTTTCTTTATCATCTACTTCCCTTATCTTATCTAAACTTAACCTCAGATTTTCAAAAGTAGATGTAGATTTATCTTCGATAATTATCCTGCTTTTTTCAATACCATTATCTACTAAGTACTTCTCCATAGCATGGGCTTCTGCAATATCTTCATTTAAACCTTGTCCACCTGATACCACTACTTTTACCTCTTTATTCTCAAGTAAATATACTTTAGCTATCTTAAGTCTTTCTAATAAGGCTGGAGAAGGTATATCTCCATAAAGTCTTGCTCCTAGTACGATAACATAATCCACTTTTTCCGTTGATATTCTTTTTCCCTCAATAATAATTAGACTTTCTAATACTAGAAAAGATATTAGAACTATTGTAATAAAAACAACCATTATTTTAAGCATTATTTTTTTCATAACTTTCTCCTATTTTACAACTTTTTTATCTTAATAAAATTTTATAATGGATATATATAAAACTTTATTTTATTATAAGTATTATATCATTAATAATGGTTTATTCCATCTATAGTTCTCTTTCAATTTTAATAATATGTAAAAGGTGATTAAAAGGAATACAAAATTTTAATAACTAGAAAATAAGATAAAAAAAGCATCTATCTATGCTCAAAGGTTTTGGCAATCTGCTTAAAACTCATTTAGATCATAGCAAGTTCTAAAATGAAAAAGATAAGAAGTAGAATTTTCCTATTCGTTACAAAAAATAAATTAAGTGAACCGTCAATATAATAGTCCACCTAATTTTACAGTATAAGTATATTTTGAAATAAATCCTTTACAAATCTTTATAAAAATTTCCCAGTTATAGAGTTTTGATTTATTATAATGTCATCGGGAGTCCCTATAGCAACTACCTTACCCCCATTAATTCCACCCTCTGGTCCAAGGTCTATTATCCAATCGGAAGCTCTTATAACTTGTTGATTATGCTCTACTACAATTATTGTACTTCCTGAATCTACAATTCGATTAAGAAGTACAAGAAAGTTTTCTACATCAATTGGATGAAGTCCACTTGTAGGTTCATCAATTAAATATAGGTTATTTTTCCCTTCACTATTAATTAACTCTTTAGCTAGCTTCAATCGCTGTCCTTCACCACCAGATAGAGTAGTCAAACTTTGACCAAGTTCCAGATATCCTAATCCTACATCTTTAAGTAATTTTAAAATCTTAATAACCTTAGGATACTTATTAAATATATAAATTCCATCTTCAACAGACATTTTTAAAACATCTTTTATATTATATCCATTATATTTTATAGATAAGACCACATCATTGAATTGATTTCCATTACAAACTGGGCAAGTAACTTCTAAGTCTTCAAAAAATAACATATTACTTGTAACATATCCAAGTCCTTCACAGTTCTCACAACGCCCACCTTTAGTATTAAATGAAAAATCTTTAATAGTTAGACCTCTATCTTTAGCATCCTTTAATCCACCAAAGATTTTCCTTATTTCAGAGTAAACCCCAGAGTAAGTTGCTAAATTGGAGCGCTTCATTTTAGTTAGAAAAGACTGTTCCACTGTTATAATCTGATCAAATAATTCAGTGCCTATTACTTTATTATGATTTGTCTGATTTCTTATATTTGATTTTGATAGTACTTCAAATACCAAGGATGATTTTCCAGAACCTGAAACTCCAGTAACACTAGTTAAGCAACCAACAGGAAAACTAACATTAATATTTTTCAAATTATAGAGATTGGCATTTTTTACTTCTATAGTATCTCCCGTTCCTTTTCGAAACTTTTTAGGATTTTGTATTTTCCTCTTTAAATAAGAGCCCGTTATAGACATATTCTGTTTTTTAAGTTCTTCTAAGGTTCCCTTTCCAATGATTTCACCACCATGTTTACCAGAACCAGGTCCCATATCTATAATATAGTCAGCTTCTCTTATTACATCTATATCGTGTTCAATAACTATAACTGTATTTCCCAGATCTCTTAATTCTTTAAGTATATTTATAATTCCAGCAGTATCTTTTGGATGAAGACCAATTGTTGGTTCATCCATTATATATACGATTCCCGTTAGATTAGAATCTAATGTTGCAGCTAATCTTATTCTTTGGGCTTCCCCACCGGACAAAGTCATAGTTTGTCTATCTAGTGAAAGATAATCTAGTCCCACATTAGCAATCCTTCGAATTTTAGTTTTCAAATCTAATAGATAAGACTCTATCATAAGTTTATTTGTACCCTTAGCATAATCCTCAATCTTTAGTAGCCATTGATATAGTTCCTCTAATGATAAAGAAACTAACTCTGGAAGATGTGTATCTAGTACAGTTACACTACGACTTAACTTATTAAGTCGTTCCCCCATACACTCGTGACAGATATCAGAACGAAAATATTCGTCTAGTTTTTTTGATTCACCACCTTTTTCTGATAGCCTCCTCCAAAGAACAGGAAATATACCTTCAAATCTCCCTTCTGCTACAGTTTTGGGAGGAATAATATCTGGAAAGTTTTTCTTTACTTCATCACTTTCAACTCCATAAAAAAGTATTAACTTTTGACCTTCTTTAAAATCATTAACTGGAGTATGCGGCTCAGCTGGAACACCATAATACTTGAATGCATTATATAATACAGAAATTTGATAATCCTTATATCTTTGTTCCCAAAAATCAATTGCCCCAGCTTCCAATGACAAATGTTCATGAATTACGTTTTCCTTACTTACCTTTAAGACCTTTCCTAATCCTTGGCATGTTTTACAAGCACCTTCTCTAGTGTTATAAGAAAAATGTGTTCTTGTAAGTTTCTCCATCTTATGATTACAATGATTGCAGTACATATAAACTTTGAAATTACTTTCAAACTTCTCAACCTCTTCTTTACATTCAGAAGAGATTATTTCTTTATTACAATTTGGACAAATTCTTTTGCTTAACTTTTCATAAATCATTCTAAGACCTGTATAGATATTAGTAACCGTCCCCACCGATGAACGTGGGTTCTTATTATATTCATTTTGTGTAATTCTAATGGCAGGTGATAAATTATGAACGAAATCAACTTTAGGCTTATTAATTCCCTGATATCCTATAGCCTCTAAATACTGTCTTTGACATTCTTGATAAATAGTATCAATAGCTAGAGTAGATTTTCCAGAGCCTGATAAACCAGTAAAAACAACTATTCTATTTCTAGGTATCTTAAGTGAAATATCCTTTAAATTACCTTCTTTAGCTCCTTTAATAATGATGCTATCCACTTCACCATTATGTAATTCATTCATATTATATTTTCCTCCTGATTGCAATATTTTCTCCTAACTATATTAACACTTCTTTATTTTTAACGCTACATAAAAGTTCCTTGGACAAAAGATGTTAAAATAAAATAAATAGACCATATGTCTATCTATGGTCTATATTTCTTACTCTATTTTCTTATTATCTATAAGTTCCTCTTCTCCCATTTTTATTAATTCTCGTACTATCAAACCAGTATGTTTTGATGCCAGATTTCTAGGATCATCTACTCCAAATTCATTTGCAATCTCCATTTTAAATTTTTCTAAAGCCTCTCTAGCTTCAGGAACAATTAATTTATTTTTTGACATTAAATTCATCTCCTATTAATTGAATTATCACTATATATAGTATTTGTAAGAACCGATAAATTATCCCCGTATAAATTATTCTAATATCTTTTTTATTAATCTCTTTCCAATAAGGAAATAATATATAAGGAAATCAAATATTTAACCTTAAACTTTAGGAGGAGTGACATTGTCTGTAAAAATAGTAAAAAGAGGATTCGATCCTAACGATCATAAATGGTTTTCAGAGCAATCTTTAATAAAACTTAGTATTGCACAAGAAGAGATTGAATGGTTGTTAGATAGAAATTATAAATTGTCTTCAATATTAGAATTTGTTGGAGGACATTATCAGCTTTCTGCAAGACAAAGAATTGCACTAAAGAGAGCAACTTCAACTCAATTACAATATAAAAAAAGAAAATCAACTATGCTTCCATTGGAAATAGCTAAAAACGGGTGTATGCATATAGATGGATTCAATTTAATTATAACTCTTGAGGTAGCATTATCAGGAAGCCCACTTATACTTGGAAACGACGGTGTTATAAGAGATTTAGCAGGTTTAAGGGGTACTTATAAACCTATAGATAAAACTGACATAGCATTACAACTTATTGGAAATAAATTAAATCAGCTTGAAGTTCCTGAGGTAATTTTTTTCCTAGACGCACCAGTTTCTAATTCTGGCGTATTAAAAAGTAAAATTACTAATCTTGAAGATACATGGAAAATACCATTAAAGGTAGAACTAGTATCAAATCCCGATATTATACTTTCTAAAATGGAAAGAGTGGTAACTTCAGATTCTATAATACTTGATGAATGCAAAAGTTGGTTTAATTTATCTAGAAAAATTATTGAAGAAAATATAAATAATCCTTGGATTATAAGCTTTAAGAATATGCACTAATCTTCTTAATGTATTTTTAGATTTTTACCTTGCTTATATTTCTTCAATAATTTCACAAGCCTATTTTTTCCATCCTTTAAAAACCATATAAAAATCTATATGGCTTTTAAATAAGTTTATTTTTAGTAGTTGAATTTTACTCTTCTAGGCCAAACTGCTCTAAAATAGCCTTTGCTTTTTCAAATGCTGATTTTTCTACTAATATATCAACCCTTTCATTAGATGTACCACTAATTATTCTCATATAGCCGCCAATTCCATGCTCCTTTACTATATACGGAATCTTATGTTCATCCAATATACCTTTTACCATGTTAAATTCATATTCATTATTAATACTCTTTAATAGAACTAGTTCAAAGTCATCTGATTTATTTCTCTTTTGAATTTTATTTTTTCTTTTAAACATAAGACTTTCCCCCTGTTCAATTTAGCTTAATAAAGCTTCATTTTATTCCCTAATTTAATTATACCCAATAAGTTTCTTTATATCTAATGATTTATCTTATTTAAAAGTATTATTATATCTTTTAAAACTTCTTACCTAGTATAATTTCATTAAGCTCATTTGTTCTATCTCCATCTATCTGAAATTCCTGAGATAGGTTGATTGTCAAATCTCTAAAGAGGGTACTAATATAGAAGGTATACACTAATCAACAAGGGAATCACTTATTAAAGAAGCGATTCCCTTGTCCTATTTATATATTAAAATTAAATTAGATCTTTCCTTATTACTTATTTCTTTATATTTTTAATGGTTTAATCCTGCTCACGAGGTCTACTCTCATTATCTAAAGCTGTTATTGCATATTTATATTTTATAGATAAATCAACATTTTTGTCTATAAAGACAAAAGCATTATAATTATCTCTATCTACTTTTCTAACAATACTTTTCCCTTCATTACTTCCATCTTCAATTGCTCCTCGATATACTAAATAAGATATAGCATCATTTGTTGGGGAATCTTCCCAAATCAATATATTTCCATAGTTAGTTCCTATTGACCTTAAACTCAATGGAGCTTGTACTTCACTATGACTTGTTCTAGATTTAGTGGGTAATGAAATCTTACTAGTAAAATGTTCTGTCTTGAGAATATTAATAAACTCGTTATTCACTGGATTATTTATATTTTCCAATAAAGATCTATAGCTAAAGAATATACTTCCCTTTATCTCATCATATAAACTATTAAACTTAAGCTGATTTGATATTTCCTGAGGATTTTTCCAACTTAAATTCTTATTATTTACATCGGCTTTTCTATAGCTAGCATGACCAATATATAAATTTACTTCTGTCCCATTTGCCACATCAGCCCACCAATCAACTAATTCTCCATAAGGTGCCGCCTTCTCATCAAAGGTCCAATAAATTTGTGGTGCTATATAATCAATCCAATTATTTTTAACCCATTTTCTTGTATCTGCAAATTGATCATCATAAGAAGCTCTAGATGTTCTAGGTGTTAAAGAACCTGTTCCTTCTATACTTCCTTCTGGATGCAGATCTTTATGCTCCCATATACCAAAAGGACTAATACCAAATTGTACACTCTTATTATTGTTATTATTATAAGTCTTAACGGAGTTATGAACAGTTTCTATTAGCTTGTCCACATTATTTCTTCTCCAATCGTCCCTGGTTTTGAATCCACTTCCATACTTATTAAATGCAGCTTCTTCCTCATTTGCGTACCAGCTATCTCCACTCTTAAAAGGATAAAAATAATCATCAAAATGAACTGCATCTATGTCATAGTTTTCTACTACTTCCATTACACTATCATTAATATATTTAATTACTTCAGGCTCTCCTGGATTTAATTGAAGCTTACCACCAAAATTAAAAACATATTGCGGATTTTGTCTTGCCCAGTTATTAGGAGCTAAATCAGACAACTGTTCACTTCCAGTAGTTACTCTATATGGATTAAACCAAGCATGAAATTCCATTCCACGATTATGAGCTTCTTCAATCATCCACTCTAATGGATCCCATCCAGGACTTAATCCCTGTGTACCAGTTAAATACTCTGACCAAGGATTTATATTTGATTCATAAAATGCATCTAATTTCGGTCTAACTTGAAATATAACTGCATTCATATTTAAGGCTTCTAAATTATCTAAAATCCTTATGTACTCATTCTTATACTCCCATTCAGCCAATCCCTTTTTAGATGGGAAATCTAAGTTATACACCGTGGACACCCATACCCCTCTTAACTGTTCTGTCTGTTCTTTGGCATATACAGGTATCTCTATTGGTTTATTTTTTAAGTAAATTATTTCATTTGAGTTATATTTCTTTAAAAGCTGCATTCCCATACTACTAGAGTTTGCATTAACAGAAATAGTATTTAAAGTCATAGTTAAAACAGTAGCACCTATTGTAATAAATTTAAATATTTTCTTTTTCATCTCCTATCCAACTCCAATCAAATAAATTATGCTATTTTATAGAATTATATTATAATTCTATGGAGATTTCAAATTACGATTCTGTGACAAATCAACAAAAAAATCTACAACCTAGATTAACTGGGCTGTAGATAAAAATTTTAATTTATTATTTATAAAAAAGTAATTCTATCTCACTATTAATACAGAAATCTTAATATGATTTAGCACCTTATTTGATACACTACCTAGCATCGCTCTTGATAAAGCATTTAATCCTCTGCTTCCCATAATTACTAAATCATATCCTCCCTTTTCCGCCATTTCTATAATTTCACGAGCGGCATCACCACATTTAATAGATGTGACAACCTTCCCTTCGTATCCTTCAAAAATTCTTAATGCTTCATCTAGTAATTTCTTACCATGTTCTAACAATACCTTATTTATTTCAGATTCATATACCCTGTCTATAACATATGGATGGTAATTTCTTAGATCACTAACAACATTTAATATCATTAATTCACTGTTGTTTAATAAAGCAAGCTCTTTTGCTTTCTCTAATGCCTTTGTTGAGTTTTCAGAGCCATCAATCGCCACTAAGATTTTTTTCATAATCATACCCTCCTTTTGTATTGTTTTATTAAAAGTTTATGCTCAAAATTATACAGTCTACAACTACTTTCATAATACATATACCCCATTCGTTATTATATTAACATAGAAATAAGAAAAAAAATCCTTACTTTAATTAGTAAGAATTTCTTCCTCAAACATTTCTACTATTATATGGGGGTCAACAGGCTTACTGATTAAATATCCTTGAATTTGATCGCAGCTCTTTTTCTTTAGATATTCTAACTGTTCCCAAGTTTCTACCCCTTCCGCAATAGTTTTTATTTTTATAGATTTAGCCATATTAATAATAGTCGTTACAATAGTCTTTGCATTTTCATCATTCAACATATCATTAATAAATGAGCGATCTATTTTTAATGTATCAATAGGAAAACGTGTAAAATAAGCTAATGAAGAGTAACCTGTACCAAAATCATCTATAGATATGCGAACTCCCATACTCTTTAATTCTTTCATTTTAAGAAGCTTCTCTTCTACTCTATCCATAGCAATTCTTTCTGTAATTTCCAACTCTAAATATTTAGGTTCTAATTCCGTTTCCTCTAATATTTCCTTCACCATTTCAACAAAATTCGTTTGTTCAAATTGAATAGCTGAAACATTTACTGATACTATAACTGGTGAGTAACCTTCTTTTTGCCATTGCTTATTTTGCCTACATGCTTCCTTTAAAACCCATCTGCCTATTTCTATTATTAAACCATTTTGTTCAGCTATTTGTATCAATACTAAAGGAGAAACTTTACTATATAACGGATTTGTCCATCTAATCAATGCCTCTGTGCCTACGTTTCTGCCTGTAGCCAATTCTCTAATAGGTTGATATACTAATTTAAATTCATTTTTTTCAATTGCATGATACAAGTCATTCTCTATTTTTTGCTCCTCTTTAATCAGTTCTTCCAACTCAAAATCGTAGAATCTATAATGATTTCCTCCCATCTTTTTAACTATGAGTTTTGCAATAGTTGCTTGATGTATGATTTCTTCTATAGCTATACTGTCGTCAGTAGAAACACTAGCCCCAATACTTACCCTCATAACAAATTGATTATCATTGATTTTTACCTCACCGCTACATAAATTCCATAATTTTCTTATACGTTCCTCTATAGTTAACATATCATCCTCGTATAAGAATAAGATAAATTCATCTCCTAGAAATCTAGCTACAATTTCTTCTCCTCTCAAAAAATTCTTAAGCTGTCTTGCAAAATCGCAGAGCACTCCATCTCCAAAATTAAAACCATGAATACTATTTATCCGCTTAAAATCATCAATGGATATTATTACTATGAATGTCACTATTTTTTTATCAGCTAACTTCTTCATCTTATAAGGAAGTTCCAGAAAAAAACCATTATAATTATAAAGTTCTGTTACCATATCTCTATAAGTTAAATCTTTAATCTTTTCTAACATTTTATTAAAACTCTTAGCCGCTAAACCTAATTCATTATATATTTTCTCATTTGCCCTTATATTAAGGTCACCATTAGCAGCTCTCTCGAATACTTTTTTTAATTCTAGAATTGGTTTTGATAAACTTCTTGAATAAAAAAAACAAAATGCAATCACTAATATTAGTCCTATAATAATAGCTGCTAAAATTGTATTTCTCACTCCATTTATTTCTTTGTAAATTGATTTTTCAGAAATAGAAATAAGAAAGGTCCAATCTGGAGATTCTCTAATCTTATTAAAAAACACTAATATATTTTCTCCATTCTCATCTATATATTCAATGATACCAGATTCCTCTTCTAGTATTTGATCTATTATATTACTATCATCTATTATATAATCTTTAATATTTTTCTTTAAAGATCCTTGAGAGTCTGGATGTGCTACTAATACACCATCCTTATTTATTATCCAACCATAAGCTTCTCCCTTCAAATTCATTCCTCTTACAACCTCGTTCAAAAACTCGTTATTTATTACTATATTTACTAGCCCAATAACTCGATTTTTTTCATCAGTAACACTATGGGAAATAATTATAATAGGCTTGTCTGATTCATGAACATATGGGCTATAAAATGGCTGAGAAATTATACATTCCTCTTCCTCTACAAAAATCTTTTGATATTGTTCTTGATGTGAAATATCAAATTCATCTAATATTGTTGACCAAGCCCTACCATCTGGATAAGCTATAGTCATATTTCTATATTTATTCTTTAGTACTAAATTAGGCAAATAAGATTTTATCTTTTCCAAGTCCATTGACCTTATTATTGGTGATTTTGATATTATGGTTATTTGCTCAATAAATCCTTTTAGCTCCTTAGCAACTTCATCTGATCTAGCATTTACTATTTCACTATATTGAGCTTTAATATGCTTTGGAAGTTCATTTAATTTCAAATCAGAAAAAACAAACAATAATCCAAATAGTATTATTGCTCCTACCATGAGATATATTAGTATTTGATTTCTAATAGATTGCATATCATTATCACCTTTGCTTTATTCAGTGTCAATTTAATATCATGAGTATATATTGGTAGAATATTTGAATCAATCTTCTTTAGACTTTTTTCGACAAAGTTTTATTTAAAAATTACCTCTATATTTCAGAGGTAATTCACTGTTTGTTTCTATTATTTAGTTCTTATAATTTCAACATCATATCCATCTGGATCTGTTACAAAATAATATCTTGGCTTTTCACCTGGAAGACCCATTAATTCTGTAACTTCATATCCCATTTCTTTATGTTTTTCTCTTGATGCCTCTAAATCTTCTACTCCAAATGCCATATGACTAAAGCCATCACCAATTACATATGGTTTTTCTGGATTATAGTTATATGTTAATTCTATTTCATGTTTTCCTGATTCATCAGATAAAAAAACTAAAGTAAATTCATCCTCTGGAAAATCCTTTCTTCTTGTCTCTACTAAGCCTAAAGCTTCTTTATAAAATTTTAAAGATTTTTCTAAATCCATTACTCTTATACAAGTATGAAGTATTTTATAGTTCATAAATCACCACTCCTTTTTTGTAAATTAATGATATATATCCTATTATACCCTATTTATCCTATGTATTGAAAGTATTTTACTAATAAAATAATATTCTAGTTGATGGGCATAATAATTTAAAACTATTAGGAGGAGATAATATGTCTATTTTGCAAATAGATACTTGTGGATATGAAATTAATGATATAAATGATGTAGTTTTACGAACTTTTGATTCCCTGCCAGTAGGTGAAAAAATGGTGTTAATAAACGATACGGACCCATCTCATGTATTCAATCAATTAGAAGAAAAAAGATTTGGAAAATTTGAATGGGAATATATTGAAGAAGGACCAGATGTATGGAAAGTATCTTTAGCAAAAAAATATCTTAACTATATATAATAGGGTAGATAGCAGTTTGCTATCTACCTTTAGTTAATAACTTTATCAATATTAAAACGTTCTGAGATATCCCAGAATAATTTCAAAATCTTAATATTTACAACTATAGCTATTATGATAACCACTATTAAATATATAAGACCTATTACAGGAATCAATGCTATAGGTATTCCTAGAAATACTGCCAATAAAACCTTCCAATAATAATTCCATAGCTCATCGGCCATATTAGATAAATCTATTATATTGTTTTTTCTGCACATCTCTTTAATTCCAACGAGCAAATTATACATGAGTAGTAAAGATAAAACAGCTGAAGCTATCCCAACTATAGTACCTATTAGACTAGATTGCGGCAATGTGAAATATCCATCTCTAATATTATTTTGATAAATTGAAAATAATGATAAAACTATTAATGGATAATTATATTTCATTGCCATAGTAAAATGTTCGCTATTAGGCAATAACATCTTTATTCCTTGTAAAATAATAATATAACCTATAGAGTCTGGTAATATATCAACTCCAGAAATTCTTAGATTAATAAATATGAAGATATATCCCCAAAACAACTTTTTAAAAGCCTTTTCATACATAAGTATCCCCCCTTCCCAATGCGACTTTATACTATAGTATTCTATAGTTATCATTAAAACCACTTATAAAATTAAATTTATTTATATTATTTTCTCTGCTATAGATAAAACTAATGGTATAATGTATAGGTATTTAAATTATTTAATAGAAGAAGGGAATTATATGTTTAAAATTATTAATTATGAAGATATAGATCAAAATAGACTAGATGAAAATTATGTATTAATTGATGTTAGATCCCCCCATGAATATACATTAGAAACAATACCAGGCTCTGTTAACATCCCTATTTTTGATGATAAGGAAAGAGAATTAATAGGTACAATCTATAAACAAGAAAGTATTGAAAAAGCAAAGAAAATTGGTATAGCAACTGCAGCAAAAAATCTTTCAAGTATTTATGATAGGGTATCTGAACTCGATAAGGAATATAATAATCTTATATTTTTCTGTGCTAGAGGTGGATTTAGAAGCAGCTCATTAGTTTCTCTTTTTAAAACCCTTGGAATAAATGCCACTAAGCTGGATTGCGGATATAAGGGGTATAGAAAATATGTCAATGACCACCTACCAACAGTAGTAGAAAACATAAAATTTATAGTCCTTTATGGGAATACTGGAACAGGTAAAACTAATATTTTAAAATCTCTGGGAAGTCAAGGCTTGGATACTCTTGATTTGGAAGGTTGCGCTAATCATAGAGGTTCTATCCTTGGTAGTGTTGGTCTTGGTGAACAAAACAGCCAAAAAATGTTTGAAAGTCTTGTATACGAATCCTTAAAAAATAGAAAAACAAATTTTGTTTTTGTAGAAGGTGAAAGTAAAAGAATAGGTAAAGATATAATACCTAATTATTTGTATAATGCTATAAACAATGGAATAAATGTAAAGATTGAAGCTAATATAGAAACAAGAGTCAATAATCTTTTGAAGGAATATGTTCATGATACAGATAATGAACTTATAACCTCACTCCATAATCTAAGAAAATACTTGGGAGATAGTAATATTGATAAATATATAAAACTAATTGGAGAACACGATTATAAGCCAGTAATAGAGGAACTAATAATAAAATATTATGACCCTCTTTATGAACATAGAAATAGAGTTTATGAGGCAGTATTTTATAATGATAATGAATTACAAACAACTAATAAAATTATTGAATGGGCTAAAAATCATAAATATGATAAAAGTCAATAAGACATAAGTGACTTAATTCTTTACTCTGTTTTTTCATTAAATTAGAAAATTAAACTAATAAGGTAAATAATGGTTCCTGAAATACCCATAAATATACAAAATCTATAACTATCAGGAATTAAACTCAAATCACTCTTTGTTGGATTAGTTCTCCCAGTAGAAAATTTTTGATAGTTATATTGGGTATTCATTACCATCTTACTGCCACCAAGTACTGATAATGCTCCTACACATATTATTGCAAGAGAAGCATATTCTAACAAGTTCTTAAAGCCTAGATTAGTAAACCTACTTAATATGAAAGTTATTACAATTGTAATCAATATCATAATTATTAACTTTTTTATGTATTTAATTAGTTTAGATTTAATTATGTTCCAATCTATACTTGTTTTCATAATTTCTCCTTTCTTTTAAATACATAGAATAACTTCTTTATTCTCATCTTTTAATATTTTTTACATTATATTCTATTTACCCCTTTTTATACATATAAAAACTTAAAGTATAAAAATCAAGCTATAATTATAGCTTGATTTTTATACTTTTCCTTATAAAGTAGATTCAACCAATTCTTCATCTATCTCTAATGCTTTATATATAGTCTTTGATATAAAATATACTAAAATCATAAATATGTTAAAGGCAAAAAATGCTGTTAAACTATATGTTCTAGGTGACATGTATTTTTCGAAAAACACATCGGCAAAAGGTGCTTTATTTAAATAACAATAATTAGAATTAGTTGCTTTATTAAATATATAAATTATTAAATTATAAGTATTAGTAAAATACAATATTGATTTTAAACTATTTCTATCTATCCTATATTGATCTACCACTAAAATATATACTGTAGACCATAACAACCCAATATGTCCTAAGAAATAGGAAATATTTGTATAATGAGGAAATGAGAAGGGATATAAATCAACAGGCATCATTAGAACTAATATAGATCCTATAAATCCCCAGTAGCATCCAACATTTTTAAATATTTTTTTATCTGTTATAAAAGCAAGTATTATAAAAATGATAGCAATTCTACAATTATATAGTGGTAAACTTTCTTTTATAGTACCATATCCCGAAAAACTGTACCAAAGATATAATATTATTTGCTGCAAAAATAAAATAATAATCATTAAAAGCTTAAATTTTCTTCCTATCAGAGGATTTCTGAGTTTTCTTTGGTTCAATAATATAAATTGAATTCCTAGAAATGCAACTAAAATAATTACCAAATGAGTCAAACTCCAGATAGGAAATACATATCCATCTGGAGTACCTCTAAAAAAATGTTTTATCAGTTCCATAAGTTCTCCCTACCTTGCTATAAATCCTATCTTTTTATAAACCTTTCTAAGGGTTTTCATGGCTTGATACTCAGCTTTTTCTGCCCCATCTTTATATATCTTTTCTAGATAATCTTTATTTTTTATCAGATATTCAAACTTATCATGAATAGGTGAAAGTCCATTAACTACTACCTCTGCTAAATCTTCTTTAAATTTTCCATAGCCTTGCCCTTCATAACGATTTACTATTTGTGGTATTTCCTCATTTGAAAATATGCTATAAATTGTTAATAGGTTCTTTAGCCCCAGCTGTTCATCATTATATGCCATTGCTCCTAAAGAATCTGTAACAGCTCTTTTTACTTTTCTTCTTATGACATCTTTATTATCTAGAATCAATATATATCCATTTTCATCTGAATCAGATTTACTCATCTTTGCCTCTGGATTTTGAAGACTCATTATTCTAGCCCCGAATTCCTTTATTAGTGGCTCTGGCACCTTGAAAGTATCACTATATTTATTATTAAATCTTATTGCCAAATCTCTAGCTAATTCTAAATGTTGTTTTTGGTCCTCTCCTACAGGCACTAAATCAGTTTGATATAAAAGTATATCTGAAGCCATTAAAACTGGATAAGTAAATAATGCTGCATTTAGATTCTCCTCAGATTTCTTAGATTTCTCTTTATATTGAGTCATTCTATTTAATTGTCCCATATAAGATATACTATTTAATACCCAAGTTAATTCTGCATGGGCTGGTACATGAGATTGGACAAATAAAGTACTTTTATCTGGATCTATTCCACAAGCCAGATATAAAGCTAAGACATCTAATGTGTTTTTTCTAAGGTCTTTAGGTACTTGAGGTACTGTAATAGCATGCATGTCAACTATACAGTAGTAGCAATCATATTCATCTTGTAGCTCTACCCAGTTTTTTATAGCTCCTATATAATTCCCTATAGTTAGTGCTCCTGAAGGCTGCACTCCACTAAATACAATTTTCTTTTCCATAATAGTCCCTCCTATAATTCAATTCATAATTCATAGACATAGGCCGCTTGCACAATTCACATTTCTTAATGTACTGACTCTACATCAACTCACAACCTTTATCTACCCCGTAGGGCATAATTCAGTGGTGTCCGATAGGACCTGTCGTTCATTGTGTTAGGTCATTTGCCGCAGTCTCACTGCACAAATTCATTTGCTCGTTATCACTCGCATGAATTTGGCGTTCGTTGCGTTTGACCTACCATCGATTTGCAAAAAACGCAAATCGGGTTAGGTCATAAAAAAGCCCTTCCATCTCTAATTAAAGAGACGAAAGGGTAATTTCCGCGGTACCACTCTTTTTGCTAAAAGCCAACTTTAATCCTTTAAGGGTGATTAACCCTATATCCTACTTATTTCAGATATATACTCCCAAGTCCATTCATCATAATAGTATCGCTAAGTTCTCACCATCCCTAGCTCTCTTTAGATCTTTATTATGGTTACTATTCTTGTTCATTGTTAGTCCTATATTATATATATTATACTCTAGAATATTATATTGTAAACAATAAAATTTAATATTATTTACACAACATAAATATATCCATAATTTCTTTTTCTAATCACTCTAGCTGGAGCTCCAACTGCTGTAGAATACGGTGGAACATCTTCTAATACTACAGAATTTGCTCCTATTTTAGCTCCCTTTCCAATGGTTATAGGTCCAAGTATTTTAGCACCTGCACCAATGATAACATCATCTTCTATGGTAGGATGCCTTTTAGAGCCCTTTTCTCCGCCTATTCCTCCCAAAGTTACACCATGATACATTAGTACATTATTTCCTATTTCAGCAGTTTCACCTATTACTACACCCATTCCATGGTCTATAAACAATTTCTCTCCAATTTTAGCTCCAGGATGTATCTCAATGCCAGTTATCCTCCTAGCTCGCTGAGATATTATCCAAGAGAGCACAAATCTCTTCTTCTTATATAGTTTATATGCAATTTTATGATAAAATATTGCCTTTAGACTTGGGTAGAAAAACATAGCTGTAAAAAGACTTTTAGCTGCAGGATCTTTTTCCAATATGTTTTTTCCTTCTTCTATGAGAAATTTAAACATAGAATCACTCTCCATTAAATAAGTCTGTAGATAAATACCTTTCACCAGTATCAGGAAGGACTGTTAATACTCTTTTACCTTCACCTAGTCTTTTAGCTATTATATTTGCAGCAGCCAGATTTGCTCCTGATGAAATTCCACATAGAATACCTTCTTCTGCTGCCAATTTCCTTGCATATGAGTATGCAGTTTCTTCATCAATACTTAGTATTTCATCTACTATATCATTATCAAATATATCAGGTATAAAGTTTGCACCTATACCTTGTATCTTATGACCACTTGGTTGCCCTCCTGTCAGAACTGGAGATTTAGCTGGCTGAACTGCTACCAGCAATATATCTTTATTATATTCTTTTAGTCTTTTTCCTGCTCCTGATATAGTTCCACCTGTTCCAACTCCTGCCACAAAGGCATCTATATTCCCATCAGTGGCCTTAAGTATTTCTATACCAGTTGTTTCATAATGAGCCACTAAATTATTTTTATTTGCAAATTGATTTGGCATAAAATAATTATTTTCTCTAGCTAATCCTTCTGCTAATTCTACAGACCCTGCCATTCCATATTTTCCTTCAGTTAAAATAATTTTTGCACCATAGGCTTGCATTAGTTTTCTTCTCTCAATACTCATAGTATCAGGCATAACTAAAATCACATTGTAGCCTTTTGCTGCTCCCATCATAGCCAAACCAACACCTGTATTTCCACTTGTAGGTTCAATTATTGTTCCACCTTTGCTTAAAAGTCCCTCTCTTTCAGCAGCTTCTATCATATATAAAGCCGCCCTATCCTTTACACTACCAGAAGGATTAAAGGACTCAACTTTTACAAGTATCTCTGCCATTCCTTCTTCTTTCATATTATTTAGTCTTACAATTGGTGTATTTCCCACCAATTCTCCAATATTATTTAATATCATTTTGCTACCTCCCTTTATTCAATTCGCGGTTTACAATTTAAAATAATAAGTCACTAGAAATTCTATTTCTTATAAATAAAACATACTTTTAGTTTATCCTCATCTATAGGTAAAATTCCTCCGAAATTTTTATCACCTTCTTTGTATCCTTTTAAGTTAAATTAAAAAAACCTTTTACCCATGTATAAATAAATATACAGAGGCAAAAGGTAAGTTTCGCGGTTCCACTCTGCTTGAGGTAATCCCCAGCTCAATTCAAGTACTTTCATACTCTAGTTCTATAACGGGAACAACCGTATAAGTCTACTATAATTTTCGACTCCATGCTCCTTAGTGCACTTCAAATATATATTGTATAGATTCCTTTCACCTATGGAATCCTCTCTGAGATACTCTATATAATTTACTTTACCAATTCATAGCATTTTAGTATGTTTTAAATATTATATTCAAGTATAACATAATAGTTCTTAAAAATAAAGTATTTTTTTATTTTTTTGTCTTTATATTATTTTTTTGGGTAATATGAGTATGAGGTGATTAAATTTGAATTACACAAATATTTTATTAGTAGAAGATGAAAAAAATATTTCAGATGTTATTAAAGCGTACTTAATCAAAGAAGAATTTAATGTGTTTTTGGCTAATGATGGAGAAATTGCCTTGAACTCGTTTAATAATAATGATATTCACTTAATTATACTAGACTTGATGATACCCAAAATTCCAGGTGAGGAAGTATGTAAGAAAATAAGATCTGTGTCTAATGTGCCAATTATAATGCTGACTGCAAAAACTCATGAAGACGATAGAATCGAAGGTTTATCCATAGGGGCTGATGATTATGTATTAAAACCTTTTAGTCCTAGAGAATTGATTGGTCGGGTGAAAGCATTACTTAGAAGATCTTATCCTAATTCTAGACCTTCAGCTGAAAAACTTAGTTTCAATAATGGCGATTTGGAGATTGAAGTAGATAAAATGATAGTCAGAAAAAACAATGAAACCATTAGCCTTACAACAAATGAGTTCAAAATTTTATTAGCCCTTGTATCTAATCCAAATCATGTGCTTTCAAGAGACCAATTGATTGAATTTTCCCTGGGTCATGAATACGAAGGATTTGATAGAACCATAGATACTCATATAAAAAATATTAGACAAAAAATTGAGACTAATCCAAAGTCTCCCGAATACATCCATACTATTTATGGAGCTGGATATAAATTTGGGATAGGAAAACAATAACTACACTTTTTGATATTAAAAAGTGTAGTTATCCTTTATTTGTTTTTGCTTAATTGACAACAATCCAATGGTTGTTCTCCAAAAGATTCTTTATTAGCCTTTGCAAGTTTATCTAGCATTTTTTAATCCATTTTAACAAATTGCCTCACCTGCCTCCAAATTTATCTTGCCCAACTATTACCTCTCATCATGCCCATTCCTCTTCCCATTCCAAAGCCTTTTCCACCACAGCCACCTGGCATGAATCCATTTTCATTATGAAATTCTTCCATTTCTTCAAAATGCTCTTCCCACGCCTTTGCTTCTTCTTCTGTTATTAATCCACTTTCAAGAGCCTTTTTTATTTGTTCCTTCTTAAATTCAGTTCTTTCCTTAAACCATGCTTCTCTATCTTCTATATTGAAGTTTGTATTTCTATTTCCAGGAATTATACTTGGTGTTTTCGTTGTATCAGCATATGCAACTAAAGAACCAATTCCTAGACTTAACACTAAAGCTCCTACTACTAATGATTTTTTCACAATAACCTCTCCTTTCATTTTATAGCTTCATTATAGCTATAAAATGTGAAGAAAATATGGAGAAAATTAAAATTATCTTTAAATTCTTCATAATGACTTCAAGATTAACTGTTATAATATAATTATACTATAACGAAAAAATTACCTGTACACATAATTTTAATGTGTTCTTTACATTATTGGAGGAATATATATGAAACTTTCTAAAAAACTTACTCTTAACTTTATATTTTCAATTCTTGTTTCTATTATAATCATTAGCTTTATATCAAATCTAATGATAAATAATAAATTTGAAAATTATCTTGCTGAAGAGCAACAAAGCAAACTTCAAAAAATATGTGATGAAATTAATGATTTATATAATAAGAATGGATATGTCTTATATCAAAGAGAAATTAACTCCTATGCATCCTTAGAAAACGTATATATTGAAATAAGAGATTTAAATGATAACATTTTGTATACTTCTAATAATGGAAATGGTATGGGAGGAATGAGTGGAATGCATAGAAGAATGATGAGGATGCACAACATTCCTGAGGGAAATTATATAGAAAAATCCTGTCCATTACTTGAAGGAAATGATGAGGTGGGAAAATTAATTATAGGATATATTGATAATGCTTATTTAACTGAATCTGCAATTATTTTTAAAGATACCTTAACTAAATCATTCTTTATTTCAGCTATATTCACAATTTTTCTTGGACTCGGAACCAGTACTATGCTGTCTAAATCTCTAACTAATCCTTTATTGGAAATTAGAAATACAGCTGTTGAAATGCGCAAAGGTAATCTTAACAGAAAATCTAATGTAAATACTAGTACAGTAGAAATTCTAGAATTATCAGATTCAATTAATTATCTTGGTGAAACTTTGGCCAAACAAGAAAATATAAGAAAAAAATATGCTTCTGATATTTCCCATGAACTTAGAACTCCTTTAGCTACCCTCAAAAGTCATCTAGAAGCTATTATTGATGGAATATGGGAGCCTAATGAAGATCATTTAAATATTCTAATGAAAGAAATCGATAGATTATCTACTTTAGTTGATGATCTTAAAAATTCCTTTAGGTCGGAAGAACTAGATCTAGTTCTAAATAAGACTAGATTTGATATGTCTAAAGAACTTCGAGATACTATTACAACATTTATTCCTCTATATACAAAGGAAGGCTTTTGCATTGAAACTAGCATAGAGGATAATATTGAAATCACCATGGATAGAGATAAACTTAAACAAATAATGTATAATCTACTTTCAAACTCCATTAAATATCTTAATGAAGGAGGTAAAGTTTTTATAACTCTTATAGGAAATAAGGATAATAGCATTATTAAAGTAGCTGACAATGGCATAGGAATAGAAGAAAAAAATCTGCCATTTATATTCGACAGATTTTATAGGTCTGATAATTCAAGAAATAAAAATACTGGCGGAACTGGACTTGGTTTATCTATTGTAAAATCTATAGTTGAAGCCCACAATGGAACAATAGATATAAAAAGCAAATATGGAGAAGGGACAGAAATTATAATAATTCTTCCTTTAAACAACTAATTTCCAAGTCTCTCCTGTTTCTCAAAGGAACTTCTTCTAAAGAAGTATACTATAATAGCTATTGTAGGAATCCCAATCTTGAATACAAAATAATAGATATATTCTAGAAGTTTTGGAACAGCTATCTCTTCTATCATAGGATTAATATCAGCTAAATAGTAGGTTATTACAGCAGAAATAATAGTTATAATGTATACAAATATATTTACTTCTTTCTTCTTAAAAATTTCTTTAAATGCATAACTAGAAATGTAAAGATATGTAATAATTCTAATCATTATGGATAATGTCCATATTACTAAAAAAGCAGATTCTATTCTTTCAAATACGGAATAGGTCCTAACCATTCTAACATAAGTTAAAAATGGATAATTAGAATGTCTGGCCTGCTCTATTCCTAAGGAAGTTTGCGTTACTACTATCATCATTAGAATAAGTGATAGAGAATAGGAAGTGGCTTTTATTATAATTTTATATAGATCTTTTTTATTTTCAAGTTGTGGTATATTCATAGCCAATATATATATATCTGTAAATATGAGAGTCATCTGTATTGCTCCTAGATTGATATCTAAAAAACCAGAATCTCTATATATAGGCAATAACACAGAAAAATCTATATTGTTATATCCAAGCAACATAAAAATAATAAGAGAAATTATAATAATAGGACCGAATAATTCTGCTGCCCTTGCTATAACTTCTAGTCCCTTAGAAGTTATATATATGCAAACTATCATTAAAATAAGTATAATTATAATTGGAGCCAATTCCGTCATAAATGCTGTTCTTATCATTTGAGTTGCAATATAAAAAAATAATATTGATGTTCTAATAAAAAATATTCCATAAAATATTCCTATAATCTTTCCTATAACTTTCCCAAATATCTTTTCTATATATCCAATAATTGTTAAGTTACTAAATTTAGTAGATAAAAATAATATGGGAATAATAGATAAAATAGTATAAAAAGAAGATACTAAAATCATTACCCATATGTCCTGATTAGCTGACCCCATGTGAATTATAGGCATAACAGTTAAAACAGTAGCCACTCTGCTAATAATAATAACAAATATAATTTGTCTTGTTGATATTTTCTCTATCATTATAACTATCTCCCTTTCCTTACATTAGCAGGAGTGTTAATAAGACCTATCTTAACTATTGTAGTTTCTACATTTACATCATAGCTTATTTCTGGAAATATATCTTGCCAATTTTTTGCTATTTCTTTCCACAGTTCTGGATACTGCTGATGAACTGATACTCCAATACTGAAGTTATCTTGTTTAAATTCTTTTTGACCCTTATCCAATGTTATCGATATAAGTTCTTTTATTCTTTCTGAGCAAGCTTTTTCAATTTTATATATAGTTTCAGAATTACCTGCATCAATTGCTTGATTTATCTCATTTAAAGCCCCTCTTAACTTTACATTTATAGTTAAATGTATCTTCCCATTATTTATACTAATATTATTTTTTGACTTTGACTTTAAAATATTTACTGTAGCAAATTTTCCATTTTCACCAATGATTGGACTATCTTTAATTGACTCCTCAGGGACTCTAAATACAATTGAGCCTCCTTTAATCTCGTTTACAATGAAGTTAAATCCTATCATTTCGTCTGCTGTAAAATATCCTATAATATAATCTTTTCTTAGCACTGCTCCACCTGATACATCTAGAACTATTTTTTTAGGCTCTTTTTCTCGTTTTTCTATATCTAATTCTTTCACCTCTTTAAGCTGTACAACACCAATAACTGGATTATTGCCTATATCATAAAAATACCTGTACTTCTCTGCAAAGCTGATATTAATACTTTTTGCGTTATAGGGAAAATTATTTAGAATATCATATAAATAGTTCCCTGAAGCTCTGCTTAATCCTGCCCTAACTCCAATAATATCATAGGCTTTAGCACCCTTGGCAACTACTATATACATATCTTCCCTTGGCTCATTATCTCTTAGAAAAAAATCCATTAAATCAGTTATACCTCTTTGGGCAAACTCTTCTCCTATGATAAGTAAGTTGCTATGAGCTAGAAATATTTTTTTATCAAAATGTATATTTATATCATCAATTGCCTCCCTTACCGTATCTCCCATACCTTGAGGATATGCAAATCCTTGAGGGTTAGGGTTATCTGATGCAGCATCACTGGCATTACTAACAGCTATCGGATTTACTACTTCACATGTAATTACTACTTTTTCATCTTCATAATCAACACCTATTGATGTAACAATAGCTATCCTATTTATTTCCTTTCCTCCAACCTCTGCGATACAAGATGATAGGAATATAGAAGCTAATACTAGATATATAGTTATAATCATAATCTTTATAATTTTATTTATCCTTTTCATTTCTTTCATTCCTTTTTCTTTGATTCTTATTTCCTATATTTCTTGGCCTATAATTCATTTCACCTAGAGGAGTTCTAATAATGAAATCTTTCATACCTTGTTTATCATAGGGGGCTATAGGATACATGAATGGAACTCCAAATGATCTTAGAGAAATAAGATGAACTATCATTACAGCTAACCCACATACAATGCCAAATAATCCTAAGGTACCACTTAAAAAAAGAATTATAAATCTATAAAGTACTATCATTTCTTTTTGGTCTGGAAAAATAAACTCTGCTATACCTGTAGATGCAACAGTAATAACCATAATTGGTCCAACAAGCCCTGCCTGAACAGCAGCCTGCCCTAATACTAAACCACTAATCGTAGTCACCGCTGGTCCTATATTACCAGGTATACGAATAGATGATTCCTTCATTAACTCAAAGAATAAGATCATAAGTATTGCCTCTATCAGTGTTGTAAATGGTACCCCCTCTCTACCACTTGCTATAGACATTAAAAGTCTAGTAGGAATCATTTCATGATGAAAACTTTTCAGGGCTACAACAAACCCTGGTAAAATTATGGCTATAAATAGGGCTAATAGTCTTATGATCCTAAGATAAATTGCGTATTGAGGTTTAAGATAATAATCTTCTGGTGTCTGTAAACTTTCTATAAATAGTCTTGGTACAGTTAATACTATTGGTGATCCGTCACATATAATTGCGATCCTACCTTCTAATATCTTTGCAGCTACTACATCAGGTCTTTCGGTATATGCAACTGTGGAAACTATCGACTTTGGAGAATCTTCTATTTGATGTTCTATATATCCTGAATCTAATATAGAGCTTAAACTAATATTTTTTATCCTTCTTCTTAGTTCCTCTAGTATATCTGGATTTACTATACTATTTATATAGACTAAGCAAATATTTGTATTAGTTTGTACACCTAAAGTATAACCCTCGAATATTAGATGGGTATTCTTTATCTTACGTCTTATTAGTGATTTATTTATATTAATATCTTCAACAAATCCTTCCCTAGGGCCTTTTATTACACGTTCATTATGTGGTTCATCCACAGATCTTCTTTCCCATTTCCCAAGTTCAAATAAATACCCTACTTCGATATCTTCTACAAATAAAGCTACATTTCCATCTAAAATTTTATGTGAAATCTTTTCTATATCATATACTTCTTGAGCACCTGCAATAGGAACTGTTGATAATATATCATAATGAGAAGTTAAGTCTTGGATCAAAGGCTTTATTAAGCTTCCATATAATCCATTCCTATCTATAAGTTCCTCAATATATACAACCATTGCTGTTTTTTGACACAAGGTATCAAACTCATATATAATTAAGTCACCAGAATTTTTAAATATTCTTTTTAATTCTTCTCGATTCTTTTCTAGATTCTTTGAAATCATAATTCTCACCCTTAGGATTTTTTGCTATCATAAATTATTGCCAATTAATAAAAAAATATAATAATCATTAGGAAAATCCTAATGATTATTATATTCACAAAACAATATGGAGCCTGTTCTCCACGATTTTATTATCTTCTAATTAAATCCTTAGCATGTTCTTCTGCTATAGATTTTATCTTTTCTACATCTAATGTCTTTATCTGTCGATTTTCCATTATTATCTTTCCATCTACTATAACTGTATCAACATCTGAAGCTTGAACTGAATAAGCTAAAGAGGATATTATATTGTGATGCGGATAAAGATGAGGTTTATCTATATCAATTAATATTAAATCTGCTTTCTTGCCTAATTCTATTGACCCTATTTCTTTATCCCAATTTAGAGCCTTTGCTCCATTTATAGTTGCCATCTCAAGGGCTGATATGGCTGGAACCGATACTGCATCTAAATTAACTGCCTTGTTTATAATAGCTGCTAAATTAATTTCTTCAAACATATTTAAGTTATTGTTAGATGAAGAACCATCTGTACCTAATGCAACTGAAATTCCCCTCTTTAACATCTTATCCACTGGTGCAAATCCACTGGCTAATTTCAAGTTACTACCTGGATTATTTACTGGATACACATTCTTCTCCCTCATAATTTCTATATCATTATCATCTACATGAACACAGTGAGCTGCAATAGTATGTGTATCTAATAATCCTAAATCATATACATGTTTAATTGGGGATTTACCATATAGTTTAAAACTATCATCCACTTCTTTCTTTGTCTCGGAAAGATGTATATGGATACCTGTGTTTAATTCCTTTGCCAGTTTAAAACTCTCTTTTAAAAAATCTGGGCTACAAGTATATGGCGCATGAGGTGCTACCATAACCTTAATTCTTCCATTTCCCCTACTATGCCAATTTTTAAATAATTCTCTAGTCTCATTAAGTTTTATTTGTGCCTGATCATCTTCAATCAAACCTCTAGTAAGTACCCCTCTCATGCCTGATTCTTCTAGCCCTTTACCCACTTCATCCATAAAGAAGTACATATCACAAAAAGCTGTAGTGCCGCCTTGAATCATTTCAACCATACTCAGAAGTGAACCCCAGTATATATCATCAGCATTTAATTTCGCTTCCGTAGGCCATATCTTTTTAGTCAACCAATCATGCAATGGCAAATCATCGGCAAAATTTCTAAGTAAGGACATGCCTATATGTGTATGGGCATTAATTAACCCAGGCATGGCTATCTTATTGTTTCCATCAATAATTTTTTCAACATGTAAATCTTCTCTTATTTCACCAATATGCATTATCTTATTATCAACAATATAAATATTTGTACTTTCTATTAATTCATTCTTCCCATCCATAGGTACTAATTTAATATTTTTAATTAGTATACTCATTTTTACCCCTCCCTAGTCTATTAATCTAAATCTATGGTAGTATATCGTACTATACTATATACTAAGCTAGGTACCAAAACTAATTGAATTATAATACCTGGTATTCCAGTTGTAACTCCTCCTATGACAAATGTCATAGGGTCCATTTCAATTGCAAAAAATGCCGCTAATATAAACACTACTAATCCTGCCATTATCCTTCCAGCTATCATAGATATTATCAATGCAACTACAGAAGGTAATTCTAACTTTCTATATAGTATTGAGGCTACAAGTCCATAAATACCTAATTCAAAAACCATAATCACTGTCATTGGAAACAATGGTGGCATTCCAGTAATCAAAGAATTAAGTATAGGGGTTAACATACCTAATAATAATGCTAAATACGGCGGTAATAAAAAGCCTCCTATTAAAACTGGAACATGCATAGGTAAAAATATATTTCCTGGAATTCCTGTTGTATGAAATATCGTTGGAATAATAACTCCTATTGCTAATAATAATCCTGCTATAATTAATCTTTTAGTATTATTTTTTTCGTACATTAAATATCTCCTTTCTACAGGATAGCAAAGCTATTACCTGCCTATCTATTGATGCAATTAGCTAAATCATTGCTTACTTATTGATGCGAAAAATTCTTTTATACCTTGTAACAGTAATATAGGGTCTTCTATAGCTAGTGAAAGCTTCTCTATAGGACAATAGTCAGTTTTATCTCTGTTTTTGATATATGGACAAGATTCATTTCCAGTATATGGAATCTCATATTTCTCTAAGGTAGTAATACCTCCTTCTGATATCAAATCAGTATATACTTCCTTGATTCCAATATAACCACATAGAATAGCTGCTCCTTTACCAATTACCCTATCAGCCAATGAAGCGTCATGAACCTTTGCCTTCATTTCAGTAGCTAGAATATACATAGGTTTAATACCTTTGTCTTTAGATTTGAAAATTACTTCACCATTTTTTATTGCTACTAGTGCTAAATCTTCTTCTATCAAAAGCTTCTTTGCTATTTCTATATCTTTCATATACTCATCCTTCCTATTTTTTATTCAATAATCAATGCATCACTTTCAAAAATATCCTTTCTTTTAAAATACCAGTATGAGAATACTAATCTAAAGCACATATCTATTCCAATACCTATCCAAATCCAAAGTATATCTGCCTTAAATATATAAGCCATTATCATAACAAAAGGAACTCTAATAATCCAAAGCCCTATTCCTGCATTAATCATAGGCACCTTTGCATAACCTGCTCCTCTTAATGCTCCATTTAATACTCCAGATATATTTTGAGGTAATTGGACTATACCCATCACAAATAAGTACATAGCACCTATTCTAATAACTTCTGGCTCCTTTACTAAAAGTCCCATTATCTGTTTAGGAAATATGAGAAGTACACCTGCAGCAAATATAGTTACAATAACAGTATATCTTATTAATTGTTTAAGATATTTTTTACCTAACTCTTTGTCTCTACTACCTAATGCATAACCAACAAATGTCGTTGCTGCTACACCAAATCCTGTTGCAGGCATATAGGATATGGATTCTGCCTGTAGACCTAATTGATAGGCCGAATAAGCCAGCTCTCCATAAGTAAGAATAGCTCTTGTAAGAAATATCGATGCTGCTTGCCAAAATGATGTTTCAAAGGATGTTGGAAGTCCAAGTTTTAGTATCATTAAAGCTTCATCTGATTTAAACTTAAATTCCAATTTTTCTCCCATACTAGTTATAATCCCATTTTTACCAAATAGCATAATTATTCCAAATATAGCAGAAGTAATATAGGCTATATTATAAGCATATCCTGCACCTATTAATCCTAGTGACTTAATACCTGCTTTTCCAGTTACTAAAATGAATCCAGCAGCAATATTAACTATATTCAATATGCCAACAGCTACCATAGGTGTCCTTGCATTACCCATTCCTTGAAGTATACCAGCGACTAAAAGTATTACTGCCGCAAAAGGTAATGACCAAGATATTGTCTTTAAATACAGTGCTCCATTTGCAAGTAAATCTGGATTTGGGTTAAATACTGTTAATAATGGTTTGGCAAACCAAAAGAGTAATTGCTGAAATATAATAGCTGTACCTATGGAAATAATAAATGATTGCTCCGAAATGGATTTTAGCTTTTTATAGTTATTTGCTCCATGAGATTGGGCCACTAAAACCGAGGTGCCTGTGGCTATACCTTTAAATATCCCCCATAATATCCTATAAAGAACTGTTGCTATACCTATAGCACCAACTGCATAGGCATCAATCCTACCAATCATTGCCATAAGTACAATTCCAGCAGTCATTTGCAAAACATTTTCACCAGTAATAGGTAAAATCATAGACAATATTCTATTTCTAATAAGCTTATTTTCTTGTAAAAGTCTTTGCTCCATTCCATATCCCCTTATATTTAATTTTTATAATATATAACCTAATTATTATAATATATTTCGATACTCTAAACAAGCCATAACCTTTATTTAAAACCATACTAATACTATATCATGTAGATTGTAAATAATAAATATAATTTGCTTTTAATCTATGATTTGTTATAATGTTTGTGACAATCTAAATCTAAGGAGGAAAGACAATGGAAATAGTTAAAATATCTAGGTTAGTTAAATCAGAGGATTTAAATCATCATGGTACTTTATTTGCAGGAAGAGGAGCAGAATGGTTTGTAGAAGCCTGCTTTATATGCGGTGCTAAGGCTACGCAAAGGCCCGAAAATGTAGTTTGTGTAAATATTCATGGCTTGACTTTTAAAACTCCTGGTAATAAGGGAGATATTATTAATTTAGAAACTAGAATAGCAAAAGCTGGAAGAACTAGCTTTGTTGTATATGGCAAAATGACTAAAAATAACAGTAAAGATATACTGTCAGATGGCTTCATCACTTTTGTATTTATTGATGAAAATAACAAAGCAATTCCTCATGGCATTGTTTTAGGTGATCCTATAGATGAGGAAGATATTAAAATAAGAGAAATGGCAGAAAAATTAAGATAAATTAGAAGCACAGAAGTAAATGATAATTATTATCATTTACTTCTGTGCTTTTTTATGTTATACTATTTTTGGCTCAAAATTATCGCGGCAAATAATTTTGATGGAGTGATAAATATTGGCAAAAATGATGGGGCCTAGATTTAAACAGTCTAGGAGATTAGGATTAAATGTTTGTGGTCATCCTAAAGCAATGGATAGAGCCACTAGAGGAACATCTAGAGCAGACAAAAAGCTTACTGAGTACGGAAGACAATTATTAGAGAAGCAAAGACTTAGAGCATACTATGGTGTAATGGAAAAACAATTTTCAAAATATGTTAGAATTGCTAAAAAATCTGAGGAACAAACAGGTCATGCCCTTATAAAAATTTTGGAAACAAGGTTAGATAATCTTGTATATAGGCTAGGCTTTGCCTCATCAATTAGACAAGCTAGACAGATGGTAGTTCACGGACATATTCTTGTGAATGATAGAAAGGTAGATATACCTTCATATATAGTTGAACTAGGAGATACTATTGAGCTGAAGGGAAAATCTAAAGATATTGAGATTTTTAAAGAGAATTTTAATAACTTCTTTTTAAATCAATATCCATACCTAGAAAAAGACGAAAATAAAATGTCTGGTACTCTAGTTAGATATCCAGAAAGAAATGAGATTCCTATAGAAATAGAAGATCAATTAGTTGTTGAATATTATTCAAGACTTATGTAATATCAAAAGGCACAGAAATTTCTGTGCCTTTTTTATTCTACTCAATAACTTCAAACTGTTTGGTTATTAGCTTTTTTAACACCCCAAATAATATCATTGATGAGATACCAAATACTAAAGTTAATAATCCATATATAAAATTTATATTTACCCTATCTATTATTTTAATTACTAAAAATACTAGTCCTCCTACATATAAAGTACCTACACCCATACCAATTAATACATTTAAATTTTGCTTCATGGCTTTCTGTGGATTATTCCAGTCCAACATTGGTCGTAGAATATCTATTATCATACCAATTTGAGTCATTGGTATACTACCTAGGAGTCCTAAGAATATTACCAATAGAATAATTAGAATATCTAATTTCACTACAAAAATTAAACTTACTAATAAAGCAATTATACCTAATACTTGAACAGCTAAAGATGATAATACTCTGCCTATTATCTGGTCTTCTACTTTTATAGGTAAAGTCCTTTGTATCCAGAAACATTTACCTTCTCTAGAAAAAGTAGTGGCTCCTATACTATTTAGCATACCTAGAGCTACAACAAGACCTATACCTGCTAAAGCAATTAATCCTGAATCAACTCCTAGCATATCTATCATTGCTGATAGAGACTCATCTCCACCTGTCATATTTGACATTGCTAATATTATTGGAAATATAATTACTCCTCCAACTGCATTCAATAGATACACTGGAGTTTTAAACAGCATTATAATTTCCTTTTTGGCTAGAGCTAAATATGGTTTAGTTTCTCTAGCAGAATCTCTTATAGATAATTTTTTTCCTCTTCCCTTAGATGCTGATACTTCTATGTTTCCTATTAGTCCATCAAAGAATAAACTCTCAGATAAAAATATCATTATAAAGAAAGATATGATACCTACTCCTATAAAAGATAATAGATTAATTAATCCTAAGATATTAGAATTATTTACTAAAGCCAATGTTCCCCATTGAGAGGGTGGAAATCCTAATCCTAATTTCTTCACTAAGAGATTAGAATCCGCTACTAGATTCATAAGAAAATTATCTCCTTGCATTATGGCCTTTTGTGCTATGGTTTGAATTTTAAGTTGAAGATACACAATAGCTATAAGGAAAAGCACTGCACTAATTGTCCTAATTAAATCCTTTTTCCTTCCGATATTTGTATACTTCATAAATATCATTATAAGAATAGAAGCTAATACTAAAGGTACGATAGGAAGTGTGGCAGCTAATAGTAGTGAATATATCCAATAAATAGGACCTTCTCCGCCCTTGGTTCCATAAATAATGATAAATGGTAGTATTATAGGTAATGAAGTTAAGTATTCACTTATCATAAGAGTTACAAATTTTGATCCTAAAATATAAGATGGTTTAATAGGTAATGGTACTAAGTGAGCTAAATCATTAGAAAAATAATATTTGCTCATTACATAGAGAAGTCCAAATAGAAATATCATTATCTGTGAAGCTAGAAATCCTGAGAGTAAAAACATAGATCTCTGTCCTATTTGACTATAAATATCGTACATCCCATTTAAGCCCTTTACCATCATAAAATAGGTTGGTAAAAGAGATAACATAGCTAAACCAAAGACTATTATCTGCCATCTATTTTTCTTATTTTTAAAACTATAGGCTATGGAGGACAAACCAAAGGTAGTATTAAAGTCAGTTTTGATTAATGAAATTATCTTTTTCATCATTCAGTCAACTCCAAGAATATATTTTCTAGGGATTCTCTTTCTTCAGCATGAGTCCTCAATTCTTCCATAGTTCCCATAGCTACAATCCTACCTTTATTTATTATTGCTATTCTATCACAAAGTTTCTCTGCTACTTCCAATACATGGGTAGAAAAAAATACGGTTTTACCTTCATCACACATTTTTCTCATTATCTCTTTAAGATTAAAAGCTGATTTTGGATCTAGACCTACCATAGGTTCGTCAAGGATAAATAACTTTGGGTCACTTAGTAGAGCAGATGTAAGAACTAACTTTTGCTTCATACCATGGGAATAACTAGCTATTATATCACCTATAGCATCTTTTATATTGAATAATTCTAGATAATAATTCATCTTCTTTTCTCTTTCCTCTTTAGGGATTCCATACATATCAGCTATAAAGTTTAGATACTCTATCCCCTTTAATCTATCATATATTTCAGGATTATCTGGAACATAAGAGATCATTGACTTAGCTTCTAGTGGTTCCTTCCAGGCATCTACTGTTCCTACAGTCACCTTTCCGTTATCCGGTTTAAGTAATCCTACTATCATCTTTATAGTTGTAGTCTTGCCAGCTCCATTTGGTCCTAGAAAACCAAATATCTCCCCTGGCTTTATATCTAGATTAATATTATCTACTGCCTTTATTGCACCTTTATTATAAGATTTAGAAATGCCTTCAAGTTTTAACAAGTTCATTACCCCCTTGCTTTATTTGTTATATTGATTATATAACAAATATTTTGCGATAGCAATCTTTATTTAATAAATTAATTATTTTCAACTATTGAAATGTAAATATATACAAGTCAATGAAAGATTATTTTAAGACAATTCACATGAAATAATGCACTGAACTATTATATTAAAATTTAAAAAGCCAAGATTTTGGCACTTTTACCAAAACCTTGGCTTTCTTCTTCATTGATTAATTTTAACGTCTATAAAACTATTCTTGCTTATTTAGTTTCACTACTGCTTAGTTGTTTCCACCTTTAAAACATAGGGTCCCTTCTCTGGTATAATTGGACCTCCATCGCCTCCAGCAATTACTCCTGTAGATAGATTAAGTAATAAAAGCATCAATACAACTAAACTTACCAATATTCTTTTTCCTTTCATTTGGCTATTCCCCCTTGATTTTTATTATACTATCTATCAACCTTTCCAGCTTAAGATATTCCTGACTGTCAGTATAGGTCTTTAAATATTTAAAAATTATCAATAAACTGTTATTAATCTTAATGTCTGATACAATACTTTCATAGTATTCTTCCATTATTTTAAAAATATCCTCTACCTCTATTTTTGTATTTAATTCCATAAGAGCCGTAAGATTTTTCAAAATATAGTCCTGCTGAATATTTTCTTTTGCATATTTTAAGGACTCTTTATAGTATTTTTCAGCTTTCTTAAATTCTCCTAGATTTTCATAGGAAATGGCTAATTGATTACAAATTTGTGAATAACTATATGAACTCTTATCTAGTTTGTCAATATCTTCTAAAACTGCTTCTACATACTTATACGCTCGATTTTCATCATTTACCTTTGTATAAGTCTCAGCTATATTTCCATATATTAAATATTTAAGATCACTGTATCCAGTAAATGTTAAAACCTGAAGAGCATTATTATAGCTGCTCAATGCTGATTCATATTCCCCTTTTTCAAGATAGCATAGTCCTTGTAAATTATATGTTCTTCTCCATAAATCATAATCTTTCCTTTCAATATATCTCAATAAATCCGAAATTACCTTTAAGGAAGATGAATACATCTTTAATCTGAAATAAGCTAAAGCATAATTATAATATATATATATTAGGTATTTTTCAGGTATATTATCTATATTTATTAAAGTATTTTGAAATATTGAAACAGCATCCTGATATTTTCCTCTATAGATGTAGTTGGTTCCTAATTTAATAGTCAACAGATAGTTTGATTTCCTATTAGGGTATCTATAAATTAATTCATGCCCCCTAAGATAGTAAATATAAGAGTTTTCATAGTCCTTCTTTTCACGATATATATCTCCTATCAGCTCATATACCTTAAGCTTCTTATCCATAAGATTATATTCACTTAGAATAAACTCCAAATCATCTAAATCATCTTCATCTATTATATAATCCCCATCTTTTCTATGCTTGTCCCACTGGCTAATATAAGTTTCCACTCTTTCTTTTGCATAATATCTTCTTGGATCAAATAAATCCTCTGGTTCAATTATTAAATCCATCTCCCTCTGTTCTAAGACACTATTTATATTTTTACATATTATTTCTGCATTCTCTGTTTCCAAGGAAATTTTATCACTTTCTATTAACTTAATTAAATCGATATCAAGGTCATTCCCTGCAATATCTGATAGACTAATATTTAATTTCTCTCTTATTTCCTTTAAAATTCCCCCGGAAGTAGTCTCTAAGATCACACCCTCCAAACATATCACCCCAAATTTAATATTTAACTTTCAGCGTTTGATACAGAAACTTAAGATTCTATAATGGAATGAATCCTCATTGAAAAGAAATCATCTTATATATACATCTGACTATAAAACTTTAAAGTTAGTATACGCCCTAAGTTATTTATTGAAATAATACCTTAATTATTAAATTCATTAAATCATATTTTAATATTTAACGTCAATATATTTGTTCATACAATTTTCGATATTTAATGTCGCATTTTGTCAAAAAATAAAGGAAAGTCCTAATCTATTTTAATTAGAATTTTCCTTTAATAAACTTATTCCAAAACTTTTTTTAAAAACTTCCCCGTATACGATTTCTTAACTTTTGCTACTTCCTCTGGAGTCCCTATTGTTACAATAGTGCCTCCCTTATCTCCACCTTCAGGGCCTAAATCTATTATATAATCAGCTGTTTTTATAACATCTAGGTTATGTTCTATAACTACTACTGTATTTCCGCCCTCTACAAGTTGATCTAATACTTTTATTAGCTTGTGAATGTCTGCCACATGAAGTCCTGTAGTTGGTTCATCTAATATATATATTGTCTTTCCTGTAGATCTTTTGGATAACTCTGTGGCTAACTTAACCCTTTGAGCTTCTCCACCAGATAATTCTGTTGATGATTGACCAATTTTTATATATCCTAATCCTACATCAAATAAGGTTTCCAGTTTCCTAGATATTTTAGGTATATTCTTGAAAAATTCTACTCCTTCTTCTACTGTCATATCTAATACATCTGATATACTTTTTCCTTTATATTTTACTTGAAGAGTTTCCCTATTATACCTCTTTCCTTTACATACTTCACAGGGTACATATACATCTGGTAAGAAGTGCATTTCAACCTTAAGTATTCCATCACCATTACAAGCTTCACATCGTCCGCCCTTTACATTGAAGCTAAACCTGCCTTTTTGATATCCTCTCATCTTTGCCTCTGGTGTCATCGCAAAGACATCTCTTATATGGTCAAACATTCCAGTATAAGTAGCAGGATTTGATCTTGGCGTTCTACCTATTGGGGATTGGTCTATATCTATTACCTTGTCCAAATATTCTAATCCTCTTATGTCCTTATGCTTTCCTGGTTTTACCTTTGATCCATTTAGTTTTTGAGCTAAGGATTTGTGTAATATTTGATTTACTAAAGAAGATTTTCCTGAACCTGATACTCCAGTGACACAGGTTAATACTCCTAAAGGAATCTTTACATCTATGTTTTTCAGATTATTCTCCTCTGCTCCAATTATTTCTACCCATTTCCCATTAGGTTGTCTTCTTTTTTCTGGAACTTCAATCTTTTTCTTACCCGAAAGGTATAGACCTGTCATGGACTCTGGACTATTCTTTATCTCATCGACTGTTCCTTCAGCTATTATATATCCTCCGTGAATACCTGCACCTGGGCCTATATCTACAATATGATCTGCTGCATACATGGTGTCTTCATCATGTTCTACCACTATCAATGTATTCCCTAAATCAGTTAAATTTCTCAGAGTCTTTAATAACTTTTCATTATCTCTTTGATGCAACCCTATACTAGGCTCATCTAGTACATAAACTACTCCTACAAGACTAGACCCTATTTGAGTTGCTAGCCTAATTCTTTGAGATTCTCCCCCAGACAATGTTCCTGCTGTACGAGAAAGAGTTAAATAATTCAAACCAACATCCTTTAAAAAATTTAATCTCTCTTTAATTTCTTTAAATACTTGTTGTCCTATTATTTGTTGCTTTTCTGTAAGAACTAAGTTATCAAAGAATTCTATTGCCTTAGTGATAGAAAGGTCTGTTAATTCTGCAATATTTAATTTATTTATTCTTACTGCCAGTACTTCATCTTTTAACCTCTTTCCACGACAAGTTGGGCAAGGATTTTCTGTCATATATTCATCTATTTTATTTCTCATATAATCAGAGTTAGTTGCAGTATATCTTCTTTCTAGATTTGGAATTATTCCTTCAAATTTCCCCTTAAAATCTCTAAGCCCTTCTTCATCAAAATGACTAGCAAATTTAAAGGAAATTACCCTATCCGTACCATATAGCAGTTCTTCTATAAACTTCTCAGGTGCATCTTTCAATGGCTTATCTATACTAAAACCATTTTCCTCTGCTAGGGTTTTAAAAATTTGATAATAATATGTGGATTCATTTGAGCTAGAAAATGGTGCAATCCCACCTTCATCTATGCTTAAATCTAGATTAGGTATAACTAAATCTCTATCTATTTCTTTGTAAAATCCCAAACCATTACAGGTAGGACACATACCAAAGGGGCTATTGAAAGAGAACATCCTAGGAGATAGCTCTTCAATAGCTATATTACAATCTGGGCATGATAGCTTCTCACTAAACATTACTTTTTCCTTTCCAATAAAATCCACTACAACTAGTCCATCTGCAAGTTTAAGTGCTGTTTCTAAGGAATCTGATAATCTGCCCTCTATACCTTCCTTAACTACTATTCTATCTACTACTACCTCTATAGTATGTTTTTTATTTTTTTCTAGCTTTATCTCGTCTCCAATATCATACATTTCTTCATCAACTATTACTCTAACAAAACCTTCTTTTTTAATACCCTCTAGAATTTTTACATGTTCACCCTTTTTTCCTCTAACAATAGGTGCTAGAATTTGAAGTTTCGTTCTTTCTTCAGATTCCATTATTTTATCTACCATTTGCTCTACGGTTTGGCTGGAGATCTCCTTTCCGCATTTGTAACAATAGGGAGTACCTATTCTAGCATATAATAATCTTAAATAATCATATATCTCTGTAACAGTTCCTACAGTTGATCTTGGGTTTTTAGACGTGGTCTTTTGGTCTATGGAAATGGATGGGGATAACCCCTCTATATACTCAACATCTGGCTTATCCATTTGACCTAAAAATTGTCTAGCATAGCTAGATAAAGATTCTACATATCTTCTTTGACCTTCTGCATATATGGTATCAAAGGCTAGAGAAGACTTTCCTGAACCTGATAAACCTGTAAAAACTATGAATTTATTTCTAGGGAGAGTTAAGGATACATCTTTTAGATTATTCTCCTTAGCTCCCCTTATTATTATTTCGTCCTTTGCCATTTACTTCACCTCTACTTTAGCTTCTTCTTTAATTCAATTATCTTATCTCTGAGTTCTGCTGCTTTTTCAAAGTTTAATTCTTCGGCTGCTTTTAGCATAGCAGATTCTAACCCTTCTATCATGCCTTCTATTTCTTCCTTGGAGAATGATTCCTCATATTTTGCTTCATCTTCTGCTACTATTGTAGCTTCTATTATTTCCCTTACACCTTTCTTTATAGATTGTGGTATAATATTATGTTCTTTATTGTATTCATCTTGAATATTTCTTCTTCTATTTGTCTCAGATATGGCTCTTTCCATGGAATTAGTTATTCTATCTGCATACATAATTACTTTTCCTAAGACATTTCTTGCAGCTCTACCTGTAGTCTGGATCAATGATGTTTCTGATCTCAAAAATCCTTCTTTATCTGCATCTAATATGGCCACTAAGGATACCTCTGGCAAATCTAATCCTTCTCTAAGTAAGTTGATACCTACTAAAACATCATATTTACCTAATCTTAAGTCTCTGATTATCTCCATTCTTTCTATTGTTTCAACATCAGAATGAAGATAAGTAACTTTTATTCCAATGTCTTTGAAATAATTAGTTAGATCTTCTGCCATCTTTTTAGTCAGAGTTGTTACTAATACTCTTTCTTCTCTATCTACTACTCTTCTAATTTCATTTACTAAATCATCTATCTGATGATCTGTAGGCTTTACTTCTATAATTGGGTCCAATAAACCTGTAGGTCTAATGATTTGCTCTACTGTATTTTCTGTATGTGTAAATTCATAAGGGCCTGGAGTCGCAGACACATATAAAATTTGATTTATAATAGATTCAAATTCATTAAATTTAAGAGGTCTATTGTCTAATGCTGATGGTAGCCTAAATCCATATTCAACTAAGTTTGTCTTTCTAGATTTATCCCCTTCGTACATACCTCTTATTTGTGGTATGGTAACATGAGATTCATCCACTATTATTAAAAAATCATCTGGAAAATAGTCTATTAAAGTAAAAGGTCTAGAACCAGAAGGTCTATTGCTTAAATGTCTTGAATAGTTTTCTATTCCTTGACAAAATCCCATTTCTTCTAACATTTCTAAATCATATCTAGTCCTTTGTTCTAGCCTTTGGGCTTCAAGGAGTTTCTCTTTACCTCTTAATTCTTTTAATCTTTCACCTAATTCTTCTTCTATAGTTTCTATTGCTCTTTTAACTTTCTCTTCAGTTGTAGCATAGTGAGAGGCTGGAAATATAGAAATATGAGATCTAAGCCCAATTACTTCACCAGTCAGATGATTTACTTCTACTATCCTATCGATTTCGTCTCCAAAAAATTCAATTCGAATTGTATTTTCACTGGATGAGGCTGGAAATATCTCTAATATATCTCCTCTGACTCTGAAGGTCCCTCTAATAAAATTAATATCATTCCTTATATATTGAATATCTATTAATTTTCTCATTATCTCATCTCTGTCCTTTATCATACCCGGCCTTAGGGAAACTACAAGATTTTCGTAATCTATAGGATCTCCCAAACCATAGATACAGGATACAGATGCTACTATAATTACATCTCTTCTCTCAAATAAAGCAGCTGTAGCAGAATGTCGTAGTTTATCTATCTCATCATTAATTGATGCATCTTTTTCTATATAGGTATCTGATTGTGGTACATATGCCTCAGGTTGGTAATAATCATAATAGCTAACAAAATATTCTACAGCATTATTAGGAAAAAACTCTTTAAATTCAGAAGCTAATTGATAGGCTAACGTTTTATTATGTGCTATGACTAATGTTGGTTTTTGAACTTTCTCAATTATGTTAGCCATAGTAAAGGTCTTTCCAGAACCAGTAACTCCAAGTAACACCTGATGTTTAAGGTCCTTATTAATACCTCTTACTAAATTATTTATGGCTTCTGGTTGGTCACCAGTTGGTTTAAAGCTTGATTCTATTTTAAATTCATTCATATTTACACCTCATTGTTTGAACATTTGTTCCTACATATAATATATTATATTATATAATATCCTTTTGTCAAAGCATATTATATAAATAATATTATAGAATAAAGATTTATTATGAAAAAGCATATTGAAGAAATGAGATTAATATAGTAAACTATCAGTAAGGAGGCGACTTTCATGAAGCGAATTTTATTAATAATCATCACAATATTTATAGCACTAGTCTTTTCCGGTTGTAATCCTAATGAAAAAGATTCTGTAGCTCTTGACGATGCAAGATTTGAAGAAGAAGAAATTAAATATGAAATCGAACAAATACTTTTCTCTAAAAGTTTCCAATCTATTGAACCTTCTGTTGAGATCATCACTAACAACAATAAGCTAAAAATATTAGCATCCTTAGGACTAAGTGAATATTCAGGTATCAATGTCAATAGTATAGTAAAAAAGGGCAGTGAAATTAATATTCATGTTAGTGGGATTTCCAATAAGAATGATCTTCGTTTAGCAGTACCTCAAGTAGTTATGGAACTTAAAAAAACAAAACTTAAAAAAATTGAGGATTTAAGGTTTAACATAATCTATGATGATTATACTCCACTTAAGATCAAATATGGTATTAATGATGTACTAAATAAAATACAATCTCATTTTAAAGTGTCAACAAAAGGAACTCCAATATTCGATCTAATTAGAATAAATGACGCTATAGTATGGGATATATCCTACAATAGTATTTTTGACAAGGAAAATCCAGATATACCTTTAGTAAATTTATCTGCACAGGTTGATGCAAATACAGGAAATATTATAGATTCAGAAAAACTATCTATCTCAACCTCCTTAGATAGTGGTCATATTTTAGGTTACATAAATAATGATTATATCTTATATAAAAAAACAGTATTAGACAAGGATACCAATAAATCCATGGAACAATTATGGGATTATAGTGCTTTAAATAATGAAAAATCTATGCTTTATTCTTCGAGTTTCAAAATATCATCTGCACAATTTAGTTCTGACTTACACTATGTTTCTGTTATAGAGGTAAATGATAATGGGTCAGAACTATATATAATTCCATTGGATGATAAAAGAGCATATAAAATATCTTTTGAAAATAAATTCAATCCTAAGACAATGAGATGGGATAATGATAATGTTTTATATCTAATAGAAAATAATGACGATAATTCCACAGTATACTCTTACAATGTAAAAAATAATGACATAAAGGCCGTAGGTACTTTCAATAAAAATATAGAAAATTTAATAATCAACAATGATAATTTTCTAATAGTTGAAAAAGCTGATAATGAACTAAATAAGAAAATATCTATTACCTCTGATTGGGATAAATTCAAACCAATAGGCAATGGAGCTAATCCAAAATTCTTAAATAAAAATATGATTTCTTATTTAAGAAAAAATGAAGATAATGACTATAATTCATTATTTGTTTATGATATGAAAGCGAAAGATATCATCAGTGAGATTGAAGGAAATATTTTAAATTATGAAATACTTCCAGATAATAATATAGTTTACGTAGATAAAAATATTAATAAAAATGACTTTACATTAAAGAAATATTCACTAAATGATCAAGTAACTAATGAAATAGCTCATTTTATTAGTGATAAGATTTATTATGATGAAAATAGAAATCTAGTTTATTTGAATATAACACTACCTTTTGATAACGAAAAAACAGAAATGATTTACTCTTTAGATTTGAGTAAGCTCAATTAAAAATCCCTAGGGACTATTATTAGTCCTAGGGATTTTCTTTTTCCATAATATCTCTTTATAGATAATCCAGATTTCATATTAAAAAATTCAATTCTTAGCTTATTTATCTTTATATTCATAAGGTCTTCTAAGTCCTTATTGCTATTTATTTCAGCACCATTTATTTTAAGTACTATATCTCCTGTCTTTATTCCTAATTTATGTGCTACTGTATTAGGAAGAACCTCTAGAACTTTCACTCCCTTATCAAAAGAAGTAAATATAGGGATTTTATTATTTTCAATCATTTTATTTTGCAGGATAATATATTCATGACCTAATAAGGCAAATAACGGTGGTATAAAAGGATTTTCTATAGTTTTTGATAGATATAGTAGAATAATGCTATATAAAAATAATACTACAGATGTCTTTACAACTTTTTGCCTAGGATATGATGATATAGAATAATCACCATAACTAAGGATTGCCATAAGAGTAATAGGATGAATCAAGCCGTCACCAATAAATATTACAAATGGAATGGGCCAAAATCTATTCATATTAAATCCACCAACTATCTCACTCTTTGTTTCAAAAAAAACTGGAAGCCTGCTTCTCCATCCATCTAGAAGAATCAATATACTCTCCACTATATGTAGCACAGCAACCACAGACATTACTTGAGAAATTTGGATCTTCGGATATCCTATTATTAAACTGCATAGAGCTACTATAGAACCACCATAGGAAAAACACATATACCTAGGATTAATAAGAGATAAGATAATTGCAACAATTAATATATACATAAAATCCTTAGGTATGACGACAACACCTAGGTATAGAAACACCACAGTCGTTATTATTCCTCCAAACATGCCAAATATAGTAGATATAAATAATTTTAGCAATGCAGATCTTTTATAACCTAAATTCTCCTTTTCTATTTTGCCTATCTTTAAATATTGAAAATATATGATACATAGGACTGCAATAAAAAAAGGAGACTTTAAAGTATTTATAATATCTATTATTGTAAAATACACAATCTGATATAAACCGTACATACTTTAATTCTCCTTATTTGAGCTTATTTAATTTTTGATTTTATTTCATCTATAGCTGTTCTTAACTGAATGTCTTCTTTTAAGTTATCTACACCTATTTCTTCAACACCTTCTGGTAACTCTACTATAATATCTGGTGCTATTCCAACTCCATGGATGTTAATACCATTCGGTGTGAAATACTCTGAAATAGTTAATTTCAATCCAGATCCATCGTCTAAATCGTGTATTCTTTGTACAACTCCTTTTCCAAATGTTGTTGTTCCAATTAATGTCCCTCTCTTATGGTCTTTAATTGCACCTGCTAGTATCTCTGATGCTGATGCAGATCCGCCATTAACAAGTAAGACTAATGGATAATCAACCATTGATTGGTTAGATTTTAAATATTCTCTTTTACCGCTCTTAGTTTGAGTATATACAATGTCACCTTCTCCTAATAATTCGTCAGCTATTTGAGCACATCTATCTAATAATCCACCAGGATTATTTCTCAAATCTATAATCAAACCTTTAATATTACGTCTTCCAAGTTTATCTAATTCCGTCTTAAAATCTTTATATGTTAAATCATCAAAGGATGTAATCTTTATATATCCAATATTATCATCTATTAGGCTAGATTTCACAGTAATTAATCTAATTACTTCCCTAGTTATTTCAAGATCAAAAATATCATTTTTTCCAGCTTTATCTTTTCTCATAATGGTTAGAACCACTTTAGTATTCGGGTCACCTTTCATTACCTTTACAGCCTGATCCATGTTTTCTCCAAGATATTCTACTCCATTTACCTTTATTATCTTATCTCCACTCTTTATACCTGATTTTTCTCCAGGGGTACCTTCTATTGGAGATACTACGGTTATTAGATTATCCTCTCCTGGAGTAACTACAACTCCAATTCCAGCATATGTTCCGCTAGTTTGTTGTAAAAATGATGCAAATTCATCTTGAGTCATATAATTAGAATATGGATCTTCAAGGGATTGGAGCATACCCTTTAATTGTCCATCAACTAATTTCTTTTCATCCACATCTCGCAAGTAATTTTCCTTAACATAATTTTCTACTGCCATTACCTTTGAAAATTCATTATAAATAGATTTAAGTTTATTATATTCTGCCAAAGGCACATATGCCTTATTATTAAATGTTATGCTCATCAAATTAGTTAGACCGAAAGTAATTGCATTTGTAATCAATAATAAAACTACCATTAAAGTTATGACTTTCTTCTTGGACATTTTCTCACCTCTATAATTTTTGGGTTATACAACTATTGTATTTATTTTACATTAAGATTATACCATTAATTAAATACATTAAAAAGCCTAAAGATTAGTGTATATAACTTATTAAAATATTTATAAATCCTCTACTACCATTTAAGATGGAAATAGAGGATTTATAATAGTACCGTATTAGTTATAAGTTTTATGGTGTTACTACAACTTTTACAACTTCATTTTGATTATTTTCAAATATATCATAGGCTTTAACTATATCATCTAATTTCATGCGATGGGTTATTAGTGATGTCATATCTATTTGACCCGATTCAACCATATTAAGTAAACGCTGCATATGACCTAAGTATCCTAACCCCATTTCAATTGATATATTTTTCATAAATATTTCTGGTAATGGCAACTCAATATTTTTTGAATAAAGTCCAACCAGAGAAACTCTGCCACTGATTCCTACACACTTAACTGCTTGTTGAAGTGCAATTTCTGATCCAGAAGCTTCAATAGCTGCATCTGCACCTTTTCCTTTAGTTATTTCAGATATACTCTTAAATAAATCATCTTTATCAGTTCTTATAATATGTGTTGCTCCTAGTTTTTTTCCTATATCAAGTCTTAATTGATTTTTTCTTCCTACAAGAATTATATTTTTAGGACTAAATAATTTTGCTGCTTGTACAGCACATAATCCAACAGGACCAGCACCAAATATAACTACATCATCTCCAGGCTGAATCCTACATTTTTCTGCACCAAAGTATCCCGTAGACAATACATCACCTACGAATAATACTTGTTCGTCTTTAAGGTTTTCAGGAACTTTTATTAAGTTATTATCAGCAAATGGTACTCGTGAAAATTCTGCATGAGTACCTGGAATATTTCCAAACTCCTTTCCACTACCATGTACTCCCCCATTTTTACATTGAGCTATATGACCATTTTTGCAATTTTCACAATATCCGCAGAAAGGAGCAGCTGGTCCAATTACTCTATCACCTTTTTTTAGGCTTTTTACTGCTTCCCCAACTTCTTCAACAATTCCTACATATTCATGTCCTAATGTATACCCTGGAGTGGTTTGCATATGTCCGTGGTATAAATGAATATCACTTCCACAAATAGTTGTCATAGTGATTCTAATTATCGCATCAGTTTCTTTTTCAATCATAGGCTTTTCTATTTCTTGTAATTCAATTTGATTAATATCTTTAAAAACAAGACCTTTCATGATGCTCTTCCTCCTTTTATTTTACCGTGATATCATATAAGATTGTTAAATTTTTATCCTATAGATATAGTATCACTTTATTTTACAACTGTCAAAGTTATTTCTACACTAATAGGGAGGTATCTAAATAATATATTTAACCAATTTTTATATTAAAAAAAGGGGATCTTTTCCCCTTTTCTCTTACTTACTCTTTAACCACGGTATTGGGTCTTGATATGCTCCATTTTTCCTTACTTCAAAGTGACAATGTGGTCCAGTAGACACTCCTGTACTTCCGACCTTTGCTATAGTATCTCCCTTCTTTACCTCTTTACCTTCTGATACTACTAAAGATGAATTATGACCATAAAGTGTAACTATCCCTCCACCATGGTCTATCATTATAGTTTTACCATAGCCACCTAATGTACCAGAATATATTACTGTTCCTGGATTAGCTGCAATAACCTTTGTCCCAGTCGATGCAGGTATATCTATACCTGTATGCAGTTTCTTAGTCTTGAATACGGGGTGAATTCTATATCCATAAGGAGAACTAATTCTTGTATTTCCAGGTACAGGCCATGACATTATACCACCTGAATACGCCCCAGTATTTCTTTGCAATTTAACTATCTTTGATTCAATTTCCTTAGCAAAATCATTTAATTTATCATATTCTTTTTCATATGCTACTTTATCTTTTTCTAATCTACCCATTAAGTCCTTTTTTTCTCTAGTAGCCTTTTCTAAATCTCTCCTTCGAGATTCCAACTTAGTTTTAGATGTTTCCACTGCATTTTTTTGCATTTCCAGCTCTGTTTTCTTTGTATCTATTATATCTCTTTGTTCCTTCATATACTCTATTAATTCAGTATCATGCTTTGCTATAGCTTTTATCATATCTTGTCTAGATAAAAAATCCTTAATATCAGAAGATGCTAAAAGTACTTCAAGATATCCTACATTTCCATTCTTATACATTACCCTTAATCTTTTATTAAATGTTTCTTGTTTATCATTAACATTCTCTTCTGCCTCTTTTAATTCTAGTGTTGTCTTTTCAATATTATTCTCTAAATCCTGCAATTCTTTTTCTACATTATTTAGCTCATTAGTAGCATTATCCATTTTTACATCTAAATCTGCTATTTGTTTAGATACATCCTTTGCCTGTTGTTCAATGGCTTTAATTTCTTTTTTGGTATTCTCTATCTGCTTATTAACGTTTTTCTGTTGCTTTTTCAAATCATTTACTGAATCTGCATATGCTTGAATAAAGTTAAATGTAAATATTAAAGCTAGAACCAAAAATATAATTTTTCTTTTTTTCATATTGCCCCCCCTATACATTAAGAAAACGTTTTAAAGATACTATACTCCCTAATGCCCCGATTCCAACACCTATAGCTGTAAACATTATTGTTATGTCCTTAATTAGCAGAGACGGTGGCACTAGATATACTGTAAGAAGAACATAGAGCTTATCACTGACTGATTTGAAGAAATATTCATATCCATAATTTATCAATAATATGGAAAATACCGCTCCAATAAGCCCAAATAATATTCCTTCTATAATAAATGGTCCTCTTATATAACCATTAGTTGCACCTACATATTTCATTATATTTATCTCTCTTTTTCTTGAGGCCACTGTAATTTTTATAGTATTGGAAATGATAAATACTGATACCAATACTAAGATTCCTATTACAACTATACCTCCAAATCTAATATAATTAGCAACTACCATAAGCTTGTCTATTATATCCTTATAATAGTTTACATCCTCTATTCCTTTTATAGACTTAAGTGTCTCAACTACTGAATCTGCATATTTTATATCTTTTAACTGAATTATATAAGAATTTTGAAGAGGATTATCATCTTCCAGCCCTTCTAGCACATAGCTCTCTTCTTCCCATTGTTCCTTCATTATTTCTAGTCCTTGCTCCTTAGAGCGAAATACTACAGATAATACACCTTCTATTGATTTTATGGATTCCTCTATAGGTTCTATATCTTTATCTTCTAGATCTAGTTCTAAAAACACTTGTATTTCATCAAACTTAGTTTTTACCTCTAATACTAAATTATTTATACTTAAGATTAAAATTAAAACTATACCTAGTATCATAAGTACAGCTGATATGGATCCAACAGATGCTAGTCCCATACCACGGTTTCGCCACATGCCCTGAAACCCTTGTTTTATTGTGTTCTTAAACACCCGAAATCGCATCACCATACCCGCCCTTCTGTTCATCTCTAACTAATTTACCATCATGAATTTCTATTACTCTTTTCTTCATTTGGTTTACTATGTCTTTGGCATGGGTTGCCATAAGTATTGTAGTACCCCTACCATTTATTTCAGATAGAACTTTCATTATTTCCCATGCAGTTTCTGGATCTAAATTACCAGTAGGCTCGTCCGCAATCAACACAGGAGGACTATTGACTATTGCCCTGGCAATAGATACTCTTTGACGTTCTCCTCCAGATAACTGATCTGGATAACTAGATGCCTTTCTACTCAAGTCTACCATACTAAGTACCATGGGTACCTTTCTTCTTATTTCCTTCGGATGAGAACCTATTATTTCCATTGCAAAGGCTACATTTTCATATACAGTCTTATTTGGCAGCAGTCTAAAATCTTGAAATACAACACCTACATCTCTCCTAATATAGGGTACTCTTCTATTTCTAACCTTTGTAATATCCATATCATTTAATATTATCTTACCCTCTGTAGGTTGTTCTTCTTTTAGTAATAATTTAATCATAGTAGATTTACCTGCTCCAGATGAACCTACTACAAAAACAAATTCACCTTTATGTATATCCACATTTATATTTGAAAGAGCTTTAACATTATTATCGTATTCTTTGCTTACATTTTCAAATTTTATCAAACATATCACCTCGTTTTTCTATAATATAATATATTAAAATTCGAGTAAAGTCCCATTAATTTCCATTTTTTTATAATACATAGGAAAATTCTCTTAAATTATTCTTTTTAAAAAAGGTTACCTTGATAATATTTTATAGAAACATTTTTTACTTTCCCTTAATTGTATATTATAATATAAAATGTGAGATAAATAAACCATAAGAGGTGATTATTTTGGACAAAAAAATTTTAAGAGAAAAAGTCTTGCAAAAAAGAGCGGATTTATCTCCTAAAAGTATTATTGAATATAGCGATATTATTGCGGAGAAATTGTATAAAATGGATTCTTATAAAGAAGCTAAAACCATTATGTCTTTTATTAGTTTTGATTCCGAAGTTAATACACATGAAATAATTAAAAGATCTATAAGCCATAATAAATCAATAGTTGTACCTATAACCATACCTAAAACTAAAGAATTGAAGGTTTCTGAAGTCCTAGATTTTTCAGAGCTTGAATTAGGATACTATAATATCCTTACCCCTAAGAAAGAATATATAAGATTTATTGACCCTAGTACTATAGACCTAATTTTAGTTCCTGGTGTGGTTTTCGCTAGAAATGGTTATAGAGTTGGATATGGTGGCGGTTATTATGATAGATTTTTATCTAAATTTGAAAAAAAGGTGGATAAGATTGGATTAGCTTTTGACCTACAAGTCACAAATGAAGTTCCTACAGATTCCTTTGATATACCTGTAGATTTAATTATAACTGAAAAGGAAATAATTAATTGTTTGAAAAAATAAACTTAACACTATCTTTTAATTTATATTATTAATGATATAATATATGAGGTGTTAAATTTGTTATTTAGGAGGAATTATAATGGTAAGAACCGTAGGCACTACAGCAAGAGGTATTAGAACCCCTATTGTCAAGAAAGGTGACGATTTAGTTAATATTGTAGTGGATTCTTTACTCCTAGCAGCTAACTCTGAAAACTTTCATATTAACGATAGAGATGTTTTAGGTATTACTGAATCCTTATTAGCTAGAGCCCAAGGTAATTATGCTACTGCTGATATTATAGGAAAAGATATTGAATCTAAATTCCCTTCAACTGTGGGATTAGTTTTCCCGATTTTGAGTAGAAATAGATTTTCCATTATATTAAAAGGAATAATATCCAGTGGAAGAAAAGTAGTATTACTTCTTTCCTATCCATCAGATGAAGTAGGAAATCACCTAATGGATATAGATAAAATGGATGAATTGAAAATCAATCCTTATACTGATGTCTTAGCAGAATCTGATTATAGAAAACTATTTGGTGAAAAAGTAGTACATCCTTTTACAGGTGTAGACTATGTAAATGTATATAAAGAAATAGGTAAAGAAAATATTGAAATAATTTTCTCTAACGATCCAAGAACTATATTAAACTATACGAAAGATATCTTGGTGGCGAATGTTCATGATAGACATAGAACTAAAAGAATACTTAAAGAAGCTGGAGCTAATCTAGTTTATGGGCTAGATGACATTCTAAACTCGCCTATAGATAACTCTGGTTACAATCCAGAATATGGAGTACTTGGTTCAAACCTTTCTTCTGACCATGAGCTAAAACTATTTCCAAGGGATTGTCAGGTTTTTGTAGAATCTGTACAAAACAAGATTAAGGAAAAAACTGGTAAGAATATTGAGGTTATGATTTATGGAGATGGGGCTTTTAAAGATCCCGTCGGAAAAATTTGGGAACTTGCTGATCCAGTAGTTTCTCCAGGATACACTAAGGGGTTAGAAGGCACACCAAATGAATTAAAATTAAAATATATCGTTGATACAGAATTAGATGCTTTACGTGGTGATGAAGTTATAGAGGCTGTTAAAAAGAAAATAAATACTAAAAATAATCATATGGTGGCAAAAGAAGAATCTCTTGGTACAACTCCTAGGAGATTAACGGATTTATTAGGAAGCCTTTGTGATTTAACTAGCGGTAGTGGTGATAAAGGTACTCCTGTAGTACTTATTCAAGGGTATTTTGATAATTATGCAACTGAATAATTTTAAGGGATGGTATTTTAATTATCCATCCCTTTTTCTTATCTTAGTTTGAAAGCTATTTTCTATTCTTCTAGTTCTCTATCTAGCATAGCATAATATATTAGTTTTTCCTGTACATAAGCATTAATAGTATTTTCTTCGTATTCTCCACTTTCATTTAATTCTCCTGCTTTTATACCTGTTAATATTTCCATCCCCTCATCTATAGTATCTATAGCATAAATAGTGAACTTTGCATCTTTTACTGCCATGATTACTTCATCATTTAGCATTAAATTTTCTATGTTTTTACTTGGAATTATGACTCCCTCCCCACCTTTGAATCCTTTTATCTTGCAAATCTTATAAAAGCCCTCTATCTTCTCATTTACTCCTCCAATAGGCTGGATCATTCCCTTTTGATTTACAGAACCAGTTACCGCAATTCCTTGTTTTACTGGGATATCTCCTAAACTTGATAATATAGCATACAACTCAGTACTTGATGCACTATCTCCATCTATACCATCATAGGATTGCTCAAAGGTAATACTAGCTGTCATAGATAATTGAATATTTTGAGCATATTTCTCCCCTAAATATCCACTCATAATTAAAACTCCTTTATCATGGATATTTCCACTTTGCTCTGTTTCTTTTTCAATGTTTATTATTCCATCTTTTCCAAAGTAGGTATTTGCAGTTATCTTAGTAGGTCTACCAAAAGAATATTGACCTAAATCAATAACTGATAGACCATTTATTTCTCCGACTTTTTCTCCTTGAGTATCTATCAAGATAGTTTCATTATTTATTAACTCTAAAAGTTTTTCCTCATATGAATTATTTCTATACTGTTTCTTTAATATTGCCTTTTCAACATCTTCTTTTGTAACTACTTTTTTACCTTCACTTGATGCCCAACCATCAGCTTCATATATTATCTCTACAAGTTCATTAAAACTGGCAGTAAGTTTATTTTTCTCATCTGCTATTCTACTGCTTAAATCTATTATTGCTCCTAATGCCTCTTTATGGAATGGTAGCAAGTTTTCCTCTTTACATTGATAAGCTACAAAAGAACCTATTTTTAATATATTTTCTTTATTTCTCTCCATTTCAGTATCAAAGTCTGCCCTTATTCTAAATATTTTTTTGAATTCTTCATCATAAGCATACAAAATATGATAGGTGATGTAATCACCAATAATTATTATCTTGATATCTAATGGAATTGGCTCAGGATTTAATGTTTCAGATGTTAAATTTGAACTGTAAACATTTTCAACCTTTAATTCCTCAGTAGTTATTGTCCTCTTTAACCCTTCCCAAGAAATTCTATTTTGTAAAATGTCTTTTGCTTGAATTAATATATATCCTCCATTAGCTTCATGCATAGAACCTGGTTTAATTCTAGTATGATCTGTCTTTGCAACACCCATCTCATTAGCATACTCTATTTTACCAAATAAATTATAATAATTAGGATTCATCTCCCTAATAACTGGTGCTCCTTGAGTATAGCTATTATCTATAAATAAATTGATAGAATATCTTTTTAAAAAATCCTCTTTTTTATTCCCTTGTAAAAAGATCTTCTCCACATAGTTTTCTTCTTCATTGTCTAAAAACATTTCATAATTTTTTACTATATCTTCCTTCATATCCAAAAGAAAACTAGTTATTCCTTCATTTTCTCTATACTTTACTTGAATTGGCCCTATAAATGTAGTAGCTACTAATACAATTTGTTCTTCCTTTATCCTTTTTATTTCATTTTTTAATTTAGTTTCAACAGCCTTTATTCGCTTAATATAATCATAAGATTTTTGAGTTAACTCTATGGATATATCTCCAAGTCTATCCATTTCATCATCTGATAATTTTTCAAGTTCTTCATCAGTCATAGGTCTATTATCAATCAAGGGTATGCTCAATATACCTCTATCTGTTTGCTTAAATACGAAACTATATTCTTTTGCAAAATTATTCAATTCCATTAATATACTTTCAGCTACTTTTTTATTTTCATTAAATATAGCATTTTTACTATCTTCATAATCCTTTGAACTTAAGGCCCTAGGTATTTCAGTTTCTATATTCTTTATAGCAGATTCTATTTCTTGTTTAAAACCTATTCCTTTCCCAGAAGATAAATTTATTGCCTTAGGACAATTTGGCTTTTTAAAATTATATACATAACACCAATCACAAGGTGTAGGTTTTTTCTTAGCAAATTCTTCAGCAACTAAATATGAATAGGAGTTTCTTCCTGTACCTATAAAACCTGATACATAAATATTATATCCTTTTCTCTTCATTGAGAGCCCATATTTTAATGCTTCCATAGCTCTATCTTGACCTATTAGTTCTCTATCTACTATCCAATCTTCCGTAGTCTCATGGGGAAATATATTTGGATCACATTGATTTCTTAGCTTTTCAACTGGAACTTTATACTTTTTTAACATTTGGATCACCTCCGTAGATAACTGATTTAATTATACACTATTTCATAATTTAATGTATTCCAAAATTTGGATTTGTTGAGTAAAAATGGAGTAGGAGGTAACTAATTTTTAGTTACCTCCTACTCCATTTTTATTTACTTAATTTTATCTATTTAGTTACTAAGCTTAATTCTACCGGAATACTTGCTTCTACTTTTTCACCATTTAACGATTTAACTGCTGTTTCAACACCAATTGATCCAATTAGTGTTGGCTGTTGAGCAACTGTTGCAGCCATTTCTCCTGCATTTACTGATGCTACAGCATCATCAGTAGCATCAAATCCTACTACCATTATATCTCTTCCACTAGCCTTTATTGCTTCCAATGCACCTAGAGCCATTTCATCATTATGAGCAAATAATGCTTGGATATCTGGCTGTGATTGAAGAATATTTTCCATTACATCTAATCCTTTTACCCTATCAAAGTCTGCAGTTTGTTTTGCTACTACTTTAAGCTCAGATCCAGCTACAGCTTCATTAAATCCTTGTCCGCGATCTCTAGCTGCACTTGTTCCTGCTATACCTTCTAATTCTACTACATTACCTTTTCCACCTAATTTTTCAATTATAAATTCTCCTGCCATCTTTCCACCTGCTACGTTATCAGAAGCTATATGAGATAGAACTTCTCCACCATTTGATGCCCTATCTAATGTAATTACAGGTATCTTTGCATCATTAGCAGCTCTAACACTATTTACTACTGCATCAGAATCTGTTGGATTAACTAAGATTAAGTCAACACCTTTTGTTATTAAATCCTCCATATTTGATATTTCTTTTGCTGGATCATCTTGTGAATCTAGCACTATAATTTCTACTCCTAATTCTTTTGCTTTTGCTTCTGCCCCTTCTTTAAGTGATACGAAGAAAGGATTTGTCTGAGTTGATATTACTAGTCCTATTTTCTTTGCTCCGTCAGTTGATTTTCCTCCCGTATTAGAACTACATGCTACTAATGATAATGATAGAACTAATACTAATAAAAGCACTAATAGTTTTTTCATGTTAACTCTCTCCTTTTCAATTAATTTATATTTCTTCTAGGCATTTGCCCTATAGAAAACAATGATTAAAATAATACTCCTGATTTAAGAATTATATTTGCATAAGGTGTGAATTCCCCAGTTCTAATCACCGCTTTTACATCACAAGACAGCTTTTTTAATTCTTCATGTGAAATAGCTTTTAAAATAAATTCACCTTTCACAACTTCTTCTAGTTCTTTTTTAAAGTTAGGACTAACTTCACTCATCTCAGTTCCGATTATTCCTTCAGCTACACACAATTCACCTAATACCGCTTTTAATACATCAAAAAAACCTGGCACACCATTGGCTATTGCAAGATCTATTAATTGTACTCCCTTTGGTACTGGCATTCCTGCATCTCCAATTAAAATCATATCATTGTGAGCCATTTCTGCTATGACCTTGGATAGTTCTCCATGTAAAAGACCTATTTTCTTCATATTTATACCACCTTTATTTTGTCTTCTCTTTTTTATCTAGTAGCACTGCAACTATTATTACTATTGCTTTGGCTATCATTTGATAATAGGACTGGACATCCATTAGATTTAAAGCATTATTAAGTATTCCTATAATCAACGCACCAATAATAGTCCCTATTATCGTACCTTGTCCACCTACTAAAGATGTTCCGCCAAGTACTACTGCCGCTATTGCATCTAATTCATAGCCCTCTCCTGATGTTGGTTGAGCTGAAGATAGTCTAGATGTTACAATGATTCCAGCAATAGCTGCTAGTATACCACTAGCTGTATATGCTAATATTTTTATCTTAGCAGTATTTACACCGGATAGTAACGAAGCTTCTTCATTACCTCCTACAGCATATAGATGTCTTCCATATTGAGTGTGGTTTAAAATGTAATAGCAGACTATAAATACAATAATCATAATAGCTATAGGTACTGGTATACCTAATACTTCTCCCGTACCAATCCATCTAAATACCCCTGATATATGTTCTCCAGAAACAGGTATTGGCCTCCCAGAGGTAAATACCATTGTTGCACCTCTCAAAAGAATCATAATAGCAAGAGTGGCTATAAATGGTTGTACCTTTCCTTTAGTAATAATTATTCCATTCACTATTCCTGCTACTGCACCAATAACTATGGCCGCTAAGAGAGATAACCAAATATTATAGCCTGATGCTAGCATCTTCGCCCCTACAGCTCCTGAAAATCCTAGAATAGACCCTACAGATAAATCTATGCCCGCTGATAATATTACAAAGGTCATTCCAGCAGCAATTATTGCATTTATAGATGTTTGTCTAAATACATTTAGAAGATTTCCCATAGTTAGAAATCTTGGATTTAAAATACTTATAATTACTGAGAAAATTATTAGTCCAATTATTGGTCTTAACTTGTCTAAGTTTCTATTTTCCATTCTATCTATCCTCCCCTCTTACTATATAACTCATTATCTTTTCTTGTGTAGCTTCTTCCCTAGATATCTCACCTCTTAATTGTCCTTCATGCATTACTAATATACGATCACTCATTCCTAATATCTCTGGCATTTCTGATGAAATCATTATAATTGATCTGCCTTCCTCTTTGATTTTATTTAAAAGATCATATATTTCTTTTTTGGCTCCTACATCAACACCTCTTGTCGGTTCATCTAAGATTAATACCTTTGGGTCTGTAAGAAGTGATTTAGCAATTGCTACCTTCTGCTGATTTCCACCACTCAGGTTCTGAACTTTTTGATGAAGGGAAGGTGTTTTTATATTGATTTTCTCTCTATATTCTGATGCAATTCTATTTTCTTTCTTTTTATCTATGCCTAGAAATCTTTTGAATTTCTCCAATGCAGATATGGTCATGTTACTCCTTACATCCATCATTAAAATAAGCCCGTCATGCTTTCGATCTTCTGACACATATACTATACCTTTATCTAATGCCTCTTTCGGAGTTCTAAGATTTACTTTTTCACCATCTAATGTCATTGTGCCGCTATCCTTCTTATATACTCCATAAAGTGTTTTTGCTAATTCCGTTCTACCAGCACCTACTAATCCAGAAATCCCTAGTATCTCACCTTTTCTAAGTGTAAATCCAATATCTTTAATATATTCATTACTTAAATTCTCTACATTTAATACTTCTTCTTGAAAATTAGTTTTTATATAGGGAAATTGTTCTTCTAGTGTTCTACCTACCATAAGTCGTATAATCTCATCTTCATCTACTTCTGATACTTTTTTTTCAGCTATAAATTGTCCATCTCGAAGAACTGTAAGTTTATCACATATTTCAAAGACCTCTTTTAATCTATGAGATATATATACTATTCCTTTTCCTTCTTTTTTTAGTTCCCGAATTATCTCAAATAAATTCTCTACTTCTTGATCTGTTAAGGTGTCTGTAGGTTCATCCATTATAATGATCTTAGCATTTAATGAGAGTGCTTTAGCTATTTCTACCATTTGCTGCTGAGCGATAGATAATGTATTCACTTTTACATTAGGATTAATATTTATTTTTAGCTTTCTTAATAATTCATCTGATTGTCTTATCATTTCTCTTTTATTAAGAACTCCTGTCGTTAGCTTCAATTCTCTACCTAAAAATATATTTTCGTATACTGTCAGATAGGGAATCAAATTTAATTCTTGATGAATTATTGCTATTCCCTTATCAGTAGCATCTCTTGGCGAAATCATTTCCACTGGCTGGTCCTCAAGGATTATTTGACCTGAGTCTCTTTTATATACTCCTGATAATATCTTCATTAATGTACTTTTTCCTGCACCATTTTCACCTAATAGGGCCATCACTTCATTTTCATACACTGTAAAATTTACGCTATCTAGAGCCTTTACTCCTGGAAAACTCTTGGATATCATTTCCATGATTAACATTGGTTCTCCCATTATCGACACCTCCTTTACCTAAAATTATCCACTTCTTCTTTTGTCGGAAGGGAACTCTGAGCCCCTACTTTTTGTATTGCTAATGCTGCTGTTTTTTGCCCCATTTCTATAGATCTTTCTATATTTCCATTTTCTATATAAGAAGAAACAAAGCCACCAATGAAACTATCTCCAGCCGCTGTTGTGTCAACTACATTTACTTTATAGGCCTCAAAAAATTTATGGCCTCTTGTATCTATATATAGAACACCTTTGCTGCCCAATGTAACTATTATTTGTCTTATACCTTTATGAAGAAGTTTATTTGCAGCTTTTAATATTGAGTCTTGATCAGTAATTTTTATCTTTGATATTCTTTCTAATTCATGCTCATTTGGGATTAATATATCTATATTTTCGATTATCTCATCATCTAATTCATATGCTGGTGCTGGATTTAATATGGTTGTCTTACCTAACTTTCTTGCAATCTTTAATCCTTCTTTTACAGTTTCTAAAGGAACTTCCAACTGAAATACTACGATATCAGCCTTTTCAAAAGCTATAAGATGTCTTTGTAGATATTCTTTATCTACATCTCCATTAGCTCCAGGGATAACTATTATATTGTTATTACCATGCTTATCTACATTAATAACTGCAATCCCTGTAGATTCATCTGTCTTTTCTATATGTTCTATATTAACTCCAGATTCTTTCATAGATTCAATTAATGCATCTCCAAAAACATCTTTACCTACCTTACCCAAAAATATAATCTCGTTATTCAATTTGGCTATGGCTACCCCTTGATTAGCTCCTTTACCCCCTGGAATCTGCAATAATTCATTTCCTAATAGGGTTTCACCTATTTGGGGAATCTCATTTACTTTTATCACCAAATCCATATTCATACTTCCAACTACTGTAACTATAGACTTCAATTAGCTACTCCCCCTTTCTACTAATATTGTTTCTAAAACTTTGGTCATCTTAATACTTTTTTCTTCAATCATCGATATTAACATTTCTACTGCTTCTTCTCCCATTTGATATATAGGTTGCTTAATAGTCGTTAGAGGCGGATCAATGTATTGAGATATTGATATATCATCAAATCCTATTATCTTAACTTCTTCTGGTATTCTAATATTTTTTTCTTTAAGAGCTTTAATAGCACCAATAGCAATTAAATCATTTCCACAGTAAACTCCGTCTATTTCTGTCTGCATAAGTAAAGCCATGGTACCTTGGTATCCAGATTCTATGGTATAATTTTGTAAAAATATTTTTTCCTTATCTATTTTTAATCCATTATCTATAAGGGCCTTTTCATATCCCCTTAGACGTGCTGCTGATAATTTGGTTTTACTGTCAGCAGATATAAATCCTATATTTTTACATCCTTTTTTTATGAGAAAGTTTGTAGCATTATAAGCTCCTTCTTCATTATTTACAACTATACGTCCTACTTTTTTATCAGAAGCAATATCCCTATCTACTAATACCATAGGAGTATTACATCGATCTAGAGATTTGCTTATACTACTCTCAGAGGCCGTTAGTATTATGCCATCTACCATCTTTTCCTGAAGAATTTGAATATATTTTTCTTCCTTTGATTGTTTATTATCTGAGTTACACAAAATAACCGAATATCCCTTTCTTTCTGCAGCATCTTCTGCACCTCTTGCAATCTCGGAAAAGAAAAGATTCATAACATCAGGCATAATAATTCCTATGGTTTTAGTTCTCTTCATCTTCAAACTTTTCGCAATTCCATTAGGAATATAGCCTTCTCTTTCAATTATTCCCAGTACCTTCTGTCTCGTAGCTTCACTTATATGCTTATCTTTTCCATTAATAATCTTAGAAACTGTAGCACTGGATACATTGGCTAATTCCGCAATTCTTTTTATTGTCATTATTATCACGTTCCTTAATAAGTTACTATAATAATTTAGGTAATCGATTACCTAAATTATATCATGGTTCTAATAAAAATCAATATAGTTTTTTTATATAAATTGTGAACACTATCAAAGCGTTGAAGGTAGCTTTTCTTAGACACTGCATAAGCGACTTCCACAAAATCAAAGATTTCGGAAATCTCCTTAAAATTCTTTGGATATCAATTTTTTAAAATAAAAAATAGAAAAGTAAAGCTTTTCTATTCGTTATAAAAAACTCCTAGAAGGATATCCCTCTAGGAGTTTTCACTTATTTTATGCCTGCTGCTATTTTTATCATTTTTTGATGCTCTGGATCTTGTTTTCCATCCACATGTCTTGTACTACCTGCAAAATGTATATCAAAATGACCATCCATTCCATTGCCTTTTATATAATCGAAATTAATTCCTCTTCCATATCCTCCAGATCTATTGTTTGTTGTTGCTCCACCTGCCACACTATCTAGGCCTGCATGAGGCATAAAAGTTACACTAGCAGCTATTCTCCTGCCATTATATTCTATAATAGCTGGCCTTCTTACCCAGCTAAATCCTCCCCATATGGATTTCATAATATCAGTATCTTCCTTAGTTAAAGTCTCACAATCTGCATGATTTGATCCTATGGATCTTTGTACCATATAGGATTTTCCAGTATAAAAATCGATTACTTTAAACTTTGCTCCTCTCGGAACTATATTGTCTACTTCAGTAAACCAATTAAGATATTCTCCATATGTAGTATCTTGCACTACTTCTTGTGATGCTTGTATTTTTTCTACTTCTCTAGTAGTTACTCTATCTACAGTTCCTCTATTAGGAGCATTTTTATTTACTGCTCTTTCAGGAATCTTTATAACTTGTCCAGGATAAATCATTGTTTTTTGATTGGCTTTATTTTCTTTTAATATATTTTCCAATGTTATACCATATTTTTGAGAAATCTTCCAAAAAGTATCTCCTTTTGCTACTGTGTGGTTAGCTGCTAAACTAGTTGTACCAATACAAAGAGTTAATACCGCAGTTCCTATTACTGTTTTCGTAGTTTTTTTCATATCTTTGTTCCTCCAATTTGAGTTTAATTTTGTAACCTTTTTGTTACCTATTTATATTAATTCGGCATAAATCCTGAAAATCCTCTATGTAATATTTTCCAATAAAGTATATAAGAAAAGTTTTTAAGGTCGCATTAGAGGAAACTTTTTTAAAACTCATTACGAAAGGTTTTTGATATGAGGTATTCAAGTAGTACTTTCCTATTCCCTATAAAAATTAAACTGCAGGGTATAGCACAGCTTTCCCCCTGCAGTTTATTGAAAAATATATTATAAATAAATTTCTAGACATTAAATTTTATTCAACATATTCAATATCTAAATGTACTTCTTCAGGCATATCTTTTAGATTTGTTTTCACTACAATATATGGATAATCGTATTCTTGTTCTACTATTTCATTAGGATCTGGATCTGTAAACTTTGCATATACAACTATATCAAATACATCCTTGCTATATTTCTCCTTAATGATTTGATTTATTTCTACTAAGTACCCTTTTGATTTCTTTTCTCCTCTTGTAACTACAACATATATGTCATCTTTATATTTGCATGTTAAAGCCCTTTCTTCCATTAAGTATTTAGGTAATACTTCAGAAATTTTATCTGGAATCTCTTCTTCTTTTACTTCTTTAAATTTTATTTGTCCTTCATTTCCCTTTAACAATTTAGGTATGAATAGAATCCCAATAACTAGAATAATTGCCAAGGCAATAATTTGATTCCTTTTCAATCTAATCCCCCCAATATTAATCTTATATAATTAATATTCTATGGAGAACTCTATTATGTTTATTTTATAAGAAAAGCTTTTAATGAATCATTAAAGGCTTTTCTTGGTCACTGCATAAACAACTTGCACGAAATCAAAGATTTCGGCAATCTGCTTTAAATTCATTAGGATCAAGTTCTTAGAATAAAAAACAAAGAGTAGAACCTTCCAATTCATTATAAAAAACCTCTGATACTAATATCAGAGGTCTCCTTATCTATAATATTTCTTTTGCCTTACTTATAATATTCTCTACATTAAGCCCATATTTTTCCAACAATTCAAATCCATCTCCCGACTCACCAAAAGTATCCATCGTTCCTATCCTAATAACACGAGTTGGTTGGTTTTCCACTACTACTTCGGCTACTGCACTGCCTAATCCTCCAATTACGCTATGCTCCTCAACAGTAACTATACCTTTAGTTTCTTTAGCTGCCTTTATTATAATATCTTCATCTATAGGTTTAATACTAGACATGTTTATAACTCTTGCCGATATACCTTCTTCTGCTAGCTTTTCTGATGCAGACAATGCTTTTTCAACCATAACACCTGTAGCTATAATAGTTACATCTGTTCCCTCTTTTAGTTCCACACCTTTACCTATTTCAAACTCATAATTTTCATCAAATATTACAGGGACTTTTGCTCTCCCAAGTCTTATATATACTGGTCCATCATGTTCTACTGCCTTAAATATACATTGTTTCGTTTCTATTGCATCTGCTGGGCTCAAAACCACCATATTTGGCAAAGATCTCATTAAACTAATATCTTCTAATGCCTGATGAGTTGCTCCATCTTCCCCTACAGTTAAACCTGCATGAGTTGCTCCAATTTTTACATTTAATTTTGGATAACATACAGAGTTTCTAATAATTTCTAGGGCACGGCCTGTAGCAAACATTGCAAAGGTACTTGCAAAAGGAACTTTGCCAGCTGTTGCTAATCCTGCTGCTGTACCTATTAAATTTTGCTCCGCTATACCTACATTAAAAAATCTCTCAGGATAAGCCTTAGCAAAAACTGAAGTTTTAGTAGAACCTGAAAGGTCTGCATCTAATACTACTATATTCTTATTGTTTCCACCTAATTCTTTTAGTGCCTCACCATATGCATCTCTTGTTGCAATCATATTAGCCATTCAAACCACCTCCTAGTTCTTCTAAAGCTTTAGAAGCTTCTTCAGCTGATGGAGCTTTTCCATGCCAGCCTACTTGATCTTCCATAAATGATACTCCTTTTCCCTTATGAGTACGAGCAATAATTATAGTAGGTTTATTTTTAGTATTTTTTGCTTCCTCTATAGCATTTAATATTTCATCAAAAGAATGACCATCAATGGTCAGTACATGCCAGCCAAATGATTTAAACTTCTCATCAATAGGTTCAATATTCATTATTTCTTTGTTTGGACCGTCAATTTGAAGTCCATTATGGTCTAAAAATACAGTTATATTATCTAATTTATAATGTGCAGCTAACATAGCTGCTTCCCAAATTAGTCCTTCTTGACATTCTCCATCTCCTATCATAGCATATACCCTGTAGTCTTTATTATCTAATTTACCTGCTAAAGCCATGCCATTAGCAGCAGCTAGCCCTTGTCCTAAAGAGCCCGTAGTCATATCAACACCTGGAATATCCTTCATATCAGGATGACCTTGTAAAATTGAACCAATTTTTCTAAATCTATCTAACTCTTCCTTTGGGAAAAATCCTTTTTCCGCTAAAGTTCCATATAATACTGGAGTACCATGTCCCTTTGATAATACAAATCTATCTCTATCTTTCCATTTCGGATTAGTAGTATCTACTCTCATTTCTTTAAAATATAAAGTTGTTAAGATTTCCACTGCTGATAAAGAACCACCAGGATGACCAGACTGAGATTTTTCCAGCATATTAATTATGTCTATTCTGATACTTCGAGCTATTTCTTTTAACTCCATTATATCCCTCCTATTGTTTTTTCTCATATGTGAATCCCTCACCTAGCACTTCATACATTTCAGACACCATTACAAAGGCATATGGATCAAATTCTTTTACTATATCCTTTACCCTAGTAAACTGTGATCTAGGAACTACACATAAAAGAACATCTTTCTTTTCCTTCGAATACATACCTTTTCCTTTTAATAAAGTTACTCCTCTACCTAATTCTACCATAAGTTTTTCGCTTATTTCATCTGGGCTATCAGAGACAATAAAGAATCCCTTTAAGTATCCAATCCCCTCCAAGATCATATCTATTACCTTCATCGTAACAAACATGGCAATAATTGAATATAGAGATATCTCAATTTTCCTCTCTACTACACCCGCAAAGATAACTACAAATAAGTCAATCATTGTCATAAATGTGGCTGTGCTTAGATTTGGAAACTTATTATTTAGTATAGATCCAGCTAAATCAGTGCCACCAGTAGTTCCTCCAAATTTAAAAACTATACCTAGTCCAATACCATTTAACACTCCTCCAAATATAGCTGATAATAATAAATCATGAGTTAAGACTATTGGTGGCAAGAACTTTAAAAATAAGGATAGTATTAGAGTGGCGTATAAGGTTTTTATTGCTGTTCCTTTACCTAAAATTTTCGCACCAAAAATAAACAAAGGGATATTTAATGCTAAGTTTGTAATGTATATAGGAATTTTAGCTGTCTTTTCTATAACTACAGCAAAACCAGTGACACCTCCAGGTGCTATAGTATTTGGTGCAAGAAAGTAATTTAGAGCTATGGCCATCATCAATACACCAATACCTATTAAAATATAGTCATATACTATCTTATACCATTTTTCATTATGCCCCATAAAATTCCTCCTTCCTTATTTAATTACATCCTTAGAAAACAATACCTTTAGCATAAACTTAGGCAACACTATCTGTCTTTTGATCCTAGAAGGTTCCTTCACTAATCTATAGAACCATTCTAAACCTAATTTTTCAAATATCTTAGGCGTACTCTTAGTATTGCCTGCTAAGATATTCATTACCCCTCCATGACCTATTATAATCTTTCCCTTAATATTTCCCTTATTAGTATCTATCCAATTTTCTTGCTTAGGAAATCCTAGTCCAACAAAAATTATATCTGGATTTGAAGAATTTATATCATTGATAACTTTAATCTCTTCTTCATGGTTCTCGTAACCATTATGGGTACCTTTAAAATATCCATGATGATAACCTGCTATTCTAATATTTGGATAGGTTTTCTTTATATTTTCTGCTGCTGCTTTAGCAACACCATCTTCGCAACCTAGTAAGTACACACTATAATTATTTTCATTAGCTATATCAAGTAATTTAATAGTTAGGTAATATCCTGTTACCCTTTCCTTTAAAGGCTTTTTCTTAATTTTAGAAGCATAAATCAATCCTATACCATCTGCTGTTATCAAATCACCTTCATTTATCAAACCTTTAAGTTGCTCATTATCTTTAGCCCCCATAACAATTTCAGTATTTGGAGTATAAATTGTTTTTAGCTCACTACCCTTTAAATAATTTATCATTTCTTTAGTAGCTTCATCAAAGGTTATATTATGTATTTTTACTCCAAATATTTCTATACTATCCATATAACAATCTACCCCTTTAATAAATCTAATGCCATGGTTACATTAGATAACGCCTTATTTTTCAATTCCTCATTTTGTTTTTTTAAATCTTCTTTAATATCATTTCTGTTATTCCATACACAATCTATTTTTTCTATTAAATCATCATAGACTAATTTCTCCACATTACATATATAATCCATTCCAATAGAACGTAATATCCCATCTACCTTAGGATCATAAGATAACCCCACCATTGGGACTTGCTGAGTAGCCGCATAAATTAATGAGTGAAGCCTCATTGCTACTATTAGCTCCATTTCTTTAATTATGCCCATTATTTCTTCCACATTATATTTTTGTGATATTACATAACATCCTTCTTCATTTACTAATTTATTTATTTCAATGCTTATTTCCAAGTCTTCTGGATAATGCATAGGTATCATGAGTACATTTACATTATACTCTTTTATTATATTCCTTATGGTATCTGCCATAATTGTAATTAAATTTTCTGCATTTTTCCACTGTCTAACTGAGACACCTATAAATTTCTTATCAGTAGGTATTCTTTCACGCTCAAGTATTCCCCTAACTCTATCCTCCGATACTGGCTCCAAAGTAAATACAGGATCTGCTGTAACCACTATGTTTTTATTTTTAACTCCTAAATCAGATATAAATTCTCTAGAGTCTTCATCTCTTAATGTTATGATATCTACCCTATTTAATATTTTTCTTGTTAAAAACCTGTTTAGCTTCTTTTTAATTGGTCCAATACCATTAGCATATATCATTACAGGTTTCTTATACAACTTAGCTATCTTCATTAAAGTTAAATAGTATAATAAAGAACGAGTGCTTGTTACATCCTGTAATAGAGATCCTCCCCCTGAAATAAATAAAGATGAGTCTTTCATAGCTCCAAACACTTCTTTAATTTTGAATCTATTGATAGCTTGCACTGGATACATATTTTCAGTTTTAGGAGGATTTTTAGAAAGCACAGTTATATTTATCTCTTTATTATATTCTTTAATGTCTTTTACTATAGCTTTTAAAATAGCATCATCTCCACTATTATCAAAGCCATAATATCCTGATATAAGAATTGAGTCCTTAAATCTCATAGAAATTCTCCTTTTTCTGCAGCCATTCTTTTTTCAATAAAAATATTATATGGTTCATTTCACATCACGCAGTATTTCTTGATAAATTTCAACATGCTTTCTTGCCATTGCGTTAGAAGAATAATTTTCTTCAACCTTTTTATATAATTTTTCTCCCATCTCTTTAATTTTAGACTTATCTGATGATAAAATATCTATTTTATCAGCTAACTCTTTACTGTCACCGACGGGAATTAAATAACCATTTTTGTCATCTTCTATTAATTTACTTAGTCCACCTACATTTGTTGATATAATAGGCTTTTTCATTAGTGCACCCTCTAATATCGCATAAGGAAAACTCTCACTTACTGAAGTTAAAGTATTTATATCTATAGCATTAAAAAATGAAAATGGGTCCTTTACATAGTCTAAGAAGTAGATATATTCTTCTATGCCTAGTTCTTGAACTAGTGACTCTAATTTCCTTCTTTCATATCCATCTCCTGCAATTAAGAAGATTATATCTTTTCGTCTATTAAGTATAATAGATGCAGCATTAATAAAAGTCTCGTGATCCTTTACTTTATCTAGTCTTGCTGCAATACCAATTATAATTTTACCTTCATAGTTAATTCCATACCTTACTAAAAACTCTTCTCTAGAGATATATTTTAATTCTTGTTCCATATCTATACCATTGTATGCTGTAAATATTTCCTCTTCTTTAAAACCTCTATCTATTAGCATATCCTTAAAAGTATCTGAAATAGCAATAAAATATTTAAATCTCTTAAGAGCAAACTTATTTAAAGAAGTGAAAATAATTTTTTTATAGAAATTATCCTTAAAATCTAATTCATAATCACTATGAATAGTGGTGATAAATGGCTTTTTCACTTTTTTTCTCAAGAACATGGCAATAAAATTTGCTCTAGCTCCATGGCAATGAATTATATCATATTCTTCTCTTTCAACTTCATCAGCTAGTCTATGTACTACTGACATATCTGATCTACTTTTCTGCTCAAATACCTCAATATCTATACCAGCAGCTTTAGCATCATAGAAGAATGTATCTTCAATAAAACATATAATTTTTGCATCTATCAATTTATCGATACCCTTTATAAGAGAGATTATGTGAGTTTTAGCTCCACCTGTATCTCCACCGCTTATTAGATGAAGTACCTTCATTTAAGACCCTCCTTTCTATTAATTGGTTTCTGTCTTTCCTTTTGGTGCAAGAGTATTTATTAATGCAATTACAATCCAAAAGTATATGACCATAGCAGGCACTTCAAATATATTTTCAACAAAGTTTTGTGCCAGTACCCCCATTGCCCCTGAAAATAATCCGATAGCAAGGATTCTCTTTTTAATATCATCCTGATATCTTATTATCTTCATAGCAAAAATAATAAAGCATATAATAACAAAAGCTAAACCAACTATACCATATATTCCCATTTCAGTTAACGTTTTAAGATAGTAATTATCTAGATAGAAAGGAGCCAATTGATTATTAATTGCTACTGCTCCACCATATCTACCAAGTCCAACGCCGAATAATCTGTTTCTACGCCACATAGTAAGCCCTATTTCCCATCTATATAATCTACCTCCAGCCGCAGATTTTATTAGGTATACAGGAGATAACATGAACAATAGTCTTTGACTTAAAGAACCACCAAATAAAATAAATATACCTACAAAGGCTATAAAAGGTATTATTAACCTTGGATTTAAAGTAATAATGAAAATAAACATAGCTCCAGCAAAGGCTAACCATGCTCCCCTAGATAAAGTTAAAAGTAAACCTATGGTCATAAACATAGTTGCACTAAAATAAAATACTCTCATATATTTATCCTTATGAGTAATAAGCATTGAAATTGCAATAGGAATAAGTAAAACAAAAATAACACCTAATATATTAGGACTACCAACTATAGAAAAAGCCCTAGTTCTAATATTTTCAGTTGTATCCACCCAATTCCCAGGCATAGGAACCTTCGCAATATATTGATATACTGCATGGATTCCCATAAACAATCCTGTAGAAAGCATTAAGTTAATCACTCTCTCAGAATCTTCTATACTTCTAATAAATTGTGTAGCCACAAAATACCAAAGAATATGCTGGAAAACTGCGCGAAATCCTTCTATTGCTATACCTAGATTAGGCGCAACTATAAACACATGGCAAATTCCTAAAACTATATAGATAGCCGCGGGCAAATCCATAGGTGTAAAATTATGCTTAATTTTTCCACCAGATAATATTCTTTTAAGAATTATATATCCAACTAGAAGAATTAATAATAATTCATCCCATATGGAACCTAAAGAAGCTAATCCGCGAGTCCTTCTAATTACAAAATCCACAACTATATAAGAAGCAGGAATAAATATCAATAAATCTAACCAGGAACCTTTACCTTTTATCTTTTTGATTATTCTATATAAATAGCTATTATCTCTAATAGGCCTTTCTGTAACTACCTCTTCTGTATTTATTTTTTTCATAAAGGGTCTTAAAATTACACTATTTGTTAAGGAGTTAAATATAAATTCTTCCATCTTCATAAATTTCTTATCTAAATTCATAAGAAATATATAAATAAAACTAATATCCATCCAAGTTTTATATTCTTCTGGCTTATATTTTCCTTTATTATCGGTTTTATTTTGCATCCTAAATAAAAAACTATTATCTGATAATTTTTTAAGGCTAAGTAATAGGTTGAAAATAAAACTTCCTTTAATAGCTTTTCTTATATCCATATTAATCCACTACCTTTAAACTTACTATTTGAGCTTTTAACCTATATAAATCAGATTCTATAAAGATTATTTTGCCTTGTCTCAACTCTTGTTTTCCAAACTTATAGCTATAATTTTTATATGGAGTAGTTGCTTTAAACTTGATCCTAGCCTTTTCCATCATTGGATCTATTGAGGTAACTACATTTCCATCCTTATCTAAATTTGTCGCCTCTACAGGTAATATTTCAACCTCTTCTATATAAGCGTCTAAATAATGCTTCATCTCGCCTAATTGATCTCCAACTGCTATTACATCAAGATATCCCTTATCTGTTACAATAGTTGCCTCTACTTCCACATTAACTATTTCATCCTTTACGGATAAATCTGCAAGATCTTTATTTAATATCTTTAAAAGAGATAAAAATATTAAAAATGCTACTAAAATCATAGCAAGAAAATCTAAAATATTTATTTTACCAAAAATTCTACCTTCTTTATCTATTAGTTTCAATTATTTCACCTCTATATGCTTTATAGTACCAGGAAATTCAACTGTAGTTGTTTTCATTATCATAGGAAGTCCTACCTTTATCTCTTGACCGCCTAAATCCATATAAGGACCTGACGAAGCAACTTCTGCTTTAATCTTTACAGTTACTGTTACTTCCTCTGCATCTTCATAAGTAGCCATTTTTCCATCTTCACCTACAATAGATTTCACTTTTGGGTCAATGTTTATTTCTTCTACAAAACCTTTTTGTAAATTGTTTTGGGAGAAAAGTTGATCTCCTATTTTTAAATCAGTTACCATTTCTTCAGTTAATTCACTGGCTTCAACAGTTATGACTATGTTCTTGCCGCCTGCTGTCACAACATCCTTAGATTTTTTAATTATCTTACCTCGGTTTAAAAATACTATAACTGCTAACAATATGATAATTGTTATAGTCGTATCTATCCAATTCCATTTTTTCTTCACAAAATCACCTTCCTAAATTATTACTAAATATCCTTTGATTCCTTGAATATTTCAGATAGTCTTTTCGCTTGAGATTCTCTACTATATACTTGTATCTTATCCCAATTTGGTTCATGAACTAATTTACCTTCTATCCAGCTTTTATAATATCTTTCTAAAACAACACTTATTCCATCTATATCTTCAGGATCTACTACAGTACCTGTATTGGTCTCATTGATTACTTGTGCTGCTGCACCATCCTCTGGAACAATAGATAAAATAGGTCTATCAACTCTTATATATTCAAATATCTTTCCAGTATAAAAATTCTTAGATCCTTTACCTTTACCAATTACCAGTAGGAGAATGTCTGAATTATATAGCATTTGTATACTTTCCTTATGAGGCAAATATCCAAAGGATTTCATATTGTCCACTAAATCATATTTTTTAGCATATTCATCTAAAACCTCCTGATATATATTACCTACTACTCTTATTTCTAATTTACTCTTATCAATTTTTTTATTGTCAATTGCTATTTTCAATCCATCTAAAAATTCAGTTAGATTTCGTCTACCATAGAGAGAACCTGTATATGTGATTACAAACTTATCTCCACCATCTCTTGCATTATTAAGTCCAACAAAATCTTCCTCATCATATCCATTTGGTATATAAGTAGAACGCCCTACTAAAGATGGATTATCTTTAATAAAATTATCTAACATAAAAGGTGTATTAGTAATAAGAAAATCGCATTCATTAGTAACTTCTAATTCCTTTTTCTTCTCAAGATTTAACTTTATTTTTCTATACCAACTATCCAGATGATACGGATTGTTAGTCCATTCGTCTCTAAAGTCAGTTATCCATCTAATATTAGGGAAGAGTCTCTTGATATATAATCCCATCAAATGTGAACTATAAGGAAAAGAAGTCGTATAAATGATATTTATATTTTCTTTCTTGATTATCTCAGCTATCTTGTCCCTATTGAAATAATACCAAAAGTATTCTGAATCTGGTGATAATATTCTAGTACCTAAAAACTTAAATGGTAGCCTAAAGATTCCTTTCCTATTTACTGTATCATAAGGTTTTAACCTATATACTTTTAAATTTTTTGGTAAATCTTCTAGTAAAGTTTTATCAGTTAAATCTGCCACATGTTCTTTAGTTATGACTACTGGCTCGTAACCAAATTTGGGTAAATACTTAACAAATTTTGTAGTTCTTTGAACTCCAGCACCACCCATTGGTGGAAACTCATTGGCAATAATCAATACCTTCTCCATTTTTAATCCCTACCTAATAGTGTAATTTTAAAACCTAAATCTTTAAGGGAAGCTTCATCTAAGAAATTTCTAGTATCATAGATATGCTTGTCTTTCATTAATTTAGCTACTTTTTTAAAGTCTATATTTTTATATTCGTTATGATTTACTGCCAGAATCATTAAATCTGCATCCTTGACTACATCATATAAGGAATCAAGCATAAGATTACCTAACTCAAAGTTTTCTTTACATGCATGAGGGTCATGTAATGATAAAGCAAATCTGGTATTTTCTTTTAATAATTTTACCAAATTTACTATAGGGCTTTCCCTCATATCATCTATATTTGGTTTATATGTAAGTCCTAATATAGATATTTTAGCATTTCCATCTGGGAAAATTTCCCTTAGTTTATCTAATATATGATTTGGCATATTATCATTTGTTTCTCTAGCAAGTTTAATAATATTTCCTTTAATTTGTCTTTCTACAATGAACCAAGGATCAACTGCTAAACAATGTCCTCCAACCCCTGGTCCCGGTTGATGAATATTAACTCTAGGATGCCTATTAGCTAAAGTTATAACATCCCAAGCATTTATTCCCATCTCTTCACAGGTTATGGCAAGCTCATTTGCCAAGGCAATATTAACATCCCTATAAGTATTTTCCATAAGCTTACACATTTCTGCTGTTTTGGAATCAGTTGTAAAAATCTCCCCCTTAACAAAAACACTATATAAATCCTTAACTAACTGAGCAGATTTTTCATTTATTCCCCCAATAATTCTATCGCTTTCAATTAATTCTTGAATTATTTTGCCTGGTAAAACTCTTTCTGGTGAATGAGCAACAAAAACTTCTTCTCCTATATCAAGTCCTGATTTACCAAGTATAGGTAATATTATTTTTTCAGTAGACTCTGGTGGAGAAGTAGATTCTAGAACTACTATATTTCCTTTTCTAAGTACGGGAACTATAGATTCAGCTGCTTTTCTAACATAATCCATATTAGCAGTTTTGTCCTTGTTAATTGGTGTAGGAACTGAAATAATAAAAACATCAGCTTCTTCTAATTTGCTAATACCTTTTAATTTTCCCTCTTCTACAACTTCATTAACTAAATCTTCAAGACCTGGTTCTTCAATTATAATTTTTCCTTGATTTAAAGCATTTATTACTTTTTCATTAATATCATAGCCTAATACTGTCATTCCAGATTTAGCAAATATGGCAGCAGTAGGCAAACCAATATAACCTAATCCAATAATAGTTATTTTCATATCCTTCGTTGATGTCATAAATTCTCCTCCATTTCGCCTTGCATCATTTAGTAGATATCTGATTCAATGGGCATAACATACCAGTTTTTCTCATTGATGATGTAGTTTTCCAATTCTTTTTTTTGTGTTAAATCCTTAACTACAAAAGATATTGAAGACCTAGACTTGAAAAAACCTAATTTAACTAGAAATTGACGATATTTCATAGATTCAGAAGCCCAAGATACTACAAAATCTATTTTTTCAACTTTAAAATATTTTTTTGCTTCTAAGTAAAGACCTGTTAATATGCTTTCATCTATACCTATCATATCTACAATACTTCCTAGTTTTACATTAGATTTCCCTCTCAAACTTCGTTCTTCTATCTTTACTACCATATATCCCATTAATTCATCTTCTAAATAAGCTCCAAAGGTATTATAATGATTCTTAGGATGATTTTTGATTCTCCAGTTTAAGAATTTACTATCCCTTTTTGTCATTATTTGACTACTTGTCTTTATTTTATCCCAAAGCATGTCAAAGTCTTCATTAAATTCCTTTACTTCCTTAAATATATAAGACTTATTAATCTTCATTGTTCTTTCCTTGTAGATAAATTTTATGAATAAGGTACTAGGTAAAGCCAATGCTTTAGCTAAAGGTTTCAAGTTTATTATACTAGATAAAAAATTATCTAATTTATAAGGCTTAAGTAGTAGTGGAATATCCCCTACCAAGGTCGCATCAATATCATCTCCTAGTAAGCCTCTCAATGCTTCATTAGTTGGAAATCCAACTCTGACTTCTATTCCTTTTAGGTCAGCTAATTCATAAGATTTTTTAACCATTTTCTCATATATACCTTTTCCTCTATACTCCTTGCTAATCATAGTATCTACTGAATGGCCTGCTAATATCTCTTTGTCATTAATTATAATCTTTGTAGGGATAAGCGTACATTGTCCTATTATCTTAGAGTCTTCTTCTGCTACAACAATAATTGGCTCTCCCCATGGATTTTCCATGAATTGCCATTTCCAATATTCTTCTTCTCTAGATGCAGTGTATATTTCATTAAATAAATTTAATATTCCCTTTTCATCACCACTTTTGTACTCCCTTATATCAACCAAGGTACTCCTCCTATCGTATTTCATAATCTCCTTTAACTAGGAAAAAACTATTTGTTAAAGCTCTAGCGCCTCTTCCATCATCTCTAGGTATTATAAGTAAATGATTTGCTATAATATTTTCCTCCATTGCCAAATCTTTACCTACAGTAATATCTGTTAATCCATTCATTACACCATTGACTACTATCGCTATAGCTCTAGCTTCTCCTGAACGTAGTATGATCTCTGTTCCATCTTTACAGATTAAAGATTTTCCTGCTGGTACTTCAACTACTGCCCATGATCCCGTAGTCTCATTTCCAGTATTTTTCTTTCCTAATTCTGTATCTACATAGTATTTTAATTGCTCTATTTTTTTCTCTACATAACTAAGAGTGACTAATGGATCTAATTCAGAGCCTGGTTCTGAAAATACCCTTGTTGCTCCTAATAATATAACTATTGCACTTAATCCAATTCCTATTCTCTTAATTTTATTTTTCATATGTATTAACCTCCTAAAATTTAGTTAATAGCTAATAGTGAATAACTAATAGTTAAAAGACCCTAAATCTTTACTTAAAACTATTCACTTCTCACTTTTAACTCTTCACTGCTTTTAATTATACTACAAAACCAATAAAAAAATAAGCATTAAGTAATGCCTATTTTAAATATGTATGTATTCACTATAGTTCTATTAATCCTAAGCTTATTTTTAAGCATTCATCTACGTTAGACATCATTTCTTCACTGAATCTTCCTATTCTCTCTCTAAGTCTCTTTTTATCTATAGTTCTTATTTGCTCCAGAAGGACTACTGAATCCTTTGGTAGTCCGTATTCTGGAGCATTTATCTCTACATGTGTAGGCAATTTCGCCTTATTTATCTGGGAAGTAATTGCAGCAATAATAATAGTAGGACTATATTTGTTTCCAACATCATTTTGGATAACAAGTACTGGTCTTACCCCTCCTTGTTCAGATCCTATAACAGGACTTAAATCAGCATAATATATATCTCCTCGTTTAACTATCATAATATCGCCTGCCTCTTAAGACTTGCTTCATATGTGGCTAGTTCAAGAATATCTTGCTCTAACCCCATTTCAGCAAAAGCTAAATTAATTTGACTCATTTCCTTATATCCTTCCCTCAATTTCTCAATAATATCTAATTTCTTTTTCTCACTAATAAAGAGTTTCATGGCTTCTGCTATAAAATCAGAACGGTTTTTATACTCCATAGGAACCATAACATCAACTTCTTCTAGGAGGCTATTGGGTAAACTAACTGTTATCCTTCTAGTCTCAGCCATAAAGGCACACCCCCCACACAAAATCTTGGATAAAAAATATATAAAATAGCCTAAAACAATTATATATGCTTTTCGTTGCCAATGTCAACCTATTCATCAATTTATTCCTTTTAAGCTTTATTCCAGTAAATAATCTTTTATCTTCACTATATTTCCATTAGATATATAGACTCTAGGAACCCTTCTACTTACCATGCATACAATCTCATAATTTATTGTACCAATTTTTTCTGCTAGTTCATCAGCATGAGGATATTCTGGTTCACATCCAAATATTACCACTTCATCTCCTAGTTTCACATCTTCTATATGAGTGACATCTATCATACATTGATCCATACATATTTTCCCTATTATTTTTGCCCTTTTACCATTTATAGTTACTTCAGCTTTCTCAGTTAGCAATCTAGTAAATCCATCTGCATATCCTATGGGTATAGTTGCTATCTTTGATTCCTTATCTGTAACAAAAATTTGTCCATAGCTGATCCCAGTTCCCTTAGGTACTGCTTTTAAGTGAGATATCCTAGCTTTCAAAGTCATTGCCGGCTTTAACTCTATATCCTTTCTCACTTCATCTGAAGGATAAAAACCATATATCATTATTCCTGCTCTAACCATATTTAGATTATACTGTGGCAAATCAATAATTGCAGCACTATTAGATACATGTTTTATTGGTATATTTAATCCTTGTTCTTCCAAATCATTAACTATGTTTACGTATTTTTCAAATTGACCTCTTGCATGAGATTTATCAGTTTCATCAGCTTTTGCAAAATGAGTAAAAATTCCTTCTATATAGATATTAGGAAGCTTAGATATCTTTATTATATCTTCTATAGATTCTTTAGCTGGAAGAAATCCAATTCTACCCATTCCACTATCAATCTTAATATGAATTATGGCTGTTTTTCCTAGTTCTACTGCTTTATTTGATAATGTCTTAGCTTCTTCATAGTTGTATATAGCTTGAATTAAATCATAGTCCAATAGTTTTCCATATTGTGTTGGAGGTGTATAACCTAAAATTAATATTGGTTCAGTTATATTTCCTTTTCTTAATTCTATAGCTTCTGTTAGAATAGCTACTGCTAATCTATCTGCACCATTATCTAGAAAAGTTCTTGAGATCTCTACAGAACCATGACCATATCCGTTAGCTTTTACTACAGCAGTAACTAATGCATTCTCGTTTGTATGTTTTCTCACCTCTCTAATATTGTGAGCTAAGTTATCTAAGTTGATTTCTGCCCATACTGGCCTTGTTTCATCTAAAGTATACATTTAATAATCCCCCTTATAATTTTGTCTTTAGGTTTCTAATAAATTTAAAGTTTTCATAAGTAATTTCTACCTGTAATGCACCACTATCATCAAATATATTTAATTTATATGGAGTATAATTTTTCTTTTCTATCCAAATCCTTGCAGAATCCCTGTATTTATTTTTTTCCTCAAGCTTAAATTCAAAAGTAAGATATTCTTCATTATTTATCTCCTGAGTACTAATTGTACTTGCCTTAGATATATTTTCATAAAATCCTCCTATTAGCATTTGCTTATTTAAAGATTTTATTGTTACTAATGATATGGATTGGTTAATTGATGGATGTTCAACAAAAACTTTATCATCAGTATTTAGTATTATTATACCCTTGCTTTCTTTTGGCTTTAAAATTTCTAGTTTATATTTGTTAGGTTTGTTATATGTTTCTTCTATTAAGTATATTGATTCTGTTTCGCCTGAAATGATTTTAATATTAGCTTTACATTTATATCCGTTATATTTTTCATATGTTTTTTCTATTTTAGATAAGACTCTTTTGTCTTTATACAGAATCTTCTCCTTAGGAGAAAAGTTACATGATGTTAATAAAACCATAAGGATCAATATAAATAATAGGAGCCTTTTCAATATCACCCCAACCTTTACTCTTGAATTTTTTTAATACTGTAGGGGATATTTTCTAATATATCTGTAGCAATAACTCCATGTTCTCCTTTATAAATACTAGCTAAGTCTCCTGCTAATCCGTGACAAAATACACCTAGCTTTGCTGCATCAATTGGTATTAATCCTTGACCTATAAAAGAGGCTATAATTCCTGTAAGTAAATCCCCAGATCCTGCAGTAGCCATTCCTGGATTCCCAGTTGCATTTATATATATTTCATTCTTAGGTGATGCAACTACTGTATTAGCTCCTTTTAAAGCTACTATTATATTATATTTCTCAGAAGTATATTTAGAATAATAAATTCTATTTTCTTGAATTTCCTTTGTACTTATACCTAGGAATCTTCCCAATTCTCCTGGATGTGGGGTAATGATAATTGGTTGATCTCTTTTATATAAAATATCTGGATTAATGGATAAACAATTTATTCCATCTGCATCTATAACTATGGGCCCTTTATAATTATTTATAATTTCTTCAGTTAGATAAGTTCTTTCCTTATCTGCTCCAATACCAGGCCCTATGGCTATTGCATCCATTCCTTCTATTCCTTCTAAAATATCAGATAATGAATCTTTTGTAAAATATCCTTTATTCTTATCTTCTGCTGATTTTACTATTACTTCCGTAAGCTTTATGGACATAATATTTTCTAAGGATTTAGGTACTATACTATATACAAGACCTGTTCCAGCTCTTAATGTTGCCATTGACGTTAAATAAGGTGCACCTACCATCCCTCTACTTCCACCTATAACAGCCACTCTGCCATAAGTTCCCTTATGACTATCTCTACTTCTTCTGGGCAGTAATTTTTTTATAGAATCATCTATTTTTATATTTATATTATTGCTTCTATATCCTATTGCGAAGGCTAAAGCATAATCTTCCTCATGAGAAATAGATATTTCTATACTATCTAAACCCAGTTCTTCTAATTTTTCTTTTCCCTTATTTATAAGGTTTACATAGGGTTTTCCACTCGCACAATGAAGTATCTCTATTTCTTTCCAGCCTACAGACCCTATCCCTGTTCCTAGAACCTTGCTAATAGCTTCCTTAGCAGCAAAAATACCTGCTATAGTTGTGTACTTATGACCACCATTGGAAATGTATTCTATTTCTTTTACTGTAAATATCTTATCATAGAATCTACTCTTTTTCTCTGATATTATTTTTTTTATTCTATTTATATTCACGATATCTGTTCCCATGGATATTCTATCTTCACATATCATTTTATTTAAATCTCTCTTTATCAATTTTTTCTATAACTTCTGATCCTAAAAGTCCATGAAGAAAAGTATATGTCTCATTTATCCATTCTTCATAATCATGCTTTGTTTTTATTAAATTCTTTAATTTCTGTCTTAAAGCTTCTATTTCCCCTATTGATTGAGTAACAATTTTTTCTTTAACTTTAAGCTCATCATAACCATATTCAATTGTCAGATTTAACAATTTAAGATTTGCCTCTCTTATTTCTTTTGGTATTGTCTCAAGTTGAAAAGTCAGTTCCTCTAGCTCTTCGTTTACACTAATCATTCGATTTTTATAATCATCTAAAAGTGCTATATTTTCAACTTTATTATCGTTATTTATTGAATCTGATATCCCAAGAATCATTTTCATACATTTTAATTTTTCCTTCTGTAATTCCCTGTTTCGAATTTCTAAATCTCTTTCTTTTGATACAAGTTGAATAAGTTCTTCTTTAGCACTTTGAATATTCTTATCATTAACATCTCCAAACAATTTAACCCAAGATTCATCATTATACAGTAAAGGTATTTTATTTTTAAGCAATATACTTTGATCTAAACTAATATTTCTACCAAACATGAGACCACTCCCTATATATAATTTTACTATTTTATTTGAATATTACAAACAATATAATTCTTTATTTAATTCAGAACTTATTATATAATGTTGCTAGAATCTGAATAAATAATAGAAGGTGTATAAATTGACCGAAAGCTCCATTTCTCTCCAATATGATTTTAATTATAACAAGAGAATTAATATTTTAAATGGAATCTTAGCTACAATTGTAACCAACCTAGTTAACCCATATTATTCAAAGTTTGCTGAAAGATTAGGAGCTACTGATTACCAAATAGCTTATCTTACATCCTTACCTCATTTTATAAGCATATTAGCTTTTATACCTGGAGCTATACTGATTGAATCATTAAGTAATAAACAAAAAACTATAGGCGGTACAATGTTATTACATAAGATTTTCTTTTTATTTATAGCTATTATACCATTTTTAAATGTAAATCAGGCTAGTCTATTTGTCCTAATGATAGGTTTGATGAATTTACCAGGTAGTATTGCAACTATGGGATATCAAGCTAGTATGGGAGATGTGTTTTGCATAAAAGAACGAGGCGAAGCAATGGGCCTTAGAAATAAATATTCTTCATTTATTGGAATAATTATAACGTTTATATCTGGGAAGCTACTTACGTCTATACCAAAAACAGATAAAGATACTATAAAGCTCTATCAGATTTTCTTTATTATTGCATTTATAGTATCTGTATTTGAAGTGATTTCTTTCTTTAAATTTAAAGGTTTTGCAACTAAAAATAAAAAAGAATCTAATTATTTTTCTTCTTTAAAACAGGTACTAAAGGAAATACCTAATAATAAAAAATTCCTTCTATTTACTTTTGCATCACTTTTCTTTCATATTGGCTGGGTAGGTGCTCAACCTTTATTTAATATTTATACTATAAAGATATTGAAAGCTGATGAAAATTGGTTAGCTGCCATATCTATAGCTAGTGCCATTTCCTCAATATGGACATATACTAAATGGCCAAAATGGGCAGATAAAAATGGAAATAATGTTACTTTAGCTATAGCTATTATAGGAATGGGTGTAACTCCCATTCTATATGCAGTCTCTAACCAAATATGGCTGTTAGTATTATTCAATGTTTTAATAGGAGTATCAGTAGCTGGTACAGTTCTGTTATTGTTTAATATATTATTAGAAATCATTCCAAATGAAAATAAAACTATTTATATAGCTATCTATAATACACTTATAGCTATTATCTCCGGTATTTCTCCTATTCTCGGTGTAAAGGTAATGGATATGACAAATATATACATAGCACTAATTGCAGTAGCTGCGATTAGACTGGCATCAAGTATATTTTTCTATAAAATGAAATAAAAAGACTTTCGTCTAGATTAAGAATAGTAGATTTCCTATATATAATAAAAAATGAGCTAATTAGCTCATTTTTTATTATATAACTGTTTTATTTTTAACTACAAAAATTTTATCATACTTATCTTTTGTTTCTTGGAATATTACATGACTTACATTTACTATAGTTACACCATCTAAATCTAATAATGTATTTTCTATCTCTTTAGCTACCTTAGAATCTAGACTTGCGAAAGCTTCATCAAGAAAAATTATATCTGACTTGGAAAGGAGTCCTCTCGCTATGGCAACTCTAGATCTTTCTCCTCCAGAGATATTCTTTCCATTATCATATATCATAGTATCAAGTCCGTTTTGCAAACCTTTTACAAAGTCTTTCAATCCAGCTCTTTCTATAGCAAGATTAATTTCCTCTTCACTATAATCTTTATATAGAGTAATATTGTTCCTAAGTGTATCTTCAAATAGAAATACTTGTTGGTCTACATTAGAAATATTCTTAAAATAACTTGCTTTCCTAATATCCTTCAAACTTTTGCCATCAATTAATATATCTCCATTGGTCGGATTGAAATATTTTCTAAAAAGCTTTAATAATGTTGATTTTCCTCCACCGCTAGGACCTACAACTAAATACTTTTCTCCTTTCACGATGTTTAAATTAACATCTGTTAATACTTCCTTATTTTCATATCCAAAGGATACATCATTAAATTCAATGCTATTATTAAATTCATTTATATCTATTGTTTCTTCATAGTTGTCATAATTTTTAAGACTTCCATCCATTTTCTCAAATAATGATTTAACCGAAAATATCTTTGGGAACCATTCCGCTAAGTTCATCAGAGGAAAAATCACTCTACTCATATTATTTACTATTAAAATAACAGCCCCAGTAGTTATTGATCCCCTTATAGCCATAAAAGCTGATATAATAAGAATTCCAAATGTTGAGCTATACATTACAAGTTGCTGCAAAGATAAAGTATAAGTATGAATTTTATCTATTGTATATCCCTTATATTGAATATCTTTACTTTTATTATAAAAATCTTCTTTAACTTTTTCATTTAGATTATTAGCCTTAATAATTTGGAAGGCTCCTAGGACTTCTTTTATATAAGATGTATATCCTTCGAATAGATCTGACCTATGTTTTTCATGTCTTTGTAACGGCTTTCCTACTGCCATTGATAAAACCACTGATATTATAGATATGCCTATTCCAATAAATAGAGCTGATGGACTTACTGAGGCAATAACTATAAAGGATACTAAAAATCCAATAAAGCTGTTTCCTACTTCATATATTCCTTCTAAGTACTTCTTCTCTATATTATTCATATCATTAGTTATAGCAGATAAATATTTTGCATTATTCTCAGATTGAAATTCATTAATATTTTTACCAAATAATTTCTCTACATAGCTGACCTTTGTTTTAACTAAGGATTTATATATATATAATCCCCTTGTATAAGAAGAGAGGATGTTAAATGGAAGTGATAATCCAATAAATAAGAAGGCTTTTATAGCTTCTTCTTTAAACAAGTTCATATTTCCTTCCATAGCCGCATCAATTATCCTCATAATCTTAATAGTTATATATCCGTCTAAGGCTATTCCAATAGTCAACACTAAAAATGCTAGGGCTAGATATACCCAAGATTTCTTTATGGACCTTTTCATATTGCCACCTCCATAAAGTATTCATTTGAATTATATTCATTGATCTGATTGTTTTTAATTTCTAAAACATGATCATATTTTTCTGTTATTCCTTCATAATACCTATGAGAAATAGCAATAACTGTACAATCTAAGGAAAGTATTGTCTCTTCTACCTTTCTTCCCAATTCCTCATCAAGACTTGAGGTACCCTCATCTACAAATAAAATCTCACAATCTTTAACTATGGCTCTAGCAATGGAAATCCTTTGTCGCTCTCCTCCAGATAAATTCTTTCCATTTTCCATTAACATTTCATCAATTCCATTTTCCTTCTTTTGAAGTAGATTATCTAGCCCTGCTTTATTTGCTGCCTCTTGGATTTTTCCTTCATCATAGGATTTATATAATGCTATATTATTATATATGGTATCCTCAAATAAAAATACATCTTGATATATGAAAGAAACTTTATCATTTAAGCTAGATTCTTTAATCTCCCTATAATCTATGCCATCTACAGTTATTTCACCTTTATAATCATCATAAATCATTGATAGTAATTTAATCAATGTCGATTTACCCGAACCACTTGTCCCTTTGAGTAAATATTTCTTACCCTTTTCAATCTTGAAGGATGTATCTTTCAAAATTTCTTTTCCTTCATATTCAAAGTATAGGTTTTTAACTTCTATCTCATTTTTAAATGTAAATTCCTTTTCCTTTTGTATATAAACCGAATCATCTTCATTGCTCTTTGTTATCTTATCATATATCTTAGCTGATGATTTCAGTTGATTAAAAAGAGGTAAAATAGAAGTAACATTCCATATACAACCATTTGCTAATTGCACCATAAAGGTTACCTTGGTTAAAGACATACCTTTTCCTAATAAAGTAGACAAATAAACCATAGATCCTATTAAGAATCCAAAGCCTAAGAACTCCATAATTCTTCTTTGGCTATCTGTATATATATTAAATTCAAACTTTTTTCTTTCTAATCCAGTAATAGATTTCAATGCCTTAGATAGAAATCGATCTTCTATATTATTTAATTTCAATATCTCTAGTCCATTAAAAGTATTTGACATCTCTATGGCAAAATTCTCATTATATTCTGATACTTCTTCTTGAAGTTTTACTGTCTTACTTTCAAAACTCTTGCTAATAAAAAATAATATTATGGAGATAACGAAAGCACCTATGGCAAATTTTATATCTAAAAACCCTATTATAGTAAGTGATACCACATATACTCCACCACGAAATATTACATTAATAAGCTGTAGAAAAAAGTTACTTTCAAATATATTAATATCATTGATTAGATTAGAAATATAGCTATCCTTGGATTTCTTACTAAACTCTTTATAGGATGAGTTTAATATCTTATCAAATGCTAAAAGTCTAACATCTAACAATGTATCCCTCATGAAGGATATTCTCATAAATCTAGATACTATATACATTACAGCTCCTAATACTGTTACTCCCAGTGAAATAAAACAAATTCTAATGAAATTTTCCATTGTTCCAACTTGAATACTACCTATAATCATTGACATAACCAAGTTTACCAATGTGTTATCTAACACTGGTATAAAGCAGGCCAGTATGTAAAATATAAATCTTGATTTCCGTTTAAGTAAAAGTTCTTTCATCGTATCCCCCCGTTTAATCAATTTATAATTAATAATTCCCAACTTACAATTTATAATGAACAATTTAAATATTAATTATAAAATTGTAGTTCCTAATGATAGGATAGTATTAATTATTAAAAATGTCAATAGCCATATTAACATTTTTAATTTTTACTTCAAATATATTAATACTACAATTAAATATGTTAATTTATTATGCAATTTTAATTTCTTAGGAAATTTTACCTTAGTATTAATCATTTTATGGTTAATACTATTGTTATAACTGGAGGTGATGGATATGAATCATAAAGAAAAGCTTAATCAACCCTATTATACTAAGCCTGTTAATAAAACACAATCTAATTTACCTGACAAAACAGAAAATTTGGACAACAATAGTTTTTATCAAAATAGTGAGGCTTTTCCTCCTAGGGGAAGTTTTATAAATATACCAGAAGATATATTATTTGGACCCAATGCAAAATCATTAGATTCCATAATTAAAGATAAGAATGATAATATTAATTCAGATTTATATAAAGAAACAAAAAATAATAAATAATTTCCAAGTTAATATTCTGTTTCATCATTTCCTGAAAAACACAACATTAAAAGCTATGAGATTTCAAAAACTCATAGCTTTTTAATATTTATATATATCCCTTATCTTAAACTAAAGAATGTATACTATGAATTAATCTTACGATTCATTCCTTTTTCACACGACTTATTTTTAAGAAGATGTATGTTATCACACTATATCATTGTGATTATGGTCTCTATAACGAGTAATTATTACTGAACTAATAAACAGTAGCTTTTATGCTAAATGACATCGGGAATTTATCAATATTATATTCAAGATTAAACAATCCATTTCCTACATTTTTCATTCCACCAGCATTGAAGAAGTTCTCCTTATACTCATTAAAATAATTGATATGCAAACCAGCATTTGTAAGAGCATTAATGATGTCGGAAACGGTGTACATCCAGAAATATGCTTTTACGCCACGTTTAGGTGTTGAAACGTATCCACCAATAGAATCTTCTTCATCGGGAATTTTGCTAAAGTAGGGATACTGAATCTCTATTTCGTTTTTCGCAAGTTTATCTGTATTAAAAGTTAAGAAAAATGGATGTGAATCAAAAACGTAAACAAATCCATTGTCATTTAAAAGATGACGAATTGTTCTCCCCCATTGATTTAGGTCTGGAAGCCAACCAATGGCACCTTCTGAAACAAAGACCACATCATATTTTTCATTGTGTTTCTCCATTAATGTCATAATATCAGACTCAATGAAGTCAATATCTTCAATATTTAGATCATTCGCAAGCTTTTTAGCATAAAAAACATTGTCTGGGACTAAATCAACGCCTATAACTTCTCTTGCCCCCATTTTTGCTAAAAGTATTGTGTCAGCTCCTGTGTTACATTGTAGGTGTATAACCCTTTTGCCTTTTAAATCGCCAATTTCATTTTTTATATACATATTAAACTGATGGGTCCCATTTGATAGCATTTTTTTGAATGCTTCATAATGATCTTGGGATACCTGTCCCCAAGCATGTTTATTTGAATCAATTTCTTTCATTTATTTACCCTCCATAAATATAAATTTTCTAACTCATTCACAGAATTAAGAGATCCTATTAAAAATAATTGTACAATTAAGCCTACCATCATTATAATCAGTTTTAAATACCTTAAAAATAGCTTCCCTCTTTCTTTCCTGAACCTTATCCTAGAACCTTTTCTTTAAAAAGTACTGCTTTATACCATCAGGATATTCATCTAATATAGAGAACACCTCATATCCACATCTTTTATAGAACCAAGGGGATTGATAACTAAATGTACAAGTATGGGCAAAAACACATCCATATGCTCTAGCTATTTTCTCTGCTTCAGTAATCAGTAGCCTACCATATCCTTTACCTCTATATTTTTCATCAATCCACATTACATCAATATACATGCAATATTTGAAAGTATCGCATAAAATTGCCCCTATCGTTTCTTCATCAGAAGTTTTAAGATATAAATTAATATCAATACCTGGCTTTCTTAATACTCCTTCTGTCTTCATTACATTGTGTTTAAATAATCCATTACAAACATAATCAAAATCACCATCTGAGCACTCTGTCGTAATTATGACGCTTTCATCAAACTTTTTCTTCACATGAAGCCCACCATGCTGAACATCTCTTGCATATAACATATTATTTAATGTTTTGACAATATCTACTAAATCCCAAACAAACACGTCAACTAATGTATCTTGCCCTTTAAGAGATTGAATAACCTGTTTTTTTACTTTTCCGCCTAGATATAAATAGTATTTATTAGAAGGCACTTCATGCCAATTATACACTATTAGTTCTCTAAATCCATACACCTTAAATTCATCTACTATGGCTTTAATCAATTTAATACCAAGTCCACGTTCTCGATATTCCTGTTTTACGAACAGATAATTTAATTCTACTCCTTTATCACTATCTTCCTTCTGTGCTATACTTGCTCCTACAAAACCAGCAAATTTTTCCCCATCAAAAACCCCATAAATACGCCTTATGTCATCACATTTTTCGTTTATCCATGATATAAGGAATTCCAGTTCTTCTTCTCTGTCCATTACATTAGGTGGAATAACACCTCTATAATCATTATTCCAGCATTTAATTCGTAAATCAACAGCCTTATATAGCTCCTCATTAGATAATCTGCGAATTAGCATAAATACACCTCATTCCTATACTTTATTTTCTCTCTCATTATTTCTATGAGATAATAATTAATCATAGATTAGACTATCTATTATGATATACAACTTAAATTTTATTATATAGAATATTACTTAAATATAATATGTCAAAAACAATTAATATAAGTTCTTAACAAAAAAGACTCATCTTTTTAATATTAGATGAATCTTTTTAATATTTCATTTAGAGTAAACTATTCTTTTAATACTTTCAATGGAAAGGCAAAATTCTTCTGCCAGTTCATCGATAGATAAACCTATAAGAAATTTTTCACGAATTTGGCTGTTTCTCTGATCTAAATATACTCTATGACCTGAATTTTCTCCCCATTTTTTTCTAACCCCTTCAGGCTTAGGAATATAGACTAATTCCCCTTGTACATATTTCTGTATTTGTTTTAATAATTCTTCCGGAAAAATATTATTTGCTTTAATATATTTCATTCTAACTCCACTCCTTAAAAAATTTCGTTCTAAGGAAGCAAAGTCTACATTATAAACGATTCTATTCATAAACAAGTTAGAATGAACATCGGCAATTCTATAATCTTACTCCATACAAATTAATTGCCATCGTTTATCTTGTATGACTTGCATGGAGAATGTGCCTGTTTTATAACTCTTTGAATACATGAAAAACACCACCTTTATAAAAATCTATTATCTCGTTAAAAATTACATCTTTATATTATAATATCTTCTCTGAAAAAGCAAATTTACATGGATAAATAAAAATAATGCTACATGAGAATCCATCCCATGTAGCACTAAATTTTTCTACTTCCTGGTTTTACTATTGATAATCCTTCCTTACATAAAGGACAATCTTCTATATCATAGGTTTTTATTTCTAATTTAGTTCCTCCATATACTGGATATTTAATATCACCTTTAGATCTGTCTGCTATACATGCTATTCCAACTACAACTCCACCATATTCCTCAACAACTCTGATAGCTTCATATGCCGATTTTCCAGTGGTTACAACATCTTCAGTGATGAGTACCTTTTGTCCCCTTTCAATATGGAAACCTCTTTTTAGTTTCATTTCACCTTCTTCTCGTTCAGTGAATATAGCAGGTTTACCTAGCTGACGTCCTAGCTCATAAGCTACTATAATTCCTCCCATAGCCGGTCCTACAACTATATCAATATCTAAATCTTTAACCTTTTCTACTATAAAAGATATGGCTTTTGCTGCCTTATCTGGGTATTGTAATAGCTTTGCACATTGTACATATCTATCACTATGTTTCCCTGATGATAATAAGAAATGTCCTTCAAGCAATGCATTTGATTCCTTTAATAAATCGATTATCATACTAAAACCCCTTTCATCAATTTTCAATTCACAATTCACAATTCACAATTGTTGAGGTCTAGCTACGGGGTCTTTTTAGCGACCGCAGGTCGTATCCATAATTGTGCATTTAAGCAGAGTACCAAAATTGTGGTTTTCAATTTTGTGTACATCGCTTAGCTACTGATATTTGCCCCGCAGGGTATAATTCGGTAGTCCTTTAGGGTTTGTTCACCTAGTACATTGTTAACTGTGCATTGTTATATTATTCCTCTAATTTCTTCCAGTGATTTAATGCCTTCTTTATTCATAAAATCTTCTATACCTCTAATAATATCCACAGAGATATCTGGTTTAATAAAATTGCCACTTCCTACTTGAATAGCTGTGGCTCCTGCCATAATAAATTCTACAGCATCCTCTGCTGTTGTTATTCCACCTATGCCTATTATAGGTACATCTACAACCTGATTTACCTCATATACCATTCTTAAAGCTATAGGTTTGATACATGGTCCTGATAAACCAGCTGTTATATTATTAAATATAGGCCTTCTCCCATAAATATCTATTGCCAGAGCATTAAAGGTATTCACAAGAGAAAGTCCATCTGCCCCTGCTTCTACACATGTATATGCCATGTCTTTTATATTTTCAGCATTAGGAGATAGTTTTACTATGATTGGCTTTTTAGATAGTTTTTTAGCTTCCTTCACTACTTCTGATGCTGTGCTACATTTTATACCAAAGGCCATACCACCTTCTTTTACATTGGGACATGATATATTAAGCTCAATAAAATGAACTGAAGTATTATTTAGCAGCTCTATACCCTGTAGATAATCATCTAAAGTGCTTCCTCCTAGATTGGCTAATATTACTGTATCTTTTTTTTCCAAGAATGGTAGTTCATCCTCAATAAATCCCCTTACTCCAGGATTTTGTAACCCTATACTATTCATCAATCCTGAGGGAGTTTCATATATTCTTATCCCTTTATTCCCATCCCTTTTATTTAATGTAAGTCCTTTAGTAGATATACCTCCTAATTTTTCTATAGAAAAATATTCTTCGAATTCTCTACCAAAGCCAAAGGTTCCTGAGGCAGCTATGACTGGATTCTTAAGTTCTACACCACATATATTTACCTTAGTCATATAATACAACCTCCTCACCTTTGAATACTGGCCCTTCCTTACATACTCTTTCCATTCCTCTTATGGTCTCTATTGTGCATCCAAGGCAAGCACCTATACCACATGCCATGCGATTTTCCATAGAAACATATACTGGAACTTTATCCTTACACATCCTTATCACTACCTCCATCATTGGAGTTGGTCCACAGGTTAAAACCAAATCATATTTACTTGGATCAAATAATTCTGTTATAAATCCTCTATGACCAGTAGAGCCATCTTCTGTGGCGATAAATACATTTTTTACATAAGGTCTTATTTGGTCTAAAAAGTAAGCATTACTTCTAAATCCACTGTAGATATCAACTTCTCCTAAAAGCTTTTTAGCCAAATATAACATTGGTGCAATACCTATACCACCAGATATCAATGCTATTTTCCCTTGGATTTTTAGATCAAATCCATTGCCCAATGGTCCTAGTACACTTAATCTATCTCCCTTTTTTAACTTTGATATAATATGAGTTCCTCTACCCCTAACTTCATATAAAAACTTTATTCTTCTACCTTCTACATCTGCAATACTAATAGGTCTAGGTAAAAATGGATCTAATTCTTCCCATCCTCTGATCATATAGAACTGTCCTGGTACTCCCTTAAACTCTCCTTCAAGAATTATCTCATATATATTTGGACTTATTTCAGTATTTGAACAAATTATTCCATCTTTATAGCTATCTGCCATAGCCAATATCCTCCCTCATGGAAAGCACTGCTTCTCTAGTATATTTTTCGAAGTTTTTAATTCCATCTTCATAGTTCTTATAAGCTGTAATTATACCTCTTGATGAGTTTACAACTCCCCCATTTCCTTCATTGAGATAGAGACTTACATCCTTACCTCCAGCTCCTTGGGCTCCATATCCAGGTATTAGAAAGTACATGTCTTTATATCTTTCTCTAATTTCAATTGCTTCATCTGTATGAGTACCACCGACTACAGCTCCAATTAAGCTATATCCAGATTTACCAATATATTTTTTTCCCATTTCCTCTAGCTTGTCACCTACATGATAATAGAGATTCTTGCCTCCTACATCTAGATACTCTATATCCTTTGCACCCGGATTAGAAGTTCTAAGAAGTACAAATATCCCCTTATTGCCTTTGTCTAGATATTTAAAATATGGTGTAATGCTGTCAAAGCCCATATATGGATTAAGGGTAATAAAATCAGTTTCAAAATCGCCCTCAAAATGTGCTTTAGCGTACATATCTGCTGTAGAAGCAATGTCTCCACGCTTTACATCTCCTATGGATAGTGCATTGATGCCCCTTAGATATTCTAAGGTTTTCATATAGCCAAATAGGCCACGAATTCCATAAGCTTCATAATATGCAATTTGCAGCTTATAAATTGCAGTTATATCCTCTGTACAATCAATTATTTTCTTATTGAATTGAAAAATAACCTCGTCTATATCTTTGTACTTCTTCTTTATTTTTTCAGGAATATAGTCTAGACTAGTATCTAATCCAACACAAACATTTCCTTTTTTCTCTACCTCATCATATAATCTATCAATTATCACATTCTCACCCCAAATTTTTAATCCTTATTTATATATTTAAACTCTCCATTTTTTAATGTCATAATTACCTGTCCACAAAACTTCATTCCGTTAAATGGAGTATTCTTTCCCTTAGATATAAATTTTTCTCCATCTATTATAATTTCTTTATTTAAATCTAATAAAACTATATCTCCATCATAGCCTTTTTCTATTTTACCTTTTCTGACCCCTATTATTCTTCCTGCATTTCCTGACATTATTTGAGACAATTTCATTAAATCTATTTTACTAGACTTAACTAAAGTCGTATAAGAAACAGGAAAAGCTGTTTCTATTCCAGATAGTCCCGGAGCTCCTTTTTCTTTATCTTCTTCAGTATGGGGTGCATGATCTGTAGCTATGGTATCTACAGTGCCATCTATTATCCCTTGAATAAGTGATTCTACATCTTCCTTTGCTCTTATAGGAGGATTAACCTTAAAATCATTATCCCAAAGAGCTATATGATGTGGTGTTACTTCACATGTAACATTAACTCCTTCTGATTTTGCTTTTCTTACTTCCTCAATAGCCTCTCTTGTACTTACATGGCATAAATGTAACCTTGCCCCAGTTACCCTTGATAAATAAATATCTCTTATTGTAATAATATTTTCCGATATTCTATAGTCAATTGGAGTCAAATCATCATCTTCTGCATGGGTCATGATAGTTAGTCCTTTTTCCTTAGCCTTAGTCATAGCCTTATACATAACGATATTTGATTTTATTCCTTTGCCATCATCAGAAATAAATTTTACTCTATTATCTAATCTATCCAAATGTTTAAGAGTATGTCCATCAAAATCCTTTGTGATAGAAACAGTTTGATGGATATTCACTAAATCCAGTTCCTTTGCTTTATTCAGCACATATTCTACTGTTTCCATTGAAGAGCAAATCGGATTAGTATTTCCCATTAGGTTGACTAATGTATATCCACCTTTTAATGCTGCCAGTCCCCCAGTAAATAAGTCTTCTTTATGAGTAAATCCTGGTTCCCTAAAATGAACATGTAAATCGATGAATGAAGGCATAAGAACTAAGCCTTCTCCATCTATTTCTGTACAATTATAATCTAAATTTACACCGAAATCTTCTATTATTCCATTTTTAATATATAAATCCCCAAGAAAATCCTTGGACTCATCTACTATTCTTGCTCCTTTTATAAGAATATCCACTCTATCCCTCCCAAGAATATATCTGATCACAATATTCACATTTGTATCTTCCCTTATCTTCATCGATTAAAACAAATCTATGGACTATTCCTCTTTCATTGGAGGTTATACATCTAGGGTTCTTACATTCAATAATTCCTTCTACTCTATCTGGCAATGATAAATTGATTTTTTCTGTAATTCTTTCATTTTCAATAATGTTTACTGTAATATTTGGGTCAATAAATCCTAACATTGCTAAATCTATATCTATAACATTTTCAATTTTAATCATATCCTTACATCCATGCTTCTTACTAGCAGCATTCATTATAAGAGCCACAGTAAAATCAGCCTCATCTAGTTTTAAATGTTTAAATATAAAAAATCCATATCCTGGTTTAATATGATCTATAACAATGCCTTTTGTAATACTATTAATATTTAACATTATTTCACCCCCAATAATTTAACGATTAAAGCCATTCTAACAAACATTCCGTATTTTGCTTGTTTAAAATACCAAGCTCTAGGGTCATTATCTACTTCCATGCTTATTTCATTTACTCTTGGAAGTGGATGAAGAATTGTTAAATCTGATTTAGCTGATTTTAACTTAACATTATCTAATATATAACTATCTTTTAGTCTTATATAATCAGCCTCATTGAAAAAACGCTCTTTTTGTACTCTAGTCATATATAGTATATCCAACTGATCTATAACTTCTTCAAGTCTTTCTACTTCTAAATAATCTAGAGCTTTTTTATCTAGAATCTCAGTCTTAATATATTCAGGAGTTTGTAATTCATTAGGGGATATTAATATAAATCTAATATTATCATATCTTGACATTGCTTTTATTAAAGAATGAACTGTACGACCAAATTTAAGATCTCCACATAGTCCTATGGTTAAATTAGAAAAGTTACCTTTTGCAACTCTAATAGTCAAAAGGTCTGTAAGTGTTTGAGTTGGGTGCTGGTGACCACCATCACCTGCATTTATTAGAGGAATATCACAAAACTGTGAACCGTATTTTGGTGCCCCTTCCTTTGGGTGACGTATAGCAATAATATCTGTGTACGCTGCAACTGTTCTTATGGTATCAGGTAAATTCTCTCCTTTAGTTACAGAACTTGAACCTGGCTCTGAAAAACCTACTATTTTTCCTCCTAGCCTAAGCATTGCAGCTTCAAAACTTAACCTAGTTCTAGTACTAGGTTCGAAAAATAATGTCCCCAAAACCTTTCCATCACAAATATGGGTAAAGTCTTCTGGTTTCTCAATAATTTCTTCTGCTAATTGAAATATCTCTTCTAGCTCTTCCACAGTAAAATCCTGTGGATCAATTAGATGCCTTCCTTTTAACATTTTAATTCCTCCTTTAACTTAGTAGCCTTTTAAAGGATTAGCGTTCGAAAAAACCTTCCAAATAGGAAGGCACAAGTATACCATAAATATTTATCTACGCTCTCCTTCCTAACCTCTCTGGATTAGATTAAAGGTATTTATATCTATAATATAATAGCATATTAAAAATAAAATGTCTATAAGTTTTATCCCAGTTGTAATTAAAAATTTTTATTTAAAAATTGAGAACTCCTTAATTTGGAGTTCTCAATACTTACTATTGCATTTGCTGATTTGTATTTGTTGTAGTTGTATTTGTACTATTAGCAGCTGATGTTAATGTGTTCTTTATTTGATTTACGTCATTTTTATTAGCTGGCGGAGCTGGCTTATAATATCCTTTTTGCTCGGCTATTTGGTATAATTGATATTGCATTTGTTCTGCTTCATTTCTTAATGTCTGTAGAGTTGATCTTAATTGTTGATTTGAACATTCCATTATAGCTGTTGTATAAGTATTTATACTAGCTTTAGCTCCTGCTAAAATATCATTTACAATATCTCTTTCTTGCATCATTTATTTTCCCTCCTCTTATAATGAATTAATTAGGTTAGTGGCAGTAGTTTTTGCGTCTGTACTTGCTTGCTGAAGCATTTGTTTTAATTGTGGATCTTGAACTTGATTTGCATAAGTTCCAAACTTACTACTCATAGTTAAGTGACCACCAGCAATTTCTTTTACACAGTTAAGTTCTTGTTGAGTTACACTATTTAAATTTACAGTATTTTTAAGTGCCATAAATACACTCCTTTCAATTTTTTTGTTCTCCTTTATTGTTTGTTAAAATAATTTTTTTATTCTTCCAAAAGATTCTTAAATATAATTAAATAAATAGGAAAAACTAAATTCAGGAGGTGTAAAAATGGAAAGAATCCCTAGTATAAAAAACAATCCTGAATTCGACATATATTACCAAAGTGAAAATCTTCAAAACACAGATTTTACAAGCTATGAAAATTTGGATTCTAGAAGACCAGATGCTTATGTAGGCTTTTCCAATGATATATTTTTATATCCACAATCCTTTTTTACTAGTTTTGATGATTTAGAATGGTACGATGAATTATAAAAAAAGGTAAAAGTAAAATTTTTTTAAATTTATAGTTGACAAAATTAAGAAATAGTATTAAAATGAATTTTAAAATCAACTGAATATAACTCTTATCGAGAGTGGCGGAGGGAATGGCCCTATGAAGCCCGGCAACCTGTATTATTACAAGGTGCTAAATCCAACGGTATTTGTACCGAAAGATGAGAGAGGAATGTAGACCTCTTTCTTCTGAAGAGGTTTTTTTATTTAGACCTCTTTAAATAAAGAGGTTTTTGTTTTAGCAATTTAAGGGGTGAATATATTAAATGATTAAAATCAATAATTTATCTAAAATATTTTTTAGTGACAAAGAGAAATTAACAGCAGTAAACAATGTAAACCTGAATATAAAGAAAGGAGAGATTTTTGGGATTATTGGATTAAGTGGCGCTGGAAAATCCACTTTAATTAGATGTTTAAATAGACTTGAGGAACCAACGAAAGGAAAAATATTTATTGATGGAATAGATCTAACAGCACTTGACAAGGAAAGTTTAAGAAAAGAGCGAAAAGAAATAGGTATGATATTTCAACATTTTAATCTATTATCTCAAAAAACTGTTTATGAAAATATAGCCTTTCCTTTACAGTTAGAAAAAATGGATTCTGAAAAAATTCATAATAGAGTTAATGAGCTTTTAGAATATGTAGATTTAAAAGATAAAAAAAACAGCTATCCTAGTCAACTAAGCGGAGGCCAAAAACAAAGAGTGGCTATCGCAAGAGCCATTGCTAATAATCCTAAAATACTTCTTAGTGATGAGGGAACCTCTGCATTGGACCCGAAGACTACAAAGTCTATATTAGAATTACTAAAAAAAATAAGAGATGAGTTAAATATAACCATAGTGATGATAACCCATCAGATGGAAGTAGTAAAGGAAATATGCGATAGAATTGCTATTATGGAAGATGGACAAGTTGTAGAAGAAAATACCGTAGAAAATCTCTTTAGAGAACCTAAGACAAAGATTGCCCAAGCCTTCATCAGCTCTTTACAAGGAAATATAGAAGAAGAAATTATAAATCCAAATGATTTTAAGGGAAATCTTATTAGATTAAGTTTTTTAGGAGATAGTGCTAAAAGACCAATTGTATCTAAAGTAATAAGAAGTTTTAATATTGATGTGAATATATTATCAGGAAATATCAACAAATTGCAATCCACTAGTGTAGGCCATCTAATATTAGAATTAATTGGAGAAGATGAAGAAATAAATAAAGCTCTTTCATTTTTAGAGAATGAAGATGTTCACGTGGAGGTGATATAATGGCTGAGTTAGTTATACCTTCTTTATTAGAAACTCTATATATGGTATTTTTCTCAACAGTATTTTCATTATTGCTAGGATTTCCACTAGGAATTCTATTGGTAATTACTGAAAAAGATAATATCTGGGAAAAGCCTACGTTTAACAAGATTTTAGGGAGTATTATAAATGTAATGAGATCTATACCTTTCATTATTCTAATGATTTTAGCATTTCCTATCTCAAAGCTTATAGTTGGTACAAAAATAGGTACAACAGCAACTATAGTACCTTTGTCCCTAGCTGCAGCTCCTTTCGTAGCTAGAGTTATGGAAGGGAGTTTAAAGGAAATCGACAGGGGTGTAATTGAATCTAGTCTCGCTATGGGGGCTACAGTTCAACAAATTGTTGGAAAAGTTCTTATTCCAGAGTCACTTCCTTCTATAGTGTCCGGAGTAACCTTAACTATAATAAATCTAATTGGATATTCGGCCATGGCAGGTGCTATAGGAGGTGGTGGATTAGGTGATCTAGCTATTCGTTTTGGACTATATAAATGGCAAAAAGATGTAATGTTTGTAGCCCTTGTAGTCATTATAATTTTAGTTCAAGGAGTACAACTTTTAGGTAACTATATTTCTTTAAAAATAAATAAAAATAAATAAAATAAATGGGGGAATTAAATTGAAAAAATTATTATCACTTGTATTAATTGTCGTATTATCATTATCAGTTTTAGCAGGCTGTAGCTCTAAGCCTTCCGAAACGAACAAAATTAAAATAGGTGTATCTCCAGACCCACATGCTAAATTAGTTAGTTTAGTTGTAGATGATCTGAAAAAAGAAGGAATTGAAATTGAAATAATTGAATTCGCAGCAGACTATGTAACGCCAAACCTATCTCTTAATGATGGAGATATAGATGCTAATTTCTTTCAGCATGAACCTTATTTCAATGATTTTAAAGCAAAACAAAACTTAGACTTAGTCTCTTTAGGAAAAATTCATGTAGAGCCAATGGCATTATACTCTTCTAAATATAAATCTATAGATGAAATACCAGATGGTGCTGTAATAGCTATACCAAATGATACAGTAAATGGTGGTAGAGCTTTACTTTTACTCGAAGCTAATGGATTAATCAAACTAAAAGATGATGTTGGATATGCAGCTAACGAAAAAACTGATATAGTAGATAATCCTAAAAACATTAAATTTAAGGCTCTTGAAGCTGCTTTCCTTCCAACAACTTTAGATGATGTCGATGGCGCTATAATTAACGGTAACTATGCCCTTGAGGGAGGACTTAATCCTGTAAAAGATGGTCTTTTGATTGAAGGCGGAGAATCACCTTATGCTAATCTTATAGCCGTAAGAACTGGAGAAGAAACACAAGATAAATTCGTTAAATTATTGAAAGCATTACAGTCTGAAAAGGTAAAAAAATATATAGAAGAAAATTATGATGGTGCTGTAGTTCCAGCATTTTAAAGAAATAGAGGCAAGGTAAACTTGCCTCTATTAATAAATTTGTATTATAGAAATTATTTACTTGATTTGTATTTTCCTTGGATCTCTATATCTTTTGTATCTATTATAAACTGCTTATCATGGCTGTACATTGGATTATATTTATAAATTGAAATATCGTATATAATATAACCTTCTCTTACTTCTATCCCATTATTTATATTATTTTTTTCTACAGCAGTATTCTCATACAAGAATATTACCTGTACTAATTTTTCTCGATTGTTAGGATTTTCAGCTATAAAAGTTCCTGTAATATTTTCATTTTTAATGGATATCCCTTCTATATCAATAGTTTCTCCATCTAACTTTATAGGTAATTCAGAGCTCATTTCTTTAATCACACTATGCTTATTTGGATATCCAATTAAAATTAAATTACCCTGTTTATCTGTTTCAGTTATATTTTTTTCTTCTTTAACCTTCATTTGTAAGTCGAATCTACCTGTGCCATCCTTTATTAACATTTGGGTAAACTGCTCGAATTTAGTTAGGTCTTCTTCACTTAAATATTCTGGTTTTACTATTATTACATCTTCCCCTTCTAAGGCTCTAAGAGCTATACTGCCTATGATCAATCCATTTCTCTTTTCTGATTCCTTCAAATAACGCTTCTCCTGATTTAGATAATAGACATCTCGTTCCTCTTGTGTTAATTCAATATCCTCTGGATAATAGTTGGGTTGTGTTACTGCAGACTCCATAGAAATCTTTATATCTTTCCCTGCAACTTCTTCTATTATATTTAATAATCCCTCTATGGTTGCATTTTTGAACTCATTTCTTTCATAATAAGTCCTTAATATTTTTATAAATTTTTCTTCACCTACTTTTTGTTTGAGAGATTCAAAGAAGGCAGGTCCCCTTCTATATATAGCTTCTCCATAATCTCCCCAATCCTTAAACTGGTCTACATTACTATTTAACGGTAATAAAGTTGATGGATATATTGAATTTCGTATAGCAGAATCAATTCCGTTTTGATGATTTTTTCCATATTCTTTTTCAAAGTAGTAAGCAGTAGTAAATACTGTTAATGATTCATCTAAAAAAGGCTCCTCAAATTCATTATTTCCAACTGCTACATACCACCATTGATGAATAGTTTCATGAACTGCTGCTTCTATTAGGAATGAAGCACTTTCTTCTATATTAATATCTTCCATATCCCAGTATCTTCCCATTTGTATTGCTTGAGGGTATTCCATAGCTCCCCCACCTAAATATGTTTCTGCTATCCTCAGTTCATCATAAGGGTACTTCCCTATGGTTTTATTCATAAACCTTACGGTCTTAACTACTTCATCTAATAATATATCTGCAGTCTTACTATCTTTTTTGCCCTCCTCCAAGATATGGTAGTTACTGACTTTAATTCCATCTACTTCCTTAGTCTCTACTTTATATTTATCACTCATAAAAATAACAAAATCTCTAACCTTTTCAGCTCTTATAACTATAGTCTTATTTTCACCATTTTCTTTCTCCTCTATTATGGTTCCTGTTGGCGCTGCTACCATCCTCTTAGGTACAGTAAGCTCTACATCATAATTTGAAATATCACTATAGTTGGACTCTCCTATTGTATGGAATGGATTTTCATCCCATTTCTTATCCTTGTCATTATAGACAGATAGGATCGGATACCAATTTGTCAAGGAATAAACTCCTTCTAAGTGATGTAGGCGATGATGTCCCTCGGGAATTTTTACAGCGAATCCAATTTTAACTTCTATCTTCTCACCTTTTTTTAATGGTTCTTCCATATTTATTTTTAGTATTTGATTCTCATCTGTATATTTAGTTTTTTTATCATTAATATAAACCTGTTTTATCTTAATATTACCCTTCTGTTCCTCGGTTAACTTAGGCATTTCCTCCCCCTCCATTAGATACATACCACCTATAGCTGGTAATGTCTCATAGGATTCATAGGAATTGGGATAAAGATGAAACACTAGACTATTTAAGTCTGTATTATAATTATTAGTAAAAATAACTTTCTGCTCTCCCTCCACAGTATGATCCTCAGTATTTAAAATAATGTTCATTTCATACTGAGTTAGATTACCTAAGTCTACTGCAACTCCCAATTGAAAACTACTTAATAGGATTACTAAAATTAATGCAATTGATAGAAACCTTTTTTTGTTCATGATATATCCCCCCTGATTTTTGGTAATTTTATTACCATCTTATCATAGATTGCCTATAATTTCCAGAATATATAGTATATTTAAAATAAATTAAAATAAGTAAAGGTTAAAAATAATACTGGTATTGTAGTACCAGTATTATATCCATAACCTATTAAATTTCATTAAAGATAATAAATCCCTAAAAGTTAAGATTCCAATCCATTCAGTCTTAGCAATTTCCCATTCGTCTAAATAATCATCTCACTTCCATGTAGGTAGCACTTTCTTATTCTCTTCAAATTTAGCTATTAAATAATCCAAATTCCTAAATGGCATTGGAACATAATCTGTTCATTTATCTTCATTAACATTAATCAATATGGCTTTTTCCAATGGTCTAGCTTCTTTATTCATATAAGATTTTATTTCATTAAAAGTTTCCTTAGATAATTTCTGCATACTATATTTTCCTCCTAAATTCATCAAATCTTTCAATGGTATTAATCCAACCTGATATAATGTCATAGTATTCTTTTACTCTATCTGGATTCTTTTCATATCCTTTCAACAAATCTATTTGATGTTCATAATATACTCTTAGCTTTTCAACTGGTAATTCTTTAAAATCTCCTTTAGTCAAATCATTGTTAGTAATTCCTTTTTTGAATTCACTTAATTTATCAGAAAAATACTCTGGAGCTGCACCTGTATACTTTTTAAAATCTCGAAGTACCCATTGACGCTCAAATACAGGTCTATTTTGCCAACCGTCAACTTGTTCTAAAAAAGTCTGTAAAATCTCAGTCATAATTTCTAATACTTTACCTTTTTCATCATCGGAAAGTATGATTCTATTATTTTCTTTCGGCTCATTAATTGATACTCCAATATCCATTAGAGCTTGAATTGAGCTTATCTCTAACCCATTATAAATGTTAGCATTTGCTACAGATGCAGCAAAACCTGCTCCAGCTTCTTCCACACTTAACAATACATATTCATTCATTTTATAAAACTCATCTACAGTTTTACCATACAATGGGGCTATTTCAGTTATAGCTTTATGTGCGGTATCTGTTTTAACCATACCAGGCCCTATGGAGTATGTAATAATTCCTGTACCATCTAGCTCTCCAGTTAAAGTATTTGATAACTCTACTTGTGATGTTTTAAAGACCTCATATGCACCCATATAAGGCGCGGCACCTGAAGAAGGAACGAAAGCTAGAACTCCTGACTTTTGTTCTAGCATCTTAGGCAAAAAATATTCAATAAGAAGTACTGGCCCCCTCAGATTTGTTCTATAGCTTAAATCCCATTTTTCAATCCCGATCTTATGCACTGCACCTATGGGAGCGACTGTTGCGTTATTTATGAGAATATCTAACTTTCCAAACTCTGCATATATTTTTTGTGATAGTTTTTTTACTTTTCTTTCACAACCTATATCTGTATGAATAAAAAGACAACAATTTGATTCAAACTCCGATTTTAGTTTTTTCTCTGCCAATCTACCTTTATTTTTATCTATATCACCAATAATAACCTTCACACCAAGCCAAATTAAAGAACGGGCGGCCTCAAATCCTATTCCACCGCCTGCACCAGTAATAAGTGCAACCTTTCCTTTTAATTGTCCCTTATGAAGTGAGCCCTTGCTTATAATTAGAGTATCATTTGACAAAACTTATCCCTCCATACCAGAAATCTTAATTCTAAAAATCTGAAACATTTACATCTAGGAATCTACACCTTCAAAACCCACAGGCTATAAAGTCCTACTTTTTCTTTATGTATTCCTTTAGTCTAGCAAAATTGTCATAAGCTAATAAATTACTATTATATTCATCAGCACAAAAATTACTTCCTAGCTTTTCTTTCGCCTCTTGAAAAGACAGTCCTCTTCTTTCATTAAAAACTGTACACGGAAAATCAATGCATTCTCCACAATTATCAATTTTCTTATCTATTACACATTTACGAACAGGACAATCATCATCTATACGCTTGGCATTTTCCTTATTACATCTACATCCATCACAGTATATTTCTTCTGGTGGTATATCAAGATCATAATATTTTTTCCACATATTAGTTAAGATTTCTCTTTCATCTTTATTTATTATATTAGGGGCAAAAGCTTTACATAAATCACACTTATATCCACACATTGTTATTTCTTCCATAGATAATCTTACACCTTTCTTTTTGGCTTCTTTTTAATTAAAATTAATCTCTTTATATCTTCAGTTAAATTCATATTATATACATTAATCCAGAGCCATTCACCATCACAAATCTACTAATTACATTATTTATTAACATTCTAAATCCTTACTTTAAAAATGCAATCTTTTCCACCACATGCCACAGTTTCTTGAATTTCTGACTCAACAGCTTTATCACAAATCAAATTAAATGTTTTTATTACATGACCATTACAACATTCACACCATGTTTTTGACATAGGTTCATAACTATCTAATTTTCTAAACATTCCACATACGCATTTATTCCATCCAAAAGAAACAGTAAGCAGCTCCTCATCTTTCTTTACATATCCTGGAGAAAGTAGTTTTGAATACTCTACGCAAAATTCATCAAGACTTTGGCTTCTCTCTTTCAACTCATTGATTTCTTGAGCCTGTTTTTTAGTTAAATTACACGTATGTTTTTGTCTTATTTTAATAATTGTATCTCTATCAAGTAGCTCGTCCATTCTATCCATGACTATTTTCCCTAATTTTGCTTGTTCCTGTGCAGGCATTTTATCTGGAAGTGTCAAGTATTCAGGAAATATCTTAATTGCCATATCATACCCCAATTCTTCCTTTATACTGCGAAATATTTGATAAAATTTAAAAATTGCCATCTATATCACCCCATAATCCTTTTATATCTATAATGCCATTCTTAGTATGACAACAGTATGTCATATTTAATATTTGGGTTAAACATAAATCTATAATCCTTGAAAAGTCAACTAATCTTCTAGTGAAGTTTATTAGTTTAACTTGCTTAAAGGTAGTACTCTAGTAATGTCCTATAACCGACTTATCCTTTGTTCTATGCTTGCGGTTAGGTTCATATTCCTGCCAATATACTCTTTTTTCATTAAATCGTGTTCTTGCCTCTTTTTCTTCTGCAGGATATCCAACATAAACAATACCTAAAGGAGTAACATACCCAGGTATATTAAGTATCTTCTTTAATGGCCTTATATTGCTTTCCAAAGGATATATTCCTATCTAGACTGATCCAAGTCCCATACTAGTCGCTGCGATTAAAATATTTTCTATTGCAGCGCTACAATCTTGCACCCACATTTCTTGAGATGGACCTTTGAAAGCTAATTTCATATTCCCACATACAACAATAGCAACAGGTGCATTGTATCTAGCAAAAATCAATTTATCTCTTAATTCAGAAAGTTTTTCATCATCATCAACAACTATAAACTCCCATGGTTGACAATTTGCCGCTGTGGGTGCTGCTGTAGCAGCTTTCAACAAAGTTATAATCATATCTTTTTCAACTTTCTTGTCTAAATAGTGTCTTATACTTCTTCTCTTATAAATCGTTTCGATTACTTCCACTCTAAAACCCCTTTCAGCTCAAAGCATATGGTTTTTTATAAATAATTTACTTAATAATCATTAATCTATAAATACAAGAACATAACTAAGGCTTGAGGTAAATATATTGTTATAAAATGTTCTCATCTTCTTATCCTTCCATATAAGTCTCATTTAAAATAACAACCTAATTTTTTTAATAGTATTTCGTTTTAATATAATATCTTGTGAAGTTAATTCTTATTGCCTATACAACACTCACAAAACTTATAAATCTAGTTTAACAAGCTATTGATTCAAATTTAACACTTCTTTTAAAATAAAAAACCGTTTTTTTAACCCTTTGTAATCTTTATTATTCCTATTTAATTTATCTATCAACGGTCCTACTATTCTATATAATGCTGCATTTAATAGTAATAAGTAGAAAGCATCTTTTTCAATATTAATATCATCTTTAAAAATAAAGTTGTCGGCACCCAAATCTGAATGTATTAGTTGCTTATTTTTGTCTGTTATTCTTGACTTGTTTTTAGCTAGCATATTTATAGCATCATAGACATATCTTTGGTACTATTTAAGAGTTCATCTATATCATCATAAACAAACCCTATTTCTTCTAGTGTTTGCTTACCAATTTGTATATTTCTTGTTAATTTACTATTTCCACCTATTTTTTTATAAAATTTCACATTAGGATTATCTTTTAACGCCCATATTACAACCTTATCATAATTTTCATTAATCAAATCATTTACTGCAAAATTTATTAATTTCTTACCTATACCCCTCTGTTGATATTCCTTTAATATATAAATAGCATAGATTTCCCCAGCATTTGTTAAACCATATCTATCTTCTTGTCTACACTTGCCATAAGTTGCTGTGCCTATAACTTTTTCATTATCTATTGCTACACATTTATAGACTTTTCTCCCTTCTACCTCAAGTCTACCAAAATTATCTTTGTCTCTTTTTACTCTATCTTCTCTTTCCTTTTCCTTTTCTCTTTCCAATAGATAATCTTCATCTATAATACCAGTATAGGTAGTCCTCCATGTTTTTAAGTTTACATCTATCATGTCTTCAATATCTTTAGCTTCTGCATATCTAATTTTTATCATTTCTCTCTTCCTTTCTATAAAGGCTTTACAAAAAGTTTCTTATAAAAAGCCAAGTTTTTTATATAAATTATAAGCAGGTATATTATCACTATGAACATCCAATACAACCTCATCTATATTTCTTCTGATCATATCATTTATACACTTTGCTAATAAAGTAGATCCAACCCCCATATTACGATAATCTCTTAGAACTCCCATTGAATAAATATGTAAATTCTCATTTTCCTCGGGTAAACCTACTAATAAGCCAATAACTTTATTATTATCATACGTTGTAAGGATATATCTCTTTGAAAAATCACCTAGCCTACCACTTTGTAGAGCATTTAAAAATCCATCTGGTTTTTTACCTGCAATATCGGGATCTAAAATTCCTTCCATAATATTTGGTAAATATTGTCTTAAAGTTTCAATTAACTCTGAATCTGCTAAGATTAATTCTTGAACCTCCCAGTTTGAAAAGACTTCTATGGTCTTTACCAAACTCTTTTTTAACATAAGCTTCATCTCTATTAACTCCTTTATCTTCTTTTTTACTCTATATTTTTCCAACAAAAAAATTAATCCCATTAAAAACTAAAAGACTCCTTAATATCACAATATACGCTATTTAAGATTTCTTAATTTTATAATAAAACTTATACATAACTATTTATTCTATAAAATTTATTAAATCCCTTCTTTTTCTCATTAATATTTTGAAAAATATTATTTTTAAAAAAGCATGTAATCTTTCTTTTGATGTGACCCCAATAAGTTAGACTTTGTAGCGTAGTAGTTTTGTGAACTGCTACGCTATTTTTTATGCAGCCGAAAGGCTAAGTCTGTATTCTACAGGACTCATCCATCCAAGCTTCTCTTTAATCCTTTTCTCGTTGTAATACTTAATATATTTTTCTATCGAATTTTTAAGTTCTTCATAACTGTAGTAAACCATACCATAATACATTTCCTGTTTCATAATTCCAAAGAAGTTTTCCATAGGAGAATTATCAATGCAGTTTCCTTTACGCGACATACTCTGAAATATTTTGTTTGATTCAAGTACACGAATATATGCTTTCATCTGATATGCCCAACCTCTATCAGAATGGAATGTTCTCCTGTATTTACAATCTGAGGTAATCTCTATTGCCTCATTTAAGGCTTGCATTACATTTTGGCCTGATGGTCTTGGAGAAATGCTATGACTTAGGATTTCTCTATTACATAAATCCATAAATGGATCCAGGTAGAGTTTTTTGATAAGCATTCTCCCTTTTTGATCCACCTCATAATATTTGAATTCCGACGTATCAGTTGTAATCTTCTGGTGAGGAATATTTGTATCAAAACGTCTATTAATTCTGTTAGGTGAAATCTTACCAACATTCCCTTTGTATGAGCTGTACTTACGACTTTTGCGAGTGAAAGCAGTCACCTGAAGATTAAGCTTTTGCACAATACGCTGAACCTTCTTCTTGTTGATGAGCAGTCCTTGCTTTC
>NZ_JAHLOH010000048.1:0-111480 GCF_018917285.1 Tissierella carlieri | reverse complement strand
TACTTTATGCTTAAAAAATCTCAAGGTAACAGCCATTATGCAGCTCTCGGCCATGTTGCTCATAAGTTGGTTCGTGTAATATTTAAAATACTAAAAGATAATGTTGCCTTTAATTTAGACTAAAATCACCTTATTTTAAATCCTATATCTGATAGGTTTATTTGAGTGCGCCTATTTTAGGAGAATTATTTAATTACATATTGTCAAGAATTTTTGCTTGACAATTCATAGTTGGTCTCCTTTAATCATTTCTCCTAACCACTTTATTGTGAAATCTATTTATAAATATTTAACTATATCTTTTATAGAATCTATTTTTATTGTTTTTCCTTTAGACCTGTCTAATCTTATACCAAATGTTTTTATCCCTAACCTTTCTCCTAATTGAACGTCACACAAGGAATCTCCAACTATAAAAGAATTTTCTAGATCTATTTCTGGATATTTTTCTAATGCCATTTTTATCATTCCCTCTTTGGGTTTCATGCAGTTACAGTTTTCTTCTTTAGAATGTGGACAGTAGAATATGTCCAGTATTTCAATTCCACTATCTAATAATCTTTTTATAAACTTATCTGTAATCTCTTTGTATTGCTGTAAGGTAATGATTTTCTCATTTATTAAATATTGATTTGTTATAATAATAATTTCATATCCCTTTTGCCTTATAGCTTTAAGGGCATCTATTGACCCATTTATAAAAACAGGTTCAGTTATACTACGCCATAAATTATCTTCATAATCTTCTATAATCGTTCCATCTCTATCTAAAAATGCTACCTTCAAAGCCTCACCCCTAGCTTTCTATATATTGGAACTATGATCACCAACAATATATTGATATCTTCTTATCCTTGATTATATTCATCTTCCAAAATAGCATAGAGTAGTGAATCTCTCCAGCTATCTTTACACCACATATTCTTTCTTAAGCATCCTTTTTTTTCATCCCAATTTTTTGTAATACTTTTTCAGAGCCAAGATTATTAGGATGACAAGTGGCATAAATTCTATGTAATTTAAACTCATTAAACCCAATATCTAATAATTTTTCTGCAATTTCTGTTCCATATCCTTTTCTCCAATATAGTTTGTTGATAACATATCCAAGCCAGCCTTCTCTATTTCCTTTGTCTGAAATATGAAGCCCGCAAGCTCCTATTAATTTATTGCTACTTTTTTCTATTACAGCTAATTCAAAATCTACTCTATCTTTTTGATGTTGATATTCTATACAGATTCTCACAAATTCTTCTGTTTGTTTTAATGAATTTGGACCCCATGGCTCGTATTTCGATACATCTGGATCTGATGCATATTGATAAACTCCTTGAATATCAGCTTCTATAAATTCTCTTAATATCAATCTATTAGTTTCTACTTTTTCAAAATTTGACATCCTCAGCCTCCTCTAACACTTTGTTCTTTATTACTTTAAGATATTAATATCAGTTTTCTAAGACATATCCTCAACTACTCTCTATTTAAAATTTACAGTTTTTTCTATACACTACTACTATTTAAAACAATTAATTAACCTATAAATCAGTGGAAAAGGCTGCCTAATCATTTGATTAAATACTCCTGTTATAAACAAATTCTTCTCTGGACAATAAAAAGAAAAAGTGCCTGTAGAACCTGAATGTCCTATTATTTCTGGAGCTGGAATTATTGGAGACATGATTCTTGACATCTTGCATCTCATCAATCCAAGTCCATATTCTAAAGGAAACCATTGTATTCTATTCCAGCTATATAAATTTTCTAGATATTTCTCAGGAAATAACCCCCCTTTAAAAAATGCTTTGATAAACTTCATATTCTCTTCTACATTTGAAATAATTCCTCCTGATGCAGAAAATGAAGCCATTGCAAGTGGTACATGAAGTGGCTTTGATTTATAATAAATAGGTGCAAATTCTTTGTTACAATTTTGCTCATATAAATAAGTATTATTCAATTCTAGAGGTTCAAATATATACTCTAAAAATACATCTTTTAGTTTCTTATTTGTTGTTTTTTCTATTATCATACCGAGGATATCAAAATTAGCATCAGAATAAAATGCTTTTCCTTTCTCTCCTGGTTTAAAATGCGGTTTCAATTTTTTAGTATTGCTAATAATATCATCAATACTAAAAAATTTATCTTCCATGATTATATTATCAACTACAGACTCTCCATTTTCGTCTTTCTCCTCATAGTAATCTGGCAAACCTGATATATGAGATAAAAGGTGTTCTATTGTAATGTCATTGGAATATTCAATTCCCTTATAAACATGTAATTCGGATATAATGTCCATAGGCAGATATTTACCAATTTTATCTTGTAACGCTAATTTTCCCTCTGATACTAATCTTAAAATAGTTGCTGTAGTATACATCTTTGATATACTTGCAATAGCATACTGACTATTTTTTTCTAAGTTGCCAACAGAATTAATCCACGAAAAATCATTGTCACCTGATTCGATATTAACCGCTATTCCAAATATACTTTTATTATCTACAGTATTTTCTAGTATTCGATTAAGTTTATTTTCTTGAACTAACATAGGAATTCCTCCTAAACTTATTTATATTATAAAGCAAATTCTAATTGTATATCTAAGGGTTCTCTTTTATATATTTCCTTATTTACTTCCACTGCAAATGTACATCCTATCGATTTATAAAAAATTTGTGTTTCCTCTGATGGATGAGCTCCAATATATAATTTCTTAGCACCTTTTTCTCTTGCCTTTTCACAGCATAGATGAAATAATTGTCTACCTATCCCATAATTTCGAAATTCATAAGACACATGAATATATGGCAACTCAAGATACTCTCTGTATTTCCCGAAGAATTTATTTTCTACATTTGCAAGTCCAATCAATTTATTATTTTTGAATGCCCCTACAACTATGCCTCCTGTACATATGCATTTAATCAATGATTGAATGACTTGTTCCTTTTTTAGTTCATCCCAATATTCAATAAAATAATTATCTTTATACATATATTCATCATTCTTCTTATACATCACGCGATTTGTTATCTGATATCTATTAAAATCTTGCAAGGCATCTAAATGTAAATCTGTTATCTGTAGTAATCTTATTTCAATATCATTTTTATCCATTTCTTTTTTCCTTCCTTATTAAAAGTAAACTTTATATATTAACTCTAAAGATACCCTTATTCACTTTATAAACAACTACTCCATAAAATTTTTTCATATCAATATTAATATTGAATGCCATGTATTTTTATATTTTTGATATTTTACATTTCTTTAAATAATTAGCTGTACAGCCCTATCTATTTGATTTATAAATTTAAATTGATATATCTATCCCATCACCTTCGATGCAAAGGACATAATGTTCATTATACTGTGTATAGTTATACTAGGTATTAGACTTCCATCAGCTTTCTTTTCATTTAGCCAAAACTGTAGATATCCTACTATTCCAGCAGTTATAATAAGAACTATTCCAACAATGTACTGTTTATAAATAATCATAAATGGCAACCCATGTGGCAGACCAAATATTAAAGATTGAATAATATTTCCTGCTTGATATCCAAACTTGTTAGCAACTCTTTTACCAATAAGGCCTCTAAATAAAATCTCTTCCGATAATGCCGTTTGGATTATAGCTTTTAGAAATATTATGATTAAAATATTTATACTAAAGCCTTGTCCACTTATTGTCTTGTCATAAGTCATTTCTGGGGTAATATATCCTAAATATTGGAATAAAATAAGTGGTCCAACCATTATTAGTAAGGATAATGCAAAAACCATAATACTACTTTTAATCCAATCTTTAGTTTGTGGCATATATAATCCTATCCAATTAAAAAAGTCATTTTTTTCCCTACAAAACACAAAATAATAAATCCACGATAATATAAAAACAAAAGAAATCTGTATTAATGTTGAAGCTAAAACATCATTCATATGCTTCATTTTATCCATCCTTTCTAATCATATAGAACTTTCTCATAACAAAATATATTTATCATAATACTTATTCTACAAAATTTACTAGATTCCTTCTTTTTATAGAATCTTTTCTAATATAAAAACATTCCATTTATAACGTAAAAATATTTATCTATATTTAACACTAGACTAACTCGATTTTTACATTTATAAATTATAATGATACATGTTAGAATCCAAGAGGATAAGGATTAAAATGAATTATCTTTGGTAAATCAAATTTTAGGAGGAGATAATTAATGAAAAAGTTACAAATCAAATTTATTGCAGTATTTATACTAATTGCAATGTTGTTGTCTTTGAACTTATCCAATATAAGTTCAGCAGCTATTAACTCAAGTTCTAGCAATGTTAAGAATGTAATTCTACTTATACCTGACGGCATGAGTGTATCAGCCACGACCATTGCCAGATACATGCTCAACGGAAACGAAGACGGCTCTAATAAATTAGTTATGGATCAATATGCTATGGGACTTATAACTACTACATGGGCTAATGGTCCCATTACTGATTCAGCTCCTGCTGGAACAGCCTACGCAATAGGTCATAAGTCACTCAATGGTTCCTTAGGCATTGATGCAAATAAAACACCAAAGACCACTATCCTTGAAGCAGCACAACTGGAAGGAAAAGCTGTAGGACTCATTGCAACATCTGAGTTTATGCATGCTACTCCAGCAGCATTTAGCTCCCATGAAATGAAACGTAGTAATTACGCTACAATTGCAGAGCAGATTTTAAATCAAGATATTGATGTATTACTAGGTACAGGGGCATCTAAAGTAGATAGTAAAGAATTAGATATTCTAGCAATGGCAAAGTCAAATGCCTTCGAGATAGTAAGTAGTAAAACTGAAATGCAAAAATCAAACGCAAAAAAACTTTGGGGAAATTTTTCTAGTATTACCGGAGGAACAGATAACCTATCTTATGATATTGATAGAAAAACAGATGAAGAACCTTCTCTATCAGAAATGACAGAAAAAGCAATTGATGTTCTTAATAAAAATAAAAGCGGATTCTTTTTAATGGTAGAAGGTAGTAAAATAGACTGGGCAGCTCATGCTAATGATACCATAGGTATTATTTCTGATGTTTTAGCATTTGACGAAGCCTTTAAAGTGGCTTTAGACTTTGCTAAAAAAGATGGAAATACAATAGTTATCGCAGTAACAGATCATGGAAATAGCGGTATTTCTATAGGCAGTTATGACTTAATTGGATATGATTCTGCACCATTTAGTATTTTATCTCCTTTAAAGGGAGCAACAAAAACTGCTGAAGGAGCTATGTCATTACTTAAAGAAGACAAATCTAATATTTCCGAGGTTCTAAAGGCTTATGGAATTAATCACGATGGCTATACGCCAGCTGATATTACTTCAAAAGATAGAGATACTTATAATAACGCAAAGGTAAATGATTTAATTACACAGTTCAAAAATGAGCCAACAGCTTCCAATCTTATAAAAATAATGAATCAAAAAGCTTATATTGGTTATACGACTGGCGGTCATACTGGCGAAGACGTACCTGTATATATCTACGCACCAAAAAAAGTTGATAAAACACCTCTCATTGGAGTCAATGAAAATACAGACGTTGCTAAGTTTATAGCTGATGCTATGAATCTTGATTTAGAAAAGGCTACACAAAAGTTGTTCATAGATGTAACAAATAGAACAGGTGCTAAATTAGATGGTAATGTATTAACTTTAAATGAAAATGGAAAAACTTTAGTTATAAAAGCAAATCAAAGTATAGCAAAATTAAATGATAAAGATGTAAGCCTAAATGGTGAAATAGCTGTTTTAATAGATGGAAAATTCTATATACCACAGTCAGCTTTGAATTTATTAAAAAGCACATCAAAATAAACCAACTTTTTTCTTTATCGGAGAATTAATCATATTGAAAGTCACCCAAGTTTCATGGTGGCTTTCTCATACCCCTTAAACGTGAAAAATTTCATATATATTTAACATTAGAATAACTTTGTTTTTACATTTATGGAATATAATAATCATTGTAAAGAAAAATAAAAAAGGTTCCCCCAACACTTCTCTTTACTTAATAATTCCCATACTTAAAACTACCTACAAAAGGTGGTTTTCTCTTTATCCATTTTTTCTTCCAATATATAAGAAATGTTCACTAGTACCCATAAGATTTTCATCCTGACTTAACTGATAACAAATTTCCAACCACTTTCTATACTCACTTTCTTCTAACATATTAATCTCTTTTTCTTTAGATCCTAGGATATTCTCTACACCAGCAAAAGCTCTTTCTCTTAGTCCAAAGTTATTCATCAAATCCTTCGCCTCTTTATAGTCAGTAAAGTAAGCTATTGTAAACCCTTTATCTCCTTGGTTTTCACCATTATCCAAGTATATCAATATGTCGTCTATATTTTCTATTGGACATAATCCTTTAAGATAATCTTGTATCGGTGCATAATTAGATATAAATGATGCAAATATAATTCCATTTGATTTCAATAATCTTACTGCTTCCTTAACAACAGCCTTTCTATCTGATTCTTCAATCAAATGATATAAAGGTCCCATTAATAGCACAATATCATATGCACCTTCATGCTTATGTAGCTCTAATGCATTTCCATGTATATAAGCTTCTAGTGAAATACCTCTTTCTGCTGATTTTTCTTTCGCAACTTTAATATTGTGCTTTGATAAATCAAGTAATGATACTCTATGTCCTTTTTCTGCCAAATATATAGAATATCTACCAGGACCACCGCCAATATCTAATATATCTAAATTCTCTCCAGTTATATATTCATCCATATATCTTCTAGTAATATCAAATTCAATTTTATGTCGCTCAAGCCTTTCCCATTCATCATACTTTTCGTCATACCAATGTTCAATTTCCTTCATGTAATTCCCTCCCATATTCAATATACTTTTTATCTTCTATAGATTACATAATCTAATGGATTCCACTCTTTTATCAATATATCTATATCTACTAATTTTATGGGATTAAATTTAGATTGACCACTTTTATTAATTGCCAAACTTTCTGATACTATATAAGCAGCGTGAATTATCTTTTCATCATCCTTAAAAACAATTACTGTATTTCTTTCAATTTTGTTATCTCTGGTTTCTTTATATCCCAGTTGTTCTAAAGCTATTAAAAATGTTTTTTCATGAACCCATTGATTTAATATATTTTCTTGATGAGTTAAACAATATAATACAGTGCTTAAACAATTGATTCCTTCTTTAATTGTAAAGGTATTAACTATATTGATTAAATCTATATCCATATCTATTTCATTACTAACTGTTTCGCAATTCCAGTCTTCCCAATCCTGTGCATAATGATATATAAATTGTTCCTTATCTCGATAAGATAAGCTCTCCCATAAATTTCTGTTCATAACTACCTTATTTTTAATTAGATTATTTTCTAAAAGTTTATTATCTATATAAAACCAATCTAAAGAAGCAACTAATCCTCTATTTAGTTCATATTGATTAAGTAACACCTGCTCTTTATTAGCTCTTGATAATTCATCAAACCAATTACCGAAATCTACAATGGCATAATTAGCTTTATTTGATATCCTCCAAAGTTCATAAGCATTTAAATATTCTAATTGAGAATAAACAGGGTGATCAAAATACTCATTCACCGGCATTGGTAAGCATAAATTTAAATCTAAATCACTAGGCAACTCTTCTAAAAAATATATATCATACTCAGGTAATAAATTTAATATCCAATTATCAATAACATATTTTGATGGCTTTAATAAAGAATCATCTTGAAGCATTTTATTCCTCCAGTAAATTATTTTATTCATATCGTATTATCTTACTACTATAAATTCAAATATAACCTATTGAAATCCATAAAAAATATCCTTTATAATACTAACACTAATTACACTGGCCTAACGTTATCAAACCAGCCCATACTTTTCCAATACTCTTTATCAACATTTCCATCTTGATACCCAGATATCATCTTCCTCATTACTGTAAAAGTGAATCTAGTAGATAATCTAGATTTCAGCTTCTTCCTATTAACTAGAGATTGATAGTATTTCTGAGATTTTTTGATAAGCTTTTTTTCAATAATCAGTTTCTTACTTCCTTTTACGTCTTCCCATCTAGATGCAGCAACAGCACTACCAAAGTCATATACACGCTTAAAACCCATGTAATTCAAAGTTAGTTTCATAGTTTTATTTGTCCTTTTCATGCCACTTCCTGCTGCAGTTGAGACTACAAACCCTATCTTTGAAAACATTTCATTATGAGGTCTATGAGGCATCCACATAAAACATAAATGATCTATTAAAGTTTTCATTGCTCCAGATACATCTAGTCCATATGCTGGTGATGCCAGAATAATCCCATCTGCTTCAATGATACAACTAACTATGGGAGATACATACTCACTATGGGGACAGAACCATTCTCCCTTAAGAATGCAATTAAAGCATCCACAACAAAGTTCTGGCAAATCCTTTGGTAGCCATATCTCTTCAAATTTAACATCTTCATATTGCCCTATAGTTCTTTTTATTATCTGAACACAGTTATATGTGCTACCCTTTCTACCATTTCCATATATTATAACAACCTTCATAAATCAACATCCCCTAAATCAATTTTTTCTCTTATTATCTATTAAACCATTATACTTCTTGATTTTTTACCTATTATACAGTTTATAGTTTGGCATTATCTTCTCCCTATTTCTTACAAAACTCCTCTATTCTATTAAATAAATATGGCTGAATCAATGGATAGGTTAAGTCTTGAGGTATGGTATCAAATAACCTAATCTCACCTATTTCAGAATTTGATAATTCATCAAGGCTTTCTACTTCAGAATAAAACAATTGCCCAAAGGATTCAATTTCATCTCTATTTACCGAATATATACAAACTGGAATAATTTTAAATTCCTGTGCTCCAGTTTCTTCCATTAGTTCTCTTGATGCCGTAAAATTAATATCCTCATTTCTTTCTCTGTGTCCACCTGGGATTTCCCAAGTCAGTCTCTCCTTATGCCTTACAAATATCCATTTTCCTTCGTACTTTGCCATAATAACTGCAAATTGCAGTTTAGCATCTTCTACTGTATTTAAATCATGAAAATTCACCTTTATCATACTATAACTCCTTACCTTTTTAAGTTTGTCATATCCTATACCTTCTCAATTTATTAATGAAAGGTATATGTTTTTCTAGTTATCCTTTGATTCCATAAATACTGCCTCATTTGCTACTCTGAGACCACATTTTTCATATAATTTTTGTGCTGACATATTATCTGTATAGAGTCTAACTTTAATAGCTCCTGTTTCATATTGAACTTCAAATGCTTTTTCCATAAGCTTCATCGCAATTCCTTTTCTTCTAAATTCAGGGGCTGTCCACAATTCCTCGACAAAAATTACACCTTTATTCCACTTGCCTAGTTTAGGTATATATATTAGCATTATCCATCCTACGAAACGTCCTTCATAACGAGCAGCAAAAACATAAAACCCCTGATGATCAAGCTCCGAAAATGCATCCTCGAAGATTATATCTTTATTCTTATCTTTTTCCTCCCCAGTCCTTTCACATCCATTTGTCCTCCAATATACCATATCATCAAACATATGATAATTACTTTTAGTAATTCGTTCAATAGCTATATCTAAATTTTCCATTATTTTATCATCTCCAAAATTTTACTGACCACATTTTTTACACTCATGTTTGTTGTATCTATTTTAAACGTATCCATATCTTCATAAAATTTTAGTCTATTAATGCTATTTTCTATTTGTTCTTCCGTTCTTCCATCTTCTAGCATTCTTTCTTTAAGAGTTTTAGGAGAAGATATCAATGATATTTTATAAAGTTGAAACTCTAGATCATCTAATTTACTTAGTATTGTTTCAAATATCTTTTCGTTGCCTATTACCCAATTAAAAATAACATATTTATAAGAGGAATTATTCAAGTAGCTTCTTAATAAGAAGTTAATATTATCCTCAACCATCCTCTTATTCTCTTCATTGACTACAAAAGGGTTCATCATCCAACACCAATCACCATCTAACCATACTGAGTTGGAAATTGATTTATAAAGTTCTCTACACATAGTGGTCTTTCCCACCCCTGGTACCCCATTAATAATAATTAGTTTTTTCATACATAGTTCCTCTTCTTCTTAGTATAATTTTCATTTTTTATACTTACTCTTTAACTAAATATAAACTACCTCAAATTCTTCAAAAATAACTGGCATGTCTTCCGTAAATTCTTTATCAATACTATCACATTCCTCAGTAAAAAACTCTTCATGGACTTTTTTCCAATATTCAAGACTTAAGTCTCCTTCGCCTTCTTTTCTTGCATGCTCTCCTGTAATTAAGTTGAATGGTATTATTTCAACACGTTTTGTCTGAATAATACATACTGCGACACCATCCCAATCCGTTATTATACTGTAATCGCCTTCATTTGGTATAAGTTCTCCCTCATATTCATACACCCATAATGAAGAAGCCGTAGCTTTCTTCTTACCTTCCAAAACTAATTTTGCTAATTTGTTTGCTGCACCTTCTGTTATCTCGAAATGCCATGATACATATTCTTTCTTGGTATTAGAAATAGATTCACCAATTGTTTCTAAATAATTTTCCCACATAATGCCCACTGAATTATGTTCTGTTTTTTTCATATTTAATCTCCCCTACATGATATATCATTTTCTTTTCCTATTTTAAAACTGATTATTTGAAATTATATAAATTACCATGTCTCATCCAGTTTATCAGAATAAAATTCTATTGCTTTTTTATACTTCTTTATATTTCCATCTAAAGATGTTTGTATTAAATTACATAGTAAAATTTCCATTGCTTTAGAGTGTTCCTTTAAGTTATATAAGGTCATTGCATAAAAAACTTTTATAGCTCTATTCTCTGGAAACCTAAATAAAGCTTTTTCAAAAACTTGTTTTGACTTTTCATATTGCCCTAATGTTCTATATGTGCTACCTAACCCTAAAAAAGCACTTTGTAAATCCTCATCATCTAACCCAATTAAAATAGCTTTTTCATAATACGGTACTGCATTTATTTCCAGGCCTAAAACATCAAAACTCCAAGCACATTGATAATTGACCATTGCATCATTTGGATATTCCTTTACAAGATTTATTAAAATTTCATTCGATTCTTTTAATTTTCCTTCTTCTCTCAATCTAATTGCAGTTTCTAGTTTCTTCAAAGTAAATTTCTCCTTAGTATTGCATAGTCTTCGCTTCTATGATTTAAAATAAATGAATTGCATTCATAACTATTTAATTACTTTTCTAATAAAAAACAAATATAAAGCTCCAGCTATTGAAAGCAATAAAAATATAACAGTAAAAAGATATGGATGCGGTTGGCTTGTCAAATAAATAGCTGTTGGTCCATCAGCACCACCTATGATCCCTATGGAGCTTACTTTACCTACTTCATTATTTAATTTATATGATAAATACATAGTTAATAAAGAATTAAAACTTATACTAATGATAGTCATTGCCATAGCAATAACAGTAAATATCGTAACTACTTTCCTTAATCCTTTTATTTTCAATCCTTTTTTCCTCCTTATCATCATTTCTATAACATTTTTATATAGTTCATAAATGGTAAATCCCATTCATTAGTCTATTTTTGTTTCCTATCTAAATACTCTTCTCTCGTTATAGAATAACAAACATCATCATAAATCCTTCCATCATATATTTTACTAGCAAGTCTCAAAGTCCCCTCATATTGAAATCCACTTTTTTCAATTACTCTTTTAGATTGGCTATTGAAAGGGTAATGATAGCAAGAAATTATGTCACAATTCTCTTCATCAAATAAGTGTCTTACTACTTCTTTTACAACTTCACCCATAATTCCCTGCCCCCAGTAATCCTCTGAAAGTACATATCCAATCATCTTCCCATTAACACTTCGTCTTTTTTCATCAATATGAGCTCCTACTGAGCCTATTACCTTATTATTAGCTTTATATTCAATTGCCCATACTTCGTCTTTTTCTATAAATAATTGTAGTATTTTCATTGAGACATCTTGGTTCTCATGGGGCTCCCATCCTGCACTTGGACCTATATTAGGATTTTTTGCATATTCATAAAAATCATCTATATCATCTATTTTCCATGTTCTAAGAATAGTTCTTTCAGTTTCCAACGTTTTCATTATTTATTACCTCCCTATGTAAATATTCATAATAAAATTTAATAGCTCTTGAACTAATTCAAGATATTCCTTGCTTGATATATGATTTTATATCCTCTTGCATACAAAAATTAATTCTCTGCCATTTGTAATATCACTCTTATCATACCAGCAATATTCTTCCTCTATAGAAAATCCAGCATCTGTTAAATATTTAGTAATTTGGTCATAGTAATAATATTTTAATTTTAAATGTTCTTCTAATCTTTTCATATTTCCATTACTCTCTGTAATTTCAAGGCCACCCTTCCAGTACCACATCCTAATTCCAGCACTTCTCCACCTGACTTTAACGCATATTCTTTATAAAAAGATATATCATCTGTCAAATTATCTCTATTGTCATAATCATAAAGCCATGCCGTATTTTCATAGATATTGCCTAATTCCATAGATTATCTCCTTATCAATAGAATAATATTTTCTCTTTATTTCTTTAAATCTAATGCATTAATAACTCTTTCTGGCAATTTTTCAAATAATATACTGAGAGAGTCTCTATTATGAATCCTTATAATAGCCTCTGCAAAAAGAGGTGCAACTGACACAATTTCAACTTTAATAGAATCCTGAATATATGGGTTTACAAGTGTATCTGTACTTATAACCTTTTCTATTGGACTATTTTCAATTTTTTCTACCCCTTTTGAATTGAGCAATATATGGGATAAACATGCAAATATTTTCTTAGCACCTCTTTCTTTAAGAAATCCTGCTAATTCTACTAACGTTCCTCCACTTATGCTAAAATCATCAACTATTATTGCATTTTTATCTTTAACATCTCCAATGAGTTCCAGCACCTTGGCTTTTTCATCATGGGCCTTTCTAGTCTTATCTCCTATTACCGTAGAAACACCAAGATGGCGTGAAAACCCTCTTGCTTGTTTTGCATAACCTGCATCAGGAGAGACTATAACATAATTATCAATATCCATATTCTTTATATATTCACATAATACTGGTAATGCTATTAAGTTATCAACTGGTTTCTTGAAAAAACCCTGTATCTGCGGACTATGTAAATCCATTGCAACTATCCTATCTGCTCCAGCTAATTCTATCGATTCTGCACATACCCTTGCCCTTATGGATACTCTAGGTTCATCTTTTTTATCTCCTTTTCCGTAACTAAAATATGGCATTATAGCTGTTACTGAACTTGCACTTGCTCTTTTAAATGCATCCATCCAAAATAATATCTCAACAAATTCATCATTTGGATTTAATCCTATAGATTGTACAAGATATACATCCTTATCTCTCACAGTTTCTCCAATCCTAACAAATGTATTGCCTTCTGAAAATGTGATTACTTCAGACTTTCCAAGTTCAACTCCTATATAATCACATATACTCTGAGCAAAATTCTTACTTGAACTACCACTGAAAATTTTTATTTCACTACTCATCCCAAGACCTCCTAATTATTTTTCTAAAGATAATGATAGTTTTCCTTATTATATAAAGTCACCTATTTCTCTAGTTTTATCTCCTAACCGCCTTTTTCCATTAAAATAAATATTATAATGGAAAAACCCCTAAGCATTATAGTAATTCAAGTACAATTTTCTAAGGTATTCTATCAATTTTTAAGCTAGATTAATTCCTATCCTATAGTCATTTATATACTAGATTTATACTTTGTTAACGTAAATCTATTTCCTTCAATATTAAACCTTACAATATTTTGAATCAGATCTATATCTAATTCCCTATCATTAGATATTTGGATTGTACCATTGGAAGTCTTATAGCTGTGAAGTATGTTACTAAAGATTTTAACTGTTTCTGCTCCACAATATAGACCAATATGTTTTTTATGTGCTGCAAAATGAATTACATTTCCCTTGAAATAAAAAGTAGGCATATTCCAACTAACCTTCTCTGTCAATTCTGGTGATGCATCTAGAATAATCTGCCTAAGCTTTCTAAGTTTAGGTTGAATTTCTTCCGAACATGTCCTGATATATTCATCAATAGTTTTTAATTTTACGCTCTCTTGCATTGATAACTCTCCTCTTTAGATTATTTATTCACAATCCATCGACCTATTCACAGTTTCTTCTAAGATTTTCATTCCTTCTAAATAATATTCATAATTAACTTCTTTAGCCCATGCACAAATCCCTAACCCCATATGCAAATTATAAAAATCTCTTTTTAAATCTAATTTACTAAGATTAATTCTACCAAATTCCTCATAACCAGATTTAAATCTCTCTGCCAATACTTTATCATTTTCAATAAGTGGTAAATAAACTTGAACTAATTCTTTATCTATATCAATCGGTATACTTTGTTCAAAATCTATTATAGCTTTTAAGTAATACTTATCATCTATTTCGCTGACTAATATATTTCTAGGACTAAAATCATTATGACACAAAGTTGCTTTACTTACTTCATCTAGTATACTATACATTGATTTCAACCGATTCTCTGCTTCTTTTAGCAGTGTTAAATTTTGATGCTCAAAGGAATACAACTCCGGCAATATTCTATTCATTAAGTCTTCAAAGTACTCTCTATATGTAACAAAACCTTGAATACTCATGTCATTCTCATCCATGCTTCCAAAAAAATCAAATTCTCTATGGCAATGAATTATACCTAACTGCCTCCCCATTTCATAATAGATATCCTTTAAATTATCCAATGATAATTTCTCATGCACTTGGGTCAACAACTCCCCTTCAATAAAATCATATACTAACCATTCTAATCCATTGTCAAATATACCATAATCAACAATCTTGGGAACTAAAGCTTCTGTATTTGCAAAAATCTTTAGACTTGCAATCTCTCTATTCCACCTATTCTTTTTGTAATAAAGCTTAATTACATATTTTTTGCTACCAGATGATAGTTTATAAACTAGATGCCTTTGTAGGTTATGGTTGCCAATTGGTTCAATTGAATCAACAGCTCCTATAATTGATTTTAGCCTATCTTTTAATTCATTCACGTCTATGGTTAACATATCTTCCTCCTGAATTCACTAGACTTATCTATCAATAAGCTACTAGACTTTATAACGTTCATTGCATTTAAATTAACATTTATTTTATTTCTCCATTTATTAACTTCAAAATCAATTGGTATATCTCTTTTCATAGCTATAAGATTAATATTTCTATTAATTATAGATTCATTTTCCTTCAAAGCATCATACAATTTACCATCTATCAAACCTTTTTCTAATATCTCACTTATACTTCCAATGCTCAATATTTTTTGTGCTGTTTTGGGACCTATTCCTCTGACACCTGTTATATTATCACTTTTGTCTCCAATTAATGATTTATACTCAACTATTTGTTGTGGATATACTCCAAGTTTCTCATATATTTTCTGAGAAGTATACATCATACCTTGTTTTCCACTTGGGTTAAAAACAGATATATTATCATTGACTAGCTGAAAAAAATCTTGATCTGTGGAAACAATTATAAATCTATATCTATTACTATACTTCTCACAAAAAGAAGCAATATAATCATCTGCTTCGTATTCTTTTATTTCTTTGTAGGGCATCTCTAGGTAGTTTAAAACTTCAAATATATATGGTAGTTGTGTAAATGGATTTTCATTATTTGGTACATCTAGATAGTTTATTCGATTGCTTTTATAGTCACTGTAATCATTGCACTTGTTTATTATGCTTGTATCAGTATCAAACACAATCATTATACTATTGGGGGAAAATTCATTAATATACTTAATAAGTCCACTTATAAATCCAACAACTCCTTTGATTTCATTCCCTCTAGAGTTTTTGATACTTCCTGGTATACCATAAAACATACGAAACAATAAATTATGTCCATCGATTATTAAACAGCTTTCCATACTACTCCTCCTGTAAATTTTTCCGTAGTGAACTCTTCATAAATTGATTATTCTATATTACTTATTCTGCAAATCTCCTCATATTCCTTCTTTTCCGGGAAAATAAATTTGAATAGTTAAAAAATACCTGTATTTTAAATTGAGTGCCATCTATATTAGATATGTCTTCTTCTCCTTAGCAGGTCATTTTGTAACAAAAATATTCATTCAACATAACATGATTAATACCTAAATAAAAGGGGGAATTCCTTTGAAAATATCAGCTATAATAGACAGTGTATTTTCTCTATTTATTATGATTTTAGTCGGTGTTTATGGGAGTAAGAAAAAAATTATCACTTCAGAAATGAATAAAGGATTAACAGATATACTTATACAGATAGCATTACCTTTCATGATCGCTGCATCTTTTATTTTTACATATGACGATACTATTAAATCTAATGTTATAAAGACATTTTATTATAGCCTAATAGCCTATATAATAATGATAGCTATTTCGTACTTACTCCTATTGCCAGTAAAGAATGATAAGAAAACAATATTACATTTTGCTAATGTATTTACTAATACAGGTTACGTTGGTTTCCCAATACTCAATTCTATATATGGTGCAGAAGGTGTTATATATGGATCTATATTTAATATGTTCTTTGTAATATTTGTGTGGACATACGGACTTATATTATTCAAAGGCAATTTTGAAAGGAAGGAATTAAAGGTAGAAATAGAAAAGGTTCTTTTAAACCCATCAATTATAGCAGTCTTTATAGGTATTATAATCATGGTATTTAATATTCAATTGCCTAGTGCCATATCATCCAGTATGAAAAGCATAGGAAATATTACGGGCCCCTTGTCTATGATTATTATTGGGGGTATACTCTCAAATGTTAAAATAAGAAAGCATTTAAGAGATTGGACAATATATTATGGAATAACTACTAAATTAGCAATTATTCCCATAATTATATACTCTATATCACTATTAGTAGGAGACACATCAAAGGCAGTAAATACAGTAATTATTATGACTGCCATGCCTGCTTCTGCTATGACTTCAATATTTGCAGAGAGTTTTGATAAGGAAAAGGAATATGCAGCTGTTCTAGTGTCTGTAACTACATTATTATCCTTAATTACAGTGCCTATATTATTAAAAATAATAACTTAACTTTGATATTGATATAATATTTTACTGCTTACTCAATACTTTTCATTCACTATATCATATATATCTATGGCAGGGAGACTTCTAATTCTTAATGGTATTCTTACAGTTCCTAACCCCCTACTTATGGAAAAATATTGATCATTATTGATTTTCTTGCATCCAATATGAAATCCATCATATAGAGTTTTGTATAAAATTGGTATATTTATTTGTCTTCCATGTGTATGTCCTACAAGAATATGATCATAGCTTACTTCTTTAGACTCTAATGTATTAATTATATTTGGTGAGTGAGCTAGTATTATTTTATAATCGTTATCTATTTTCTCAATCTCAATATCATAGTCTTCGTTTCCATATATAGAATTATCAAAGCCATATATTAAGATTTCTGTTTCTCCTATTGCTAAAGTTGAGTTCTCATTAATCAATAACTTTAGATTATTGTACTTGTTAATTTCATTAATCAATTTGTCTAGGGATATCTTTCTTTTTCTAAGAAAACTCTTTTGCTCTTCTCTTTCATAATTTCCCAGTATCATAAATACAGGATGCTTTATAGCTCCTAATTCTTTTATTACTTTAGGCAACTTTTTTCGAGTATTTGAATAATCTCCTGTAACTACTATAAAATCAGGATTTGTAGAATTTATAATGCTACTAATCCTGCCATTAATAAATTTTACTTTATTATGAATATCAGATATATGAATGAATCTAAAATTAGAAGGTACCTTTTTCTGTATTTCTATATGCTCTATTTTAACTAGATGAGTACTTGAAATAATTATAAATATTGTAGCTATAACGATAATTCCGGTTATATAGTAAAAAATGATTATCACCTCTTTATAGATGTTTTTTAATAATTAATATTACTGTACCACTTTGGAATCATGTCTTGAAAACAATTATGATCTTGAATTAAAATATCACAAAGTCTTTTTCTATGCATATACATTTCTTCTGACCTCATTTTTCCCCATAATAAAGATAAAAAAGAAGTCATAGCTATGTATAGACAATACTTTTGCCAAAATTCTGATGAAGGATTATTATCTGTATATCCATCTATTTGCCCGTTGCAAAAAGGTATACTTATGTTCCGACTAAAAACTGCAAGCTTATAAAAATCTTCTATAGGTGCTTTCCAATCAAATCTATCAAAATCAATTATTATTATTTTTTGTCCTGGTGATAGAATCATATTTCCTACATGGTAATCTCCATGTACAAGGCATACTTGTTCTTCTTTTAGTAAAGAAACATTTCTATTTATGTATTCGCTTATCTCTTTCTCATATTTATAATTAATACCATACTCTTTGTATTGTTTATAGCTTGATAGATATTGTTTCATCCTTATAGAATACCAGTCACTTCTATCTGCTGATTTGATAGAATGAATTTTTTTAAGTATCTTACCTGCTCCTACACCAAGTTTGTATTGCTCATCTTCTGATAATGTTGGTAAAGCAGTTTCAAGGATTTCACCCTTTATCCATGTCTGAAGCATATAAACACTTTTACCCCTATCACAATTACCAAAATCTATTTCTTGTAATGAAGGTACTCCAAGTTTTGTCATAGTATTAATTATTTCATGCTCTTGCTTTTTCCTGTCATATAGTGAAGAATTTGATAATCTAAGAAAAAACTCTCTATTATATTCGTCCCTAATATAATATTTCAAGTCATCTGAAAATCCTTGATTTATTTGTTTAATATATTTCCATGTATTATAAGTAGGTATATCAATAAGCTTGCTATGATCCGCCATCATCATACCTCCGTAGGTATTCTTTAATAAATCGTTATCCCTAAATCTACAAAGTGTCTTACTATAAAATATATCTTAATTTAATTATCTCTTAAGATATCGAAAAGTTCTTTTTACTAAACTCAGCACCTCATTATTTACTATCATAACCATTTAGATATTCAAGATTATATATATGTTTCTTTAACACATCTTCTTTTTTGAAATCCATGTTTTCATTTGCCTTTAATTTTACAATATAACCTATATTGCTTCTTATTATTTCATTGTCCATGATATCTCCATGGCTTTGCACAATTATATCAGCCCCTATAGAAAAATATTTTTCCAATGTATCTTTATATTTATCTAAGTTATTCCAACACATATACGAAGGAATAGGATCATCTACATTGTCCCCAACAAAGAGTACATTGTCAATTAAATCATAACAAGAAGCTGAATCCTGTGAATGACCAGGACTATAGAAAAATTCAATTCCTTCATCATTGAATGTAATCTTACTCTCAAATGTAATATTAGGTAAAACTATATCTATATCTTCTTTTGCGAATTCAATAGCATGCGATACTAATTCTTCTCTCCCATGTTCGGCAATAAAATCTCTACATATTTTATGGGATACTATTATAGAGTCTCTAAATTCACTATTACCCCAAATATGATCCCAATGACTATGTGAATTAAATATTATATAATCCTTCTTTCCATAATTAACCTCAAGATATTCTTTTACCTCCCTTATATAGTAAGATCCTAAGTATGTATCACAAATGATAAAGTTCTTTCTACCATTAATTACATATACATTAGTTACACAATCATAAGAAGATTCTTTAAGCTCCGTAAAAGTAAATAAAATTCCTCTATTCCCTACTTTATTAATTTTCATATTAACCTCCATTCTTTGAAATCTCTTAATTCTTCCATTACTCCAAACACTACACATCTACATATCTCAATTTAGAATCCAGTCTATAATCCAATTGCAGATTTTTCTCCCATATAATTACCTGCATTAGGAAATCCTTTTTTGATAATATCTTGAAACAATTCAGAAAAGCCATAATTAGTCAAATCATCTATATCAATAAACTTCACATCGTGAATAGGATTTTTATCATGCTCATTTGTAGGAAGTTTGATTTCTCCCCAATCTCTTTCAAGCATAAAAGTGATATGTAGTAACGGAGGTGTTGCATCAGTTTTTTCACAAATATATAACAATTTAATTATTCTTACATTTAATCCTGTTTCTTCATATAATTCTCTAACTATACCTTCCTCAATTGTTTCTCCTTGCTCAAGTCTTCCTCCTGGCAAGGACCATGATCTATTGGATGATACTCTTTGATTGACCAATAGTATCTTTCCATCTTCTATTAGCACTCCTGTAACTCTTATCTGAAATAAATTATTAATCATTACATAAACCTCCATGAATAATCTGTTTTAATTTATCATGTAGTACATAATATCCTGTTTTATGTAAAGCTTGCTATGATTCCACTTGCGTACTCATTATATATCTGCTATCAGCGATGTTCTTTACAATTTTATATCCATTTCTATGATATAAATTAATAGCTCCTTGGTTATTTACAAATACATATAAAAATACATCTTTATTCTTTTCTTTTGCAATTAGGCTAATATGTTTTAAAACTTCTGTCCCAATGCCTCTTCCTTGAAATTCATCAAAAATAAAGAAATCATCAAGTTCAAGATTTCCATCTTCATCATGCAAATAATAATAACCTACATTAATGCCTTCAAAGTGAATACATTGATAGTTTTCTATATTATACTCTATCTTTTTCTTAACCCAAATAAAAATTTTTTCAAAATCAAGATTCAAATTAGTTTCATATTTTTCAATAAGATTTTTATTTAACTCAAATACTTTATCAATGTCAATAGCTGTTGCATTTTTAAATGTTATGTTCATCATTGACCTCCATATATAAATATATATTACTTTTTCACTCTTGCTATCCAATATTTACATTTTTGTGCTGAATTTATTTCGCAATCCTTGTCCACCAAATCTGACCAAATAAATTCTTCCAAAAGTTCATATTCTGATTCTTCTAGTAAATATATGTTTTTATTTATCTACTTAATAAGTCCTTATTGAAAATTCCACCTTTTCCCTCTATACTTAGCCTTTGAATAAATTCATGTATAAATTCTGATCTGTCATCAAATATCTTTTTAGATATATCGTAATTCAGTTTTCTTCTGCAATCCTTAAGATAATATTCAAATTCTTTATCATTATAGAATTCAATTGATGCATCAACACTTTTTTCATCATATGCTTGATATATAAAGTTCAACCATACTTCCATAGTCCCCATATGATCTATCATATCTGCATCTTGCACTATTCTTATCTGTTTAGACCAACCTTCATTACTGCTTCTTAAATTATGACATCTAGTTATTTCAGCAATCTCCATTAGTTCTTCATATGAGCATTCGTCTTTCAATACTTGTTGAACTAAGATACTGCCATTTTCATTATGTGGTTCTATTCCTTTAGCTATATCATGAAAAAGTGATGCGACATATATAATATTATCCTTTGAATTATCGATTTCATCTATTATCTTTCTAATTTCTATTGCTAATTTTGCTGTCCTTAAACCATGATAATAGATATATCCATTTTCTCTCTTAGAATGAGATTTTCTTCTTGCCATCGTTTTAAATGCTAATTCTTCTATTCTATTAATGTCTATATCTTTCTTCCTCCTCTTAGTCATTTTGTACTAAGGTTTTAGTCATATACACCATTCCTGGAATGTATCCAAGTTTCTGATTTAGTGCCAACATACTAGTATTGTTATAATGAACCGTTGTTTGTATTGCTTTAATTCCATCAAGTTGGCACCATTCTTCTAATAATGTTTTTAGATTTGTGGCTACTCCATGACTCCTGTAATTTTCTGTAACATACAGCGATAAAATCATAACAGTATCTTGAGGTTCCTCTTGTTTATATGCCCATATAAATCCTTGCATATCCCCCTGATCATCTTCTGCAATTGCAAGAAATAATTCTTCTTTTTTTGTGTTTAAAATTCTTTGCACCGTTTCCTCTATATCTGCTGTTGAAGCTTTATAATCTGGTCTCCATAGCTTTGGTGTTAGATTATGCCATCTTGCAATTTGCATTAAAATTAACTCTAATTTTTCATCAGTATAGCTGCCATCAATCTCAATCTTTCTATATTTCATCGTTAGACCCTCCTGCTAATATTATTTATGCGATTTTATTAGATTATCTACTATCTCAATTGTACAACATTTAATAACTCCTATACTTTTACCCTATATTTAGCTATTCATTAGGGCATTCCCCTGCTCTAGCCATAATAATTACTAATAGATAATCTTGTACCACTTCTCTCGTAACATTCATTTCTATAAGGTATAAATCTGCCAGTGTTTTCTTAAGCTGTAAAAGCATTTCTCTTTCTTTTACTTCTGCTGGCACAGGTGTGTATTCCACAAGAAATACAGTTCTTGCTATATCATATAAGAAGTCTCCATGACATACATTCATGAAGTCTATCACCATTGCTTGTCCATCAGATATAAATATATTACCAGGGTGGAAGTCACCATGACAAAGTATATTACCATCCCGAAGTTTATCTAGCATGTCTAATGCTTTTTTTTGTTTTTCAAAATTCTCTGATAAAGCTTTTACTATATTATATTTTAAAAACTCCTTATAACTTGGTACATTACTAATCCTATTTTGAAGGATTGCCTTATGTAGTTTTGCCATATATACAGCACAACTTTGCACATCACCCGTTCTCATAACCCAATCCAGTAGAGACTCACCTTCTATTTTGTCATAAACAATACCTATTCGATCCTCAGAAAAAATAATCTCATATGCCTTTGGTTTCACAAAATCCATATTGCTTATTGTTCTTGCATTATTAAACTCTTTCTCCACTGATTCTCTTGGATATCCTTGATTGAAAAGCTTAAGTACCTTACCTTCTTCCAATTCATATACGGTTGCTGTATTACCTCTGCCTATTATTTTTCCATATTTCATTTGTCTCTCTCCTACTATTTCTAAATTCTAACCTATTAATTCTATGAACTCCCTTACCATTCTATCTATACCTATCTTTATTTCATATAAGTTTTGTGTTCCTAGAAATGCAGGAGTTGTTACTATTCTATTTTGTATATCTACATATGCTTCTCTAGAATTAACTTCTTTTACAATTACATTATTCATTTCTAATATCTTTCTATGAGCATTATTACTAGTACAAAGCTCTAGTTGTTTAGTTTCATTCCCCAAACTTTTTGCTATTAAGACTGTCGCACCACACATTGCTGCAATGGGCTTTTTTGATAAATACATATCTTTTATTAATTTATCCACATCTTTATCTACTACAAAGTTCTCCTTTTCCAAAATATAGTTTGATAAATTTTTAAATACTCCTACACCTCCTGGTAATACTAATCCATCCAATTCATCTATGCTAATATCATCTAATGTTTTAATTCTTCCTCTTCCAATACGTGCTGACTCTTTTAAAATATTTCTATTTTCACTTTCTTCAACTTTTTCATTGAGATGATTAAAAGTATGATACTGACTTTTATCTTGAGCAAAGCATATATAGTCGACTCCATATTTATCTAAGGCTAGATATGTTAATATTACTTCCTCTATTTGGCTACCATCACCAACTCCACATCCTGATAACAATACCCCGATATTCATTAAATATGTTCCTCCTTTATATTAATTGCGCATAATGTCTGAGTATTTATGACATACTTGAACTAGTATGCAGAAGAATAATCAAACTCTTATATATTCAATAGTCTTTGATTCCACTTGTCCACTCATTATATATCTACTATCAGAGATACTCTTTACAATTTTATATCCATCCCTATCATATAAGTTAATAGCTCCTTGGTTGTTTATAAATACATAAGAAGTTCACATTCTGATTCTTCCAGTAAATTAAGGTTAATGTAATTTATCCTATCTAGATATATTCTTTATCTTTAATCATTGAATATATATGCTCTAAAAACAATGGTGCATTTTTGATTATATAATCTTCATTAACCTGCTTCTTTTCTATTTCATCAAATGGATATCTATATTGAGAAGTATATTTAATAAATGGTATCCATGATGAATCAGGAAACCCTTTCATAAACCAATCACAAGATTTCCCTTTGGATAAAATATCATTATTTATAAATGTATATAGACTTCTTGTCCCTAAATATAGCAAATGTAATGAGAAATAAATATCCTCAATATCTTTTGAATACTTAATATTACTTTCAATTTCTTTAAGTATTTCTTTTTTTAATTCATCATAAGAAGGTCTAAATATTTGTTCATTAATATCTTTTCCATAAACAATTTTGCCATATTTACTTAAAGTAAGATGGTCTACCTTAGACATAACAGATGTTGATATCTTCTTCCATCCATTTCTGCCCGTACCTATATAATAACCCAAACCTATATATTCTTCCGGTTCTTTCAGCATAGGTAAAGGACAATACATTCCCTCTAATTGAATTCCAAATTGTCCAAATTCTCCAGCCCTCAATCTATCATGTAAATTTATTATTTCTTTACAATTATTAGATAATAAATCACGCTCAGTTACTACTAAGAAATCTATATCTCCTTTCCCATAGATATAGTCTCCTAAAGCTACTGATCCAACGATAATTATTGATAATAAATTATCATCTAATATCGCTTTAACTCTATCAATAAGATTATTTATCATAGCAATAAAACTTTTATCGTTAAAAATGTTTTCCTTCATACTATCTCCTTAGTGAACATCCTATTTTATCCCTATTTTGATTTATAGAAAATCAATTCTTCTTCAATATATTCTATAATAAATCCAATATTAAGTTCTCTTCTGCTGTTGCTCGTTTTCTTAACTAAAATTACCTTTCCTTCCCACATTTCATAATTCTCAGTGTTCCATAGTTATCAAAATAGACTTGAATCCGCTGCTAAAAAACTTCACTATTTCTTTGATTTAACCTCTGAAATTAATTTTACTGGATTAACTATTTTCATGTTTTTTTCCTTACTGGCATCATCTCTTTTATCTTCATCAAGACTATCTCCAGTGGATATAGCCATATCCCAAAATTTTTCTGGAGTCATATCCGGATCTACTTCACATGCCAATGTATATAATCCACTGATATATGGTATAACCATACTCCATGCACCATTACTGTACATTACATACTCATCTTTTCCAGTTGGACTAGCTAACCATCTTGCATCCATAGGAGTCAACAGTATATCCTCTGCTGTACCGTCTCCTTCTACATAGTATTTTAAATAATATGATTCTATTTTTTCTGGATCATACATTGGATCTCTATTAACACCATTAAAAAAAAGTTTGTGAGTTTCAAAAAGTCGTGCAGTTATAACAAATATATTTTCTGCCTCAGCTTTTTCGATAGCATTATAAATTGCTTCTGCATTTTTACTCTCTGGATTCCAACCAGATGATATTGACAATACTTTAATTTTATCATCTTCTGGTAAATCTTTATTTATTTCGAGTATTCTTTCTATAGCATTGGCTAAATGTACATATCCCTCTTCATAATCTGTATCTTCTTCCAAATATGCAATATAATATATATTGGCATCTGGTGCTACCCCTACATTTTTTCCGCATAATATTGATGTTATAGGTGTTCCATGATAATGAGCAGGACTATCCATATCAAATATTTCTTCATATACTGCTATATTATCTTTGAATTCTTCATGATCTACTAGTAGACGTCCATCTATTATACCTACATTTACACCTTTTCCAGTAATATTTTCTTTATGCAGATAATCAATACCTAGACCTGGTTGCTTTCCATATTTTATAATAGTTTCTACATCAAAATTTACAGGAAGTTTTTCAGGCCATATGGTTTGACTATCGAATATAAAATTCCTTAATTCTATTTGTGTAAAATCCATATCAAATGCATCATAACTCCTTAAATCATATCTATTTCTCTGTTCATCGAAAATTTCACTTATATCTGTTATTTTTCCTCTGTTATAGTTCAGGGGTTCCGGATATACTTGAATTTTCTGTTCAAAATTGTTTTCTGCTTTTGATAGTGTATCATTGTCTTGTTTGCATCCTGTAACTGCCGTACTAATCAATACAATAGCTAATACCATACCGATTATTTTATTTCTCATAGTCATCCTGATTTATAAAGGGTTTTATATTAAATCAGGATTTTCACCTACCTTTCTTTTTATAATTTTATTAATATCTGTTGTCTTAATATCTTCTAATTAAGTTTTACTTAGCTTATAATTCAATCCAATATCTCTGAATAATTTCAGAAAAAGTTTCACTAAAGATTTCATTTTCCAATATTCCATTGTTATTTTGAATAACTTTAGCCGATGCAAGATTAATTTTATCGCATGTAAGCAGCACTTTATCTAGACTTAACTCTCTACATTTTTGCAAAGCTAATTTTAACATTATAGTTCCATATCCCTTTTTTCTTTCAGTAGGTCTGATAGAATAGCCTATATGACCTCCTTCATTTAAAAGAAACTCATTTAATTTATGTCGTATGTTAATCATTCCAACAACCCTATTATCTGATTGTCTAACAAGAAAGTAGGTGTTTGCAGGTACTCTTCCTTCTGGGATATTTGGTAAATCCAAATCTTTTTCAATCTTTAGTAACCATTCACAATAATCGTCGTACCTATCAAGTCCACCTGTTCCGTTAATTTCTGAATTATACTTTAAAAATTCTTGTATATATTCAAATGCTTCTTTTTCATATTCCTTTGAAGGAGATACCAATTTTACATCATCCATCTTCTCACCTCTCCAATTAAAATAATCTACAATTTAGTAACTTCCTGCTTTCTATCAAATAAACCCCAAGGAACTATTGAAATATTTATTCCTAGGGGTATCTCGTACCTAGTAAAGAGATACCTGCCAATCTTTTATTAGAAGATATCTATAAACATCCCTATACTTATTCTATCTGACTAAAAATAACTCATAACCCAATCATAACATTCTTTTAGCTCATCCTCTGTTAAAATATCTGAGCGATGTTCAAATAATACTTTTACATCCTTATTTTCAGAGGATATAATGTTTAAAAATTCTCCTATATTACTCCATCCATCTTGTTCATTTAATTTTATTAATGCAGGATGATGCCCATTATCTATTACATCTGTAACGTTTATATTAGATATATGAAGTAAATATGTATACTTAGCCATTTCTTTTATAAAAGTTTTATAATCAAAGTTATAATCTATGTTACTTAGAACATGAATCCTCGCACTATCTAAACATAGTTTTAAGTCTGAATACTCTTCTAATAAATCTTTTAATAACTTTCCTCGATACAAATACTTATTGAGCATTTCTATTTCCAATACTATTTGAATTTTATACTTTTTAGACAACTCAGATAATTTTTCAAATGTATATTGGCATTGATTTTTAAACTCTTCAAATTCATATTCTTCTTCTCCAATAGTCTCATCTTTATGAGAAAATTTGCATTTCTCCCAGTTGAGTCTTTCATCTATTACCATAGGTTTTGGAAAATGTAATAATAAATATTCCGCTCCTATCTCTGATGCATATTTAATCTCATTTTCAACTGCTTCAAATGCTTCCAAAATCTCATCTTTATCAAGAGATAATAATAATGGATCCCTGTATTTATAGCTTGCTTTCTTTAGAGGAAAATGTACTCCTATTTTGAAATTATCTTTTTTTGCTATCTCCAACATCCTTTGGATTTCTTTTTGCTCATTAAAATTACAAAACTCTATCCCTGAAATTCTCGATGTGTAATCTCTCTTATACTTTATATCATCAAATCTACAATGCATTCCTATAAAATATTCTGTCATATTCAATCTCCTTTTCCCTATATAAATAATTACATAATAATATACATAGCTAGTCTCATTTAGTTCAATAATCCTTATTCATTAATCTATTATAAGCATCTAATACCTCAATCATTTTCTCACTATTTCCCCCATGGTCTGGATGATATTTTTTGGCTAACTCTCTAAACTTCTTCTTTATATCATCAATAGAAGCCCCTGGAGTTAGTCCAAAATAATCCAAAACACTAGTATCTTGAATTTCATCAAAGTCTAGTCCAATATCTCTGTACTTTTGAAAATATACATTATAAAAGTACTCTTCAAAAACCTCCTTCAATTCCTGCTTATGTAAATTAAGTAGTTTAGAAATAGAATACTTAACTGTCATATCATCAATTAATTTTGTAGAAAAATATTCATCCCATACATATTTTTTAGAAACCCCATCACCAGCGTACTCAAAACGAATTTTATCTTCGGCTTTCTTTAATTGCCTTAGCTTACGTTTTAATTTGCCAACATCCATTAAACCACATCCTTATTTCTAACCTTCAAAATAATACGATCTTCTGTCTATTATACATAACTTAGAATATACCAGTTTGGTATATATGTTTTAAAGCCATCATACCATTTCATAATATTCTCTGCCTGTTTGAGCATTGTATTTACCTCTTCTTCTCCAAAAGGAATAGCCCAAGGTATGGATGAAAGCTGATTAGTTGCAATATATAATGCCATTAATTTAAAAAATAAATCAGGTACGTTATTATCAAAATATCCGTTAATATATCCTGTGGCAAACGCAGGGCTTATACTCACACTAAATGTAATTCGGTTAAATTCTTCCCATGGATCTCCATAATCCATTCTATTAAAATCAATTATACCTAATTCTCCTTTTGGTGTAATAATCATATTTCCAACATGATAATCTCCATGTTGAAAAGACTGTGGCCGATTTACTAAGAGAAAACGATTCTGTTCAATATATTCAATCATTTCTTCAGCACCATAAAACTGAATATCACAAGCTTTATAATTAGATATCTTTATATCTATTTTACGATTAAATCTTTCTGCCCAGCTAGGTAATTTTTCAGGAGCAAGAATTGTATGTATTTGTTTAAGAAACATTCCGGCCTTAATTCCTAGATAATACTGTTCCTTATCATCAAGTTGAGGAAGCATGATTTCAGCATCTTCTCCATTAATCCAAGTAAGTAAAGAATAAACCGATTTGCTTCCATTGCAAACACCAAAATCAATAGGATGAGACATTAAGATATTTCTACTAATAAGTAACTTTAGGATTTCAAATTCTTTCTTCTTATTTTCATATTGAGCTATGTCCGATATTCTAAGTAATAGCTCTTTTCCATCTACTGTTTTTATATAATATTTTTTATCATTTGACCATCCTTTATCAACTGGTCTTATTATATCCCAACTATCAAATCCAGATATTTCATTAAAAGATTCCGTCAATTTTTCATCTCCCTTCATAAATTGATAACATATTAACTTGTGTAAAATATACAGCTCATATTTATTCAATTTACCTACTTTAATATCTCAAGATACTAATAATAAAAACTATAAATTAAGTCCTAATTCTTTAAATAACATATTCAATCTATCCTTCTCATTTTCATTAATAGGAAGATTGGTATTATATAAATAGTGCTGAAGTACATCAGCATCTTTAAGTATTTCGCAATAAGCATTATCTATATTTTGTTTGTTACTATGGCTAAATATTGAACTACAAATAATATCAATATCTTCTTCACTAAAACAATTAATCTCATTTAGGATTTTTCTCGCTTCAATAGATCCTAATTTTCCGTGGTCTACACTATAACCTGCCTTATAGCTCCAAATATCATGGAGCATCCCTGCAACTGAACATATCTCAACATCTAATCCACGTTTCAATGCAAGAAGACCACAAATAGTAGATACACCATATAAATGAACATACCCACAACGTCTTTCTTCTAAATCTGGTTGTTCCATTAAAATTTTATCAACAATATTACGAATACCTTCTAATCTATTCATAAATTTCTCCTTTCAACTATTTACTTTACACCAAATGCTCACATAGACAAAAACTCAAAACATGTTCGGCACTTGCACTTAATCGTTTTGGTACAAAAGCTTTCTAATATACTGAGATTCCACAGAAATAAACTTTTGCATATTGGAAAGCGTAACATACTTATTTGAAGACATGCCCACATATTCTCTATTTCTAAATTGCCTGTGCAAAATAGAGTGTTTCATTTCATTAATTTCATTGAGTCCTACAACATTTGGTATATCATATCCAATGGCTCCTTCAAGCATCTCCCATATTATTTTTTGCTGCGGCTGTAATAAATATAGTGCATAATCCACGTCATTTGATTCTTGATGATAGATACTTCCCATACCTTTTTCTAAATCTTCTTTATTTTCTAATCGAAATGGTATCCAGATTTTTATATTATTTTGTATATCAGCAAGTATATGAGAGCAGTATCCATATATAAAATCAGCTTTCTCTGTATCCTTATTTTCTTCCAGAAAAGAAAGTACATTTTCTAACCATTCTTGATTATTTGTAACTCTTCCCCATTTCTGGCTTCCAACGCACAAATGACTTATCTTTTTCATATCACTTATATAATTCTCACGTAAGTGAACAGAATCGGGGGCAATGGCACCCAGCATAAAGTCACAAGGTTTCTTAATTTGTGGTATGTTATTTAATATGTTATATGCAATGTGTAAGTGAGTCATTGCAAAAGGCATTTTTTTCACTCCTTAATCTTTCATAATCTTAATAGCATTATATAATAAATTTCCATCTTTCAAAATCCAGCTTTGCTCCTAGTAATAAAGTAACTGGACATATAACCCCTAAGAATATACTTACATTTCCAGGGAAAATTCATATTCTCTATTTAAATGCAATAACGTCAAATACTTTTGAACAATATGTCTTACCATTTAAGCCACTAATAATATACTCATTTGTATAAATATTAACTTCATAAAATTTTTCCAATAATTTTTTTAATTCTTTTATATCAGTATAATGATGAAGAATTCCTTCTTCTCCTTCTCTAGATCCAATAAAAGTATTTTCTTCAATAGCTTTCCCTAAACCATATGACAAATCATCTTTTGATAACATATCACAAATTAGACATCCTTTTGGTTTTAATACTCTATATATTTCTCTTATTCCCCTTTCAATATCCTTAAGCTTTGCATGATGTAATACTGATGTGCAAACAACAGCATCTAAGAAATTATTTTCAAATAAAATATCTTGAAAACTAAAATTATATATGTCTATATTGGATATATTTTTTCTATTTACTTTATCTCTCAATATACCTATTGGTTTCTCAGAAATGTCTGAAGCAAAGACTTCAAATCCATGCTGAGCAAAAAACAAAGAGTTTCTTCCAGTTCCACAACCCAAATCAAGTATTTTCTTATAGTTCTTATCATTAAATATATTTATAGAGTTTTTAATTATATCAGATAAAGAAATTTGGTATTCTCCATCTACATTTTCTATAATAAGTCTTTGACTATTCCAGTCATTTTTTATAGTATTTAAAATAATCACCTCAAATCATATTTTTATCTAATGCAAAATTAAATCATAACCTATCATAATTACAGAATCCCCAAATAATACTAAGACATTACTCAACAAGCTATTATCTTTTACTGACAATCCTTCCTACCAATATCTAAGTATTTATTTTGTCTTAGATTTAGTTGTGATATAATTCTAAAATCCAATAAACCTTAAAGATATTTAAAGTTTTAATTTTTACTTCATTCGTTTAGCAATTGGATGATCTTCGTTTAACTCTAATAAATCCCATAAGTTACCGTATAAGTCTTTAAAAACAGCAACAGTTCCATATGGAGCTTCTTTAGGTTCTCTTACAAATTCAATTCCTCTTGCGATCATTTCATTATAATCTCTCCAAAAATCATCAGTATTTAAAAATAAAAATACTCTTCCTCCCGTTTGATTTCCAATAAATGGTTCCTGCTCAGTATTTGATGCTTTCGCAAGTAATATTGTGGTTCCAATGGAACCTGGGGGAGATACAACTACCCATCTCTTGTCTTGTTCTGGCTGATAAGTATCTTCAACTAATGTAAAGTTTAGCTTCTCAGTATAAAACTCTATTGCCTCATCATAATCTCTAACTACTAAAGCTATATGTACTATTGTTTGAATCATGTTATTAACTCCTCCTATTTGTTTTAATTTAGTAAAATATTAGTTTTCTAGAATCTTGTGCTTGTACAATTTTAAATCCTATGCTTTTATATAACTCTAGTGTTCCCCCATTACTTGATAATGCATTTAAAAATTCACACCTAATGGATTTTGTTTTAAGTCTTTGTTTACTGTAGATTTAATATTTCTTCACAATACAATTATTTTGGTATACTTCTAAAATATACATGATTACCATCTGGATCACAAAAATGCATATTCTTTGCTCCCCATGGCTGTATTTTAGGAGCATCAATTATATCTATCCCTAAATGTAATAATCTTTTATATTCTTCTTCTACATCATCAACAGTAAAAGCTAAGCTTATATTATGATTTTGGTTACTCTTTACTTCTCCATTGTTATAAACAGTTAGTGTTGTGCCTTCAGTTATAATGAACTGATGCTCTTCATCTTTACAGTCTGAAGAAATATTTAATATCTTTCTATAAAAGTCAGCCATTTTAATTACATCATTCGTTTCTAAACAAACCTCTCCTAATTTCATTCTTTTTCTCCTTTCCTATGTTTTCATAAAATATCATACCTGCATTTTATTGAACTATAAAGTCTCATCCTATTCTCTTTGGCTTATAATCCTTTAAATTTAGTAAACCACTATTTTTCGCCCAGTTATTAAGATATATTAATTTAGGTCAGTACTTAAATTTCTAATTCTGTTGTTTAATGCTCCTGTATCTGCAACATTTACTGTCATTAGATAACTCCTGCCTTAGATCCATGGACGAGGACAAGAACTCCTTTAATAAGATTCTAAGCATTAATTAAACAATTCTTCACAGGGTACCTATTATTAAATATTATTGGAATACCTTTTCCTAACCAATAATTATTATCTTCAGAATATACAACCTGAATATGAAAGTGAGGTCTTGACGAATACCCTGAATTGCCAACTTGCCCAAGGTAATCTCCTACCTTCAGCTTTTCTCCAAGGTTCACTACAATAGTGTCCTTTTTAAAATGATATAAAGATATATAATAATTACCATTCTTGATAGTAATTTGATTGCCACTTTTATTGGGTAATTTCCCATATGGAATATTATCATCTTCATTTAAGATTACTTCTACTACCTCACCTTCTACAGGACTATATACTCTTTCTCCATAAATATTGTAGTCCTCATTAGAGGATGATAGTATTTTACTTTTTGCAAAACCATATTTATTCAATTTTATTATATCTGTAGCAAAGCGCATAGAATAGTAATTTTTTATATTTTCTCTTTTCCATCCATAGTAATGATAATTGCTAAAATAAGACTTTTTGCCATCTCCACCATCAATAACTAAAAATTGACCATTTTTAAAGGGAAAGGCTAAGCTAAAGCAGTTCTTTTTTTTGATTTTACTTAAGATAATACTAGTATCAATTATAATAAAAACTATAATCCAAATAAATGTTTCAGATCGATTAGTTAGGTTGCTTAATTCACCAAACGCAAGGTTTGGAGTAAACATGATTCTATAAATAATCAAAAGAATGCCAATTATTATTAAGAAGTAATATATATATCTAAGATAAAAATTCGTATATTCCCAATAGCAAAAAGAAAAAAGAAAAAAGAATATCACGAGTACATATATTGCTAATAAAACATATTCATTTATGGTATCACATCTTCGAATAAAGATTTTATATATTAACTCAAATGGCAATATTATCTGCAAATACAAATTTCCCAAAAAAACAGCTGGCTTACTTGATGCCATATTATCACCCCACAGTTTATCTATTTTTCTCTCCTTACTTTCATACTATATTACTTATTCGCCACCCCTCTACATATTCCTCTATTTTTTTAAAAATTGTCATAATACAAATTTCGACAAAAGAAAAAAGGCTTATATAAAAGCAAAATGTATCCTATAGAGTAGATATTAAAAAAGTCTCTTCTATAGGATACACTTTAACTTATTAAATACCTTTTGATAACTATAATCTCTTACAAGATATAAGCGTTTATCATAAGTTACACATATTATGTTCATTTTGTTTGTATAAATTAATTCGCAATTTATCGATATTCGGAGTACTTATCATACTCTTCTTAATCAGCTCATCAAACTCATTTTGGAGGTATATCATTTCTTCCTGTGCAACTGATGTATGCTTTGCCATAGTAACTTCTGCAAGCTGTGTTCCCATAACAATTTTAAAAATCCTAGCAAGCAAGAAAGTGGGAAGTGTAAAATAGTTTAACTTTGACGGAGTAATCTTAATTTTTAATGCCTTCAGTACCGAAAAACCCTCTTTGATGCCTTTTACCATTATGGCAACATCAAAGTATGCTCTTGACAATTCATAATTGCTGCAATTATAACCATATAATGAGTTTCCTATGCTTGTTACTATTGCCACATGTGTCTTCTGCCAAGCATCCATGTTATTACAATACACAGATGGAATCCCTGCTTGATTGAACATTTTAATGATTTGGTTTACACGCTCTGTTTTATGACAATGATACTCTCCAAATTTAGTTGTTTGAAAAGCACGCATCAAACCTCTGCCAATAAAATAGTGAACTTCTCCGTTTTTTCGTTCCCCTCCTGCAGAAGGAAATCCTATTATAATTCGCTTTTCATCAATCTTATCTGCATAGTCAGCATAGCCTAAAGCTGTATTAACCATAAAGACAATATTGGATGATTTGTTTTGCGATAAAATCGGCAAAACATCTTCAACTTGTGTTCTCTGCATAACTACAAATATATAGTCGTAAACGTTATTAGGCTCAAGTGTTTCAGTCACACTCACTTTGGCAACTTCTCTTTTCCCAGTTTTAGGATTTATAAGAACAACGCCATTACTTTTTATTTCACTATACCGGTCTCCTCTGGCAAGTATAGTGACGTTTTCCCCTGACAAAGACAGTTTGTTTGCAAAAATACTTCCAATTACACCAGCACCATAAATCAGTATATTCAAAATATCACCTTCTTCACAAATATAGAATAAGTTTTCTTTAGTACTCATAATACTATTACTATATATGATTTTATCTTCTAAAATAATCCCTAAGAAATACCCCTGATTATATCTAACTTCTCTCCATATGGTGGAATGTGCGTTATCCATATTGCATCTGCGACGTCTCTTATGATCACAGGTGGGATACACTTTACCTCGAAGACTTTCCATCCCCACCCCTACAGAAATATTCGTGTTATAGGAAGTAGTGACATCTTTCATTCCAATAATCCCTCAAAAGGTCCTAAAGAATGCGAATTAGGTGAAACTAATGATTATGCTTAAAATCCGAATCTATAATTTTTTTGGTGCTAATTAACAGTTAAATTTTAACATCTATTGGAAATCTATTTGATAATCACAGCCTCCAAGGAATCCATGTGCTAAAAGCCATTCCAACGATAGGGAATAATCAGCTTCAATAGTATAAGTTGTATTCAGTGTTTTTGCCTCAAGAAGATGGAGAATTTGCTCCATATCAATAATACCCTCGCCAAGGGGCCAGTGATAATCCCAATTTCCATCATTGTTATGTATGTGTGTATGTCCGATAAAGCTACCAAGGATGCTTATCCAATCGGCAACATCCACATTTGAATTAGAACAAGCATGACCTGTATCCAAACAGAGCATTACCCGTTTATCGTTGATTTTCTCACAAAGCTCTGCCATTATATAAGGATCATTGTCCACAAAATTTTCTATGTAAATATGTAAATTTTCTGGCTTGTCCGACATATATTCTTGCCATAAAGCAATAGATCTATGAAGCCATTCTCGCATATTACTATGCCCGGGGATATAATCCGAATGAAATACAATATGATTGATACCCAGAGTCTCTGCAGTGGCAAAAGATTGGTTGTATAATGCTATAATATCTGATGTAGATGCCTCTGCAAGCATCTTTAAATCCGTTCCAAGAATAGCTCCATGAAAAATAAGCTTGTTACATCCCTGAATCAATCCAACGCATCGGTCAAATAACGTTTTACCTTCATCTAAATCTATGTTAGCATTAAAGTACGCATAGTCATCTAACTCAATGCCGAACCCAAATTTTTTTGCAACTGCCGCCGCATTTGGATTGTGAGTGTTTAAATAAAGTCTATCCTTCATAATTTTCACTCCTATACAATTTATTCTGATTCTTAGTGCATCCTTATGCAAACATATTTTTAATAATTTCATTTAGCGTACTAACAATTCCTTCATTTTCTTCCCACTTATCTTTTGTCACATCTAAGTCTGAAAGGTTGAATTCTCTTTCTAGAACATCTTCATAACTTATCCAGTTTAGCTTAAGCAACTTAATTCTTACCAAAATATTATCTGGATATCTGCATCCATTTTGTTTTCTTTTTTCTAATTTTGACATAATAATATCTTTTAAAATTGAATTAGTATTTGTATACTTATTCATCTTGTATCCGTATAATCTCGACTGAGGATTTTGTTGAAAAATCCTATTCTTTTAATAAATTATTTACTCTTCTACACACTTTTCCAGCATTGGAAGATTCAATCTTTTTATCCATAACTATTCATCTCTTGATTATATCTTACGTATTAAACCATCATGGCATAGTCTGTCGTATAACGCCCCAAAGCTTAGTTGCGTCGGACTTTCCCCAAAAAATCCTTATACACTGTTTCGCAACCACAAATTCTATATTTAGCCAATTTTAATACTCTAACTAAATTAGTATCTTTGTATAACTCAATTGCTTTTTATAAATAATATAATATTTCTTACCCTATATATTCCATATAATAAAATTCATCTTCTGAATTATTAAAGGTCCTCTTCATATATTTATCTTTAATTTCAAAGCCAACGTTGTTATAGCAATTAATAGCTCTTTTATTAAAACTTCTTACTTCAAGTGCTATCGTATTATTAGGAAATCTCCTTTTGCATTCTTTAATTAATAATTTCATAATATTTTTTCCGTAGCCTTTTCCACAAAAAGATGGCTTTAGTCCAATTCCTATATATACTTTATCTGCCTTTAAACTTATCCTGCCATAAGAAATCAATTCATTATTTAAATGTATTGAAATAAATTCCAATTTCCTTTTCTTTTCGATTGATAAACCCCATCCGTTCTCCACTACAGCATCCCAGTTCGAAAAATTATATATCGAATATTCTCCTTCATATCTCCAGCTACAAATCTCTTTAGCATATTCTTCTGATAACTCCATGAGAATATAATTCTCCATAAATATCTCTCCTTAGTAAAAATATAAAATAAATAACAATATTCCAAGGCAACCAAAAATTCACTTTGGAATGGCCTGTAACATACCAGTATTTGCACCCTCCATGAACCAGACCCGAAATCTTACGCCTTAGTGAAGCTTTGCTCCCGGTGAAGGAATGTGGTGCACAACTCCCTAAGATTACACCTCGTGCATCTTTACGTGAATATCTTGTTAGACGTTGTATTTACTATAAATCTTTAAAGTCGCTATACAATTTTATAATTTATTTAATAAAATTTTCTTTCTATTTTAAATGTGGGTGAAGTAATAAATCCTACTGTAAAAACAATAAACATCATCAAATATGCCACTATTACTACTACGGTTCCATCTATTGTATTTGTAAATAAATTTACAACCTTACTTCCCCAACTTACGAAACCAAGCACATAATGTTGTGATATTCCGGCAACAAAAAAATTCCTATTTATATCATCTACGAAAATAAACTGCCAGATATATAAAGCTAATGAAATCGCCCATATAACATTGCCTAAAATAAAACTCTTTATTTTTTCTATTGTTAAACTTCCAAACTGTCTTCCTACCCAAAACCATAAAACCACAGAACTAAATGTCCATAAAGATAAAAGTACACTTGAAATAGTTAATAATAATGAGGAATTCAAGCTAATTCCATAACCCATTAAGCGATTAATTATTTCACTAGCTAAATAAGGCACTATTAATAACAAAATCAACTTATAGTTAATATTTTTTTTCATTCTATCCCCTCCATCCCGCACCCTTGTGCAGAAACATTATTGTATAATGGACCGAGCCCCCGTGCAAAGCTAAGGACAATAAGGATACTGCAGCCTCATATTTCTCTTTATTAGCATATAAAGGATGTGTTTTAACTTTATAATTTTTACTAAGATAATGTCAACTTCTTTACTTGTAACATTAAATTTTATTACATTTGAGAAATTTTCTCAGATATAAAACTAAATAAATATCCTAGCACTATACATAACAATGCAAATATTGCTATTTTAAACGCATTGAATCCTGGCAAAAGAATTAATCCTAGAAAGCCACCTATTGCTATTGCAAGTACTCCTAATACAGTTCCTATAACGTTCTAGGGCTTATTGACGTCGAACTTTCCATATACTATCTAATTCCCGATGTGGATAAGCCTCTCTTATAAGAAGTAGCCACACCTTTCCACCTATAATACTTCACATAATAAGAATGTTAAGAATTAAATTTTGAATTGTCTGTACCCCATTTTATCTAATGCTTTATTGAACATCATAGGAAATTCTTCTGGATTTTTAAGTGTTTCAAAAACTGCACTTTTGCCAAAGCAATCATGTATTATTCCCCAAATATCATTTCCAAAACTGTATAATCTAAAATGTTTCAATTTAGGAATTTCTTCTTTACTTTGTTCTTCAGTATAAGTGTTCATCCAATATTCTGATATGAGTTTTTCCAATTCATCTACCGATTTAATATTATTATTTCTTATATCACTTATGTCTTTTCTGAAATGAGTCATTGTATTATAGAAATCATCATTTAAGTATTTCCAAGTAAAAGTATCCAATCCTTTGTTTTTAACTCCACTGTAAATACTTTTTGACAATATCCCTTCAGCATTGTTACAATATTTTACCGCCAATCCTTCTCCTGAAAAATATAGATAAAATAATGACTCAAGAGATATATTATTTAAATCCATTTGTTCATATATTGCATTTATTCCAACATGATGTACTTCGTGAGCAATAGTAGAACAAAATTCACTAATTGTTTTATCTTTGGCTAATTGCAAGAAATCGAAATGCATACCATTCTGATGAACGTATCCAAAGCTCTGCCCTATACCAATTGTAAAAATAAAGTTTGAATCTGGAAGTTTTATATCCTCTGGCAATCCCTTTAAAGCAATTGAAATCTGTTCGTTAAACAAACTCGTTGTTAGTAAACTCTTTAACTCGATTAATTTTTCTCTATAAAAATCCAAATTAGTTAATAAGTCTTTATAGTAACTATGATGAGTTTTTAAATCTATATTTGTAATATCATTTTCATTTAAATTACTTAAATCTAGTAAATAGTCAGTGTACTCATCTTCAGATACCCTGCCCTTATAACGCCCGAATTCAAACTTATAATCTTCATGTTTTAATATGTTCTCTATATCCTTTTTTTCAACGTTTCCTGTAGTCAGTTTTTTACATAGTTCAAGCATATTTTTAATACTTGAGAAACGAACGGAAAAATCCATAATAGCCCTCCTTATTGCTTCATATTTTCCTACAATTATGTAACATCTCAATTTTATCAATCCATATCCCAACAAGCAACATCGATATCTTCATTTTTTATAACGTCTGAGTATTTTCGATGTCCCTGAACCGGACCCTAGACCCTTGTATAAATGCGTTGTTAGACTGAGCTACTTACCTCAAACTTATTTATCACTAGTCTTAATCTCTCAATCATTTCCTTAGTGTCTCAATCACTTAATAAAACATCTTTATCAAAAGATAAAAAATGTACACTAATTAATTTTATAGCATTTGACTTCTTATTTCTTCTTCATTCTCAATCATAAATTGATAACTCTTATCCATAAATTTATCTATGAAATTATTTTTATATATTTCATCTAGATAATCATATATTAGACATACATTAACATCATATATATTGGAATAACTATTAGCATTAAACTAATACAACATGCTGCTGTATATTTTTCGGTCTGTCGTCCTTCTTTAATAGCTTTTATCGCCCCAATCAGATTAGTAACAAATATGATTGGAGTGAACCAAATTGTGTAAAATCCAACCCCCACTAAAAATTGCATTTTTTCATCCTCCTATCTTTTACAGTAATGTAAATAATGCAAGACAATTGTTAGCTTTTGATTCTTCACAATTATAGATAGATGGTTTAATATATTATTTTAGATTTTTATTAATATATATATTCAATGCTTGTAGCGCTTTGAATGATACAAAGATTAGTGATGTATAAAGTAAAATTTCCAATATCGATTTAATAAAACCTAGAATAATACTTAAATAACCAAACCCACCTATAAAACCTCCCATATTTTGCATCATAACAATCCTCCTTATTATTTAAGAATTAAGTATCACTTTGTATTCTAACCCTCCTCCGGGACATGTCCATTCAGCATGGACTATCAGGCTTTGTCAAACACTATATCTTTTATTTATTGCATATAGTATAAAGGGAAAGTCTTAAATTCTATTTATAATCAGATATAGTTATTCTAAGTTTAGATTTTGCGGCATCTAAATTTGAAAAATTATATATTCCAAATTCTCTAAATGCATTTTCAATTATTGAATCAAGATTAATTTCATAATTTTTATCTCTCTTGAAATCATTCCCAGTAGTTTAAATATTTCTTCCTGACTTAAATCTATCTTATTTTCAGAGGACAAGCTATTAATTCGGTTAGTTGAGCCATGTGCTTTAGCTCTTCGAATACTTGACACCATTTCTGCCAAAGCAGACTTGGACATTTTGTTAGCAGAAGTGTTTTAATAGTGTCTTTCCTCTATCTTTTAAACTTTTTTAAATACAATTTAAATACCCTGCAATAAATGCTGCTTGTAATTTTTTAACTTCCTCTTTAAAATGAACATGATCTGAATAAATATCCGTACCTAAATTTTTAGTAAAATTATATATGTCTATGCATGGTATGTTGTATTCTTTCATTATTTGTTTAGCAGCATTATCATAATTATCTACATCTTTACTATATCTTAAAAACCCTTCTTTTCTTAAATTATGAATTGCATCTATGATAGGTGTCAATCCAATCCATATAATTTTATTTGCCATCATTTTTGATATTTTAATTATCTTGATTAAATTTAACTTGTATTCTTCTAAGTCAACTTGAATCTTATTTGAATATCTATCAACTCGAATATCATGTAACCCACAATTGATAACCAAAATATCATATCTAGCATTTTTTTGATACTCTTCTATTAAATACTCTAGAACCATTCTACTATCGCCTGCATTACCTCCAATTGGTTTATCCGAATCCGTTAACGCCTCTTCTATACCTCTTTTTCTATCATAATCAAATTTATCTTTTATCATTTCTCTAAGGTATGGTCCATAGTGCATTGATACACTATCACCTATAACAAATATTTTTTGCCTTTCCATCTATACTTCTCCTTGCTTACTTTTTAAAATTTATAATGTATTAATTTAAAAATATATTTCTGTACTGATGTTTTGGACTTTAGCGCATCTTAGCCTAGTTGCTTGGGGAAAAGATGTGTTGTGGCTCATCTTCGGAGGCTTGACTCTACCACAACTAACTCAAATCCATTGTTATGTGTATTATTTAAACTTTCTTTTTTTCAAAAGGTATTCTTTAAAATTATTCATTATTTCACCATTACTCCAGTAGGACATAACCTCTTCATAAGGTATATCTTAAACAGGCACATCATAACCTTCAGAAATAAAAAGTTGTTCAATTGAAGTACTGCCTTTGGCACTAAGTTTGTAGGCTAATTTTCCTTGATATGATCCAGTGAAGAGATGTCTCTAAATCTTATGTTATGTGATCGTGACTATGACTTTCATTATCATGCCTGTAAGGCAAGTAATATTAGCTAACTATTATCTTAAATGGGGATGAAAGTTCTCCTTTCACATACTCACAACTTGTACTATTCCTTATTTTAATTTACTGTAATAAAGGTAGCTTTCATATTCTAAAATTACACTTCCATTACTACTATATTGGTTAAATAAATCTTGTAACTCTGATATCATAGACTGAAAATGATGATCTTCTTCATTTGGCATATATGAAAAAGAGGCTAATTCTCCTTTTAATCTCTCAAAATCAGCTTTTTGATGATTAGGAAAAACTTTTGTATGTATAGTTCTATCATCAAAGAACTGTGACATAATGTCATCATCATTTGACTCGTTGGTATAGCTTGCTGCATATCTTCTAATAAGTTCTAGATATTCATGCATAAATCCATATGACTTTCTATTTCTGAAATTCCATAGTAAAACAACCATCCCATTAGGCTTAAGTATTCTAAAAAATTCTTCTTTTGTAGGTTGCGGGGAGAACCAGTGAAATGCTTGTGCTACTGTAATAATATCAATTGATTCAGATTGTAACTTAGTGCTCTCAGCAGACCCATCAATAGAATAAAAATTCTCATAGTCTTCAAGCAAATATTCTGCTACTTTCCTCATCTCTGGATTTGGTTCTACAGCATATACTGTATTCCCATTATCCAAGAACATTTTAGTACAAATTCCTGTGCCTGAACCTATATCAGCTATTATTGAATTTTTATTAAGATCAGCAACTTCATGTAGATAACCAATTATTTCATTAGAATACCCTGGTCTATACTTGGCATAATTATGAACTCTATCACTAAATCTTTTCGTCGGGTTTAACTCTTCTGAACTCATGTTTAATACCTCCATATTAATTAATTACACATAACTATTGTTTTTACGACATATGTCATCTAATATACCCTTTAGATTAAGCTCCTCAATCTATTCTAACAATTGTATTAAGCAAACTTACAATAGTTCATATGCTTTTTTAAGCTACATTAGTATGTATTTCTATAGTCTTTGAAATAGAATAACCTAATGATTCTTGCATATATCTTAAATCAATATATCCTTCCAATAGATGTGTTGGAAAAGAATGTACTAGAGTATAAATCAATACATATTTCTTTATTCCTAATTTTATTTTAGCATTCTCTAATAATCTTTGTACTGTCCTTTCAGCTATAAATTCCTTTGGATTTTGTCTAGCAAATAGTCATATTCCACTTCTTATCTTTACTTTTATGCATAAAACTTCATATTATATTACTAATTCGACAATCTTTTCTATATTCCTTTATTTTTTGTAATGCAAATTTCGACAAAATAAAAAAGACTTCTATAAAAGTCTAAATAAATTATAGGAGTTTTTTTGAAATTCATTTTACGTAAGGTTTAAGTTAAAATAGAATTTTTCTATAGATTATAAATAAAGCATCTAATCTTTCAATTAAATGCTTCAGATATTGTGATCTCCCCTATAGTATGTATAATTTTCTGTGTAAACATATATACTCTATTTTTTCAGACCTAATTTAACTAATTTTATATAATGTTGGATATCTTTTATAGTTGGACTAAAATAAAAGGACGCATTGCAACACCCACATCTCCAATAGGTATTCCCATCTATTGCATACTTTTGTCCATGTATACATGTGCCTTTTATACGATTCGAGCACCCTATGTCACTCCATAAAAAAATTTGTTTAACAGAATCTGGACACTCTTTTAAATAATCTAAGCATTTCGATACATTTCTAATGCGAAGATATAAAACAAGTTTTGTTTTATTAGATGACATTAAGTAATGGTAGGGTCCTTTTTTTCTCACTTCACTTTCCTTACTATAGTAAGCATAACCAGGACCCTCGTTTGATTCTCTATGCCCTGCATAATAACCCATTTCACTAAGCACTGCATCCATGGCATAAACAAATTCTTTCTCCTGCTTTGTATGCATTTTATCAGCGATTATATCTGCATCATTTCCATAATTCACAGTATTCATATCATCTTGAAACAATTTATAATGACAACTAAGAAAATCATTAATTCGGTTTGTTATATGAGCCTTATCCGCCATTAGTTTCAATATAGTTAAAACCTGTACATTATCAGGATATAATATATAGATGCTTTCACTTGCAATTTTATAATTTTTTAAACCATCAAAGCAAAAACCATGATCACTCAGTCTTTCAAAAATTATGGGAATATTTCTAATGTCATTTATTGCTTTAAATTTATTTGAATCTACAATAATAGTTCCGCTATGCAAATCTCCAGTAATCAAAAGATAATATAGGAGCCTAAGCGGACGATATGCCGCACTTCTCGACTCTCTCGCCTCTTTAGTAGAATACTTATACTCCAGTAATCTATGCAGAGGCATCCCATAGGTCTCTGGAAATTCAGCAATATTACCATATATATTGGTAAACATATTCCATACTTCTTGAAATGCAGAATTAAATTCTTCCTTTGACATATTCTTTAAAAAGCTATCATGAATCTCAAGGCTATTAGGTAATCGGACAACTTCGTCCTGCCTTACTTTTGCCCATTCCTGTATCCAATAAATATTCTCCATCATCATACCCCTCCTTTTTCACAGGTTTTTATTATTATTTCTGCTCAATATCCGTATATATGAAATACCTCGTCTTTTCAAACCAAAATTCAATATCGTCAGCTACTAAAATTTATTATCTATGTTCCATAATAACATATTAAATATGACACCTGTATGTCATATAATTTTTCAATTATATCTTCATATATCTAAATTTAAAGAAAATATCATTGGATCTCTCTTTTTCACTAAAATTACGCCTACCGTTCTATAGCTTATCAACGTCAAACTCCCTAATATTATTTCTTTCTCATATCAATAAGCCTCTGTTATAAGAAGTGATGAGATCTCTTCTTATATAATTCTTCACATAATATAATAATGAGTCTTATTAAAACTTTATTAAAAACTTTCTTTAATTATTTCGATAGCTCTCTCAATAAACTCGTCTCTACCTTCCCTAATTCCCTCTATAGTAGGATTCATATAAATATCTGGTTGTATTCCTATTCTTTGAGTAGGTTTTTTATCTGGATAGTACATACCAAATCCACTTATAGTAGACTTTATGTTTCCTGGAAGAGTAAAGGAACGCACATCACCATTAGCTCCTGCTGAAGGTCTTCCAAGAACAATTGAGTTTGGTGTATTCCTAAGAGACATAGTTGTAGTCTCTCCTTGGCTAATAGTATGTTCATTTATTAGAATCACTAATTTACCCTTATAGACCTCGTTATCTAAAATCTCATTGTTAGATTCCTTTGGTTTCCCTGACACAAATGGATCAAAATAATAAAATTCACCTGGTACTGAACGATTAGGAAATGACATCCTAACAAACTCTTTTTTAGCTGACATTAGGTATTCTGCTAATTTATAAGCAATTGGGTTAGAAGGGTAGTTTCTAAGATCTACAATTAAGCCTTTAGTATTCCACCACTTCTTCATAATTTCTTCAATCTCGCCATTTTTCAATAGCCCAGCATTTATATAGTAGATCTTGCCATCTTCCATCTCCTGCGATTTAGTATCCACATGGACATTAATATCCTTTTGACTACCTTTTACATTTACATCAATTGTCTTTCCCTTTCGAATCACAGTAACATCAGTATTCTTCTCGTGAATTCGAAATAAGTCAAGAAAAAACAAGCTTCCAGTATCCTCTCTTGACTGAGATATGTATTTTCTTCTATTCTCTAATATTTCATCTATATCTTTATCTCCAACTTTTAATACAATATCTCCAAGCTCAAGTCCACATTTATGAATTATTTTACTTATAACAATCTGATTGCCAACTTCAATAAAGTTTATAGGAATCCTATACTTTCCAAAATATTTAGAAATGTAATCTCCATCTTTATCTACTACATAAGCATGAGAATCATGTATTCTAGTTGTCAATTCTGCTATTGTCAGTAGATAGGATTCATAATCTGATCCATGTATAAATTTGGGGATAAATTCCAGAAGTACTTGATCCCAGTCTTCTCCAATAACATCTTTATATGGATAATAATATTCTATAATATTCCAGTAACGAAATAAACCAAGTAGCCTGTAGCCAGTGTCATCAAATTTTATACTAGGATATGAGTTTTCATTTTCCATAAACGGATAGAGTGAATCATCCTTAAAACTAACATATGCATTTTCTCGATCTGAGATATTAGTATCTAAAAGACTCGATAATTCAAGACTCAAATTCTTTCCTAGATATTTCTCGTCTTTGCACCAGCCTATAGATGGACTGAGCTGAATGGAATCTTCAGAAAATTGGTATTGCTGATCTATATCTCCAAAATCATTTTTACTATCTAAAAAATGAATCCACTCATAGAGAATTGAATTAACATCTGAATTTTCTTCTAAGATATAGGGCATAACACGAAAAAGTTCATAATCCCAATTAACTTCTCCAGATATAACCTCAGGATGATAATATTTCACAACTCCCCATACCTTACAGAGTTTAGCAAGATCCATTATCTCTTTTTCAGTAATACTAGAAAGATATATTCCACTTCCATTGTCAAATTCTTGGTCCTTATTTCTTTCAATTTGATGAATATCTTTTGTTGAAGAACATCCCCAAATGATAAAGCAAATAAAAAACAAACTAAATAACACTATTGATTTCCAATACTTCTTTTTTTCTTCTTTCAATTTTACTATCCTCCTCCCTATGTATCCAATAATAATCTCTAAAATCAGGCGATTATCCATTTAATGATGTATAATTTCTGCCAGCACGAAAGACATCTAGTTCAACTTTAATATTTCTCTCATTATTGGATCTATACCATTGATAAAATCTGCAAATATATATTCAACTTTAATATTAGGATAAACTGAATCATCGTCCATTTCACTATGCCTAAAGTATTTAGTTGAATATGATACTTTTTAATCCCTATGAGTTTACCTGCATCACATCATCCTAAGCCTATACCCTAAAAGTGAACCTTTACGCAAATACCCTGTTATAAGAAGTACAAAGCTTTTCCCCTATACCAGCTTCACAAATATACCTAATTATTCATTTTACACCTTATTTATAAGGTATTCTTTTTATTTTGATTTTTTCTTAATAAAACTCCTGACATAATTAAATAGCTCAATCCCAATTTTAATATCTGGTGACTCCCATGTAGCCGTAGTTTCAGTAAAGTTACCTTTCCATGGGAATACTTCCGATGGAGCGAAATAGTAACCTTCTGTCAGTTCCATATAAAAATCACAAGGCTCACCAATTGAAATTACATCTCTTTTATCTATAGTTCTTATAGCTTCCATCACTCCACTTTTTATAATCTGATAAGTCTCAATTGGTGATGGTTCCCATCCCATTGCCTTATTCTTTACTGTGATACAAGTAACATTCTCAGAAATTTCTTTCGCCTCTTTATGTGATGCATGACATCCAATATTGGCAAGATATTTAGTGCCACAAAAACTTAGTGTCCCCTGTCCAATTTCAGCTATATGCATTTTATTAACAAGTAATGATTTAATTGGTGGAGTTTGAATAGTATGTGGAAAATACGCCCAGGGTTCTCCGTTTCTAGCATGTTGTCCTACTGTAATTAATCCAAATGGATTAGATTCAGCTTGACCTCTAATTCTTCGCCAATCAAAACATCGATTTGGAGTGTCAAATATCCTTACATTATTAGGAAGTTGTTCAATAATTACATTAAATTCTGCATCTCCTGCATAATGCCCATCATATAGTAAAATCTCATCAATTCCACACTCTGTTGCTGCTTCGCATACTGCTAATACATCGCTAGTTAAATATTGCCTGCCCATATTTCTCCAAAGATTTGAACCATGATATATCGCCTCAACATTACTTTCAAAAATTCCACTTGCCCCTTCCATATCTGCTATTAAAATAAGTTGTTTTTTCATTATACCACCTCATATAGTATGAATTTTCTTTAATATACTTTTCTAATATATATTGTAACTTACTTTTCAAACCATTTCTCGGAAATAGCTCCGAAATCACTATTCCTTATAACATCTCAGTATTTGCGACAGCCCTAAGTCTGCCTCTATAGTCCTTCTTCGTATATTTTCTATCTTTAACTATATATTTTCGTCTTTGATTTATCATACTACTTATACGTATTTTCTCTTATGAAATAATAGTCATATGTAACAAACTTTTTATTTAGTGGTAAATAACCTTTTCGTACTAGTGATGCAATACGTTCAATTGCATTTGGAATAGCTTTCGTAAGAATAAATTTGACATTAAAAGCTTTGAAGAAATTTTCACTAACAATTTCTAAAATATCATCGATATATTTTTGCTTTTCATAGTTGCTCTGTAAATCTATTCTTAAAACTCCATAATGATTAAATTCATCATCTGCAATCCTATGAAACATTTCAATAGTACCAATTTTTTCTTGTGTATCATTTAGAAAAATTGTCCATCTTACAAAGTATTTATTCTTATAAGAATAATCCCAAAAGTCGATTGCCTGTTTCATTCTTTCTATTGATATGTAATGAAAATCATCGCCATTACAATTATCAGAGTTAAAGAAAGGCACCGATCTTTCATCGGAATAGCATATAAGCAATTCTTCTGCATCATCTAATATTGTCTGTCTTAATGTAATAATGCCATTTGTATATGTTGGACATTGCTCATAAATATCATCTATCATTGCTAGTATCCTCCTAAAACAATCATTTTTATATAAACAATCTTTGACTTAACGTTCTGATGATTCTTCACCGCACTCTGACCACATGCATCATCCTCCAAATAATGAGAACATACCTTTCTACTATTTTAGATAAGGAATTACAGCTTTATAGCCTTACTATATTACTTAATGTTTTATATGGAAATATATTACATACTCAATAATGGTTGTCTTCACAACTATTACAGCAGATGCACATCTTGATTTGAACATCATTACTTGTTCAACTTTTTGTAGGTATTATAAAACTCCCTTAACTCTTCTCTGACAATCTCCGAAAGATCATGCCATCGAATTCCCTGTATTGCGCCTTCTAAAGCATATAACCTATTTATACATGCAGAATCATCAATTTCCTTTATTCTCAGCCAAGCTTGCTTACTACCAGTTTCAAACAATTGATTAATTGTTCTTATACCAACCTCATTTAATTGTTGCTCAACTTTGTTACCGATGTTTTGTAATGTTGATAATTCTCCCATGGATAATTCCTCCTCTTTACATTTGATAATTTCCTATATAAAAGGAATGTAACAATTTCTTGCTTCACATCAAGGATGGCGTTGCCTTTGCATGATATATCGTAGAATGTTCTCAAATAATCAATTGTTCTAGATCGGACCTATAAAATTTTTCTTCATAGATGATTCACTCTCAGTAAAGAAATGTCCGCTAATCTTTTTGTTAAATGATATATCCTCTTTAGCTAGTTTTTTATATCATAGCTTATAATTGCATTGTTTCTATATATCAAGATTACAGAAATTCCTGATGAATTATACGCTCTTACTACCGTATCTTTACCTCTTAAATTTCTATTAAAATAATCAACATAAATGTCTAATCCATATAGACCTAATTCTTCTTCTAAAAATTTTTGTGCTACTATTTCTTGTTTAACCATTATTCTAGTTCCAAAGTCAGATGGTTTATAATAAAATAAGATTATCGCTATTCCAATTGCGATCCCTATTAAAAATGAGATATTTTGTCTCATGTCATGCTTATTCTTATTTTTATATGGATAAGCAAATATTGATTTTATTAAAAATAAAAGCAAAATAATAATTTTAAAATCAATAAGTATGTTCTGAATAATACTAAGCAATAAGTATACAAATAAAGGTATATCTACTATAGATAAAAAATTCTTAATCCAATTTTGATGACATCTTCTATTAATTATTGCTAGTAAAAGATAAATACACATGGTAAAAAAAACATAAAGTAGACCACTAGTAGTATCTGTTGAAAAATAGGATATTAAAAATAATGTGATAATAATTAATACTCCAATAAATAATCTTATAATATCCCAATCCTTACCCTTTTTTATATGTATAACCCTCTCTAATATTGATAAACCTACTAATATTAAAGACAATACTAAAATAACCACGCTATCTCACCCCTTCGAATTAAAAAATTAAGGCATATCATTTAGGTATATACATTCAAGAATCATAAAACCCTTGACAAACTTGGCTTAAGGCTTTAGATGTACTAAAGTAAAAGAAAGTTAGTTAGTTGTTAATATAATACTAAATTTGTACATATATTCATTTTCCTCTTCATCAAAAATAGTTCCTAATAATTTACCCTTGTTCTTTTCTATAATTTTCTTTGAGGCTATATTGTCTATATTACAAGTTAAAATTACCTCTTCTATTCCTATCTTTATGGCCTTTTCCAATGCCAATTTTAAAATTTGAAAACCATAGCCTCTATTTCTACAATCTGGTGATATATCATAGCCTATATGACCAGCGCATTCTATCTCTTGATGTCTAATTCTCACTACTCCTACAACTTCTTTTTTATCAATTAACCAAAATGTTGAGGTTATAACCTCTCCTTGAGGCAAGTCCTTTAAATAATCTTGGAAATTTTCTAATGCTCTTTTATATTTATTAAAATAATGTTCATCATTTATTTTTCTGTATGCTAGAGCATAATTTTCAAAGCTCTTTTGATATTCTTTATTAGGTTCAATTAAAAATAAATCTTTCATAAATTATCCTCCGTCTTATATAAAGTTCTCAAAGTCTTACATATACGAAATAAAAAGGCAATATAGTTTATCTCTATCAAGTTGGCATATAAACGGGCAGAAATGTGCCATCTCTACTCTAACGTTTTTGAATAGACGATACGTCGCCCCAATATTTATCGTCTATTCCTACTCTGGAACTTGTCCCACTAACAGAAACTATTACGCTGTATTAAGTGATGACCTAACACTATAAATTTATTTTATAACATTTGTCTTCTTATTTCTTTTTCATTTTCAACCATAAATTGATAGCTCTCATCCATAAATTTATCCATGGAATTATTTTTATATATTTCATTTAGATAATCATATAGTGATCTTCCAGTAACAATCATATTGTAAAAGTAAGGATAGGCATTTCCGCTTTCATGGTAAGGGTTAATTTTATTAAACTCTTCATCACTTAGAATCTGTTCCACTACTGCTTCACTTAAAATCCAAATTAGACTAGGAGCTTCATATTGTTCATATGAATCCTTATACTTTTTATTCCATAGATAAAACCATAGATAATGAACAATCTCGTGTAATGCAGAACCCATAGAACCTTCATCACTATTCATGTAAAACACATCAAAAACATGCTCCCTTAAGTATCTAGGACTTATTGGATTCAATGTTATATTACATACTAGATCATTGAAAATATCACTCGTATCAAATTGAAATATTGAAGAGAAACGCTCATTAATTAATCTTTCGTAACGATTCCAATTTTCTTGATATGATATAACTTTACTTTGTATTTCTTTTTCTCTTGACTTATACAATTCAAAAACTGTTCCTGATATCTCTTTAACAATATCCTTATTATCACTACTCTCATCAAAGGAACCTTTGAATTTTAGCAATTCGGGAAAGAAATGAAAAATTGGTTCACTCCAAAACTCATCCTGTTTTATAAACTCTGAAATTGATTCCACAGAATATTTATATCCTGGGTCTTTATATAGCAACTTCATTCTGATGCCCTCCTTCAAGTCTGATCTATCTAATCGAGATAAATACTTGTTATTTCACACAACTCTACTAATTGTTTAACTAAAACAAATCAAAATTAATTCTCTCCAAAGTCCTGATTTGATATTTAGGTGTCACTTTTCTTGCGGGCCATGAATTCTATAATGCCATGATAATGTGGATCTCCATCATTAGAATCATATTCTAATCCTTCACAGCAGCATATTAATTCAAAATCTAAAAAATATTTATTTAACTCTTGTTGTGTAAAAAAGTGTACATAGGAATCCTTTTCATCTATATAGAAAGTATTTTCTTCCACCTGTTTATTACTTTCTTTTAGAGAATCATACCGTTGCTCTAGTGTTGAAAATACACTTAAATATACAATTCCCTCTTCTTTTAAACCTTCTTTTATTTTTCTTATTATTATATCAATCTCTGACTTTTTAAAAAAATTCAATACATTAGCTGCTATTATTATTGTGTAATTATCTTTCTTTATGTCATATTTTCTTAAATCTGAAATAATCAAATCAATAGTATAATCTTTTTTGGCAAACTTTTCTTCACATCGTTTTATTGCTGTTTCAGAAATATCCACTCCATCAATATTGAAACCTGAGAAAATAAATGGCAAAGCATTTCTCCCCTCTCCAATTCCCAAATCAAGTAAATTTCCCCTTTTAATCAAATCAAAATATTGCATTAATTTTGCATCTGGGTTTGAACTCCATAATTGGTTTGTTTTTTGATAGCTTTTTTCCCATATATTATTATTTCCCAAGGTAGATCATCCTTTCTTTTTATTAAATAGCGTATAATATGCGAATATTTGCAGTGCCCCTAAATCAGATCTGAAAAATCCCCCCTGGCAGAACTCTACTTTCAGCTAAGGGATATGGTGCACATTACCTAAGATTATGCCCTAGTGCATCTTTGCATGAATACATTGTTATCTAGTTATGCAACATACCTTCAAGAAATACCTCAATATCTATAATGTTATCGAGACAACGATTTCTTCAGATCTAATTTCAAATCCTAAGCTATTAGATAAACTAATCGAAGCAGTATTTTCAAAATCCACCCAATATACAGGGAGAATGTTATTATTTATGCACCATTTAACTGCCTCAGCTACAACCTGTTTGCCAAAACCTTTATTTCTATAATTCAAATCAGTCCATACTGCAATATTTCCTCCACAAAAATCTATATCAGAAATTTTACATGCAGACACAATTTTCTTATCCTCAAGTACAACAAATTTTCTACCTTCTATAATTTCATCTTTTTTTCTTTCCCAGATTTCCATTTTCTCTGCTTCATCTATATTTTCTAAATTATCCATGAAAATTTCCTTTGTTAACTTTATTGCAGATGAATTCAATGAATTGTATATATCATAATCTTCATTAGGAATCAATCTATACATCTTTCTCAAGCTAAAATTCCCTAATTTATTACTAAAAAAAGTATTAAGTATTTCAATAATCTCATCTACATTTCCAATAGCTTGTCCTTTAATAAGAACAAATAAGTCATCATAATATTGAGGTGCTACTGAAAGAATTAGTTTTCCATCTATATGTGTTGATATCAAGTATTGTACAAATTGACCATTTAAAGGTTTATTTCTTTGATTAGAACTAAATATCCTTTTATTAATTTCAAGTTCACCTTTATCTATGCCTAAGTACTTATAGTAATAATCTTGAAATGTTAAGTTCAATTCAATTTTTCTCTTCTCATCATGTTAAAATCTTTACTCTGAAATTAGACTTTCAGATAATGACTAGTATTTGCGACGTCCCTGAACCAGAACTGAAAGATAGCCTCCTGCTCCCAGTGAAAGGATGTGGTGCACAATGTCCTAAGAATGTGCCTAGTACACCTTTACACAAATTTACTGTTATAAGATGTGGCGATTCTTTTCTCCCATAATATTTCGCATAAAATAAAAAATGCGACTTACCTTATGAAACTATCTAATTTTTTTATATAGATACAATAGCAAATCATCATCAACAAAAACATCTCTTTCTGGCTTTACTTCAGCATTATTATATACAAGTCCGTTTCCATCAAGAACATATCCATTTTTCGTATATAATCTCTGTGCACTTCCATAATCTTTGTATAACCCAACACCAAGACCTATGTAATCGTACTTGTTTGAAGCAAATTTTTCACATTTATCTATTAGCATCTTACCTATACCTTTCCTTCTATATTTTGATATGACCACCAAATCATTTATTTCTGGAATGTTCTTCTCCAGAAAATGTGGATAAGATGATTTATAAAGGATATTTACATATCCAGCTATCTCATTATTGATAAACGCTATAAATGTTACTCTCTCTTTTGTTTGGTTTTGCTTAAAACAGTGATTAATATACTTCTCAAATCTTCCTTCACATCCAACCAGTTCATTAAAAGCAGTTACAATTTTTATAATATCATTTTTTTGTATAGTTCTTATCGATATAACATCATTCTCCATAGTAAATTCTCCTTATTTTTTCTATTACACAAAATCTTGTTTTCATTAAACAGGCCACTAATGAACAGCTCCGATATTTTCATGTCTTATAGCGTCCACGTATTCCTGATATTTCGTAACCTTAGATAGAAGCTATCTAAGGTTACGAAATATGCACAACGAACAGAAGAATTTTGCTATAGGGAGTCGTAATGCTTTTACCTCTTTATCCTCTAAATCATACTCACTAAATTCATTTTCTTTAGTAGTAGCTTTAACATTAGCCTAGCCTACGTAAAGTTTAATCAAGTATTTTCTCGAAATTTATTCCATCAATCCATTTTCCATTTTGGTAAATATACTGATTGTATCGACCTGTAAATTGAAATCCATTTTTTATTAAAACAATTTGTGAACCTATATTATCAGGTGATGTACCAGCCTCTATTCTATGAAGTTTATGCGTATTGGCGGCTTCATCTAAAACCAATCTTACTGCACTTGTTGTATATCCTTTTCCTTGATGTCTCTCAGCTATTCTATAGCCTAATTCAGCTTTATTAAAACTTCCTCTTGTTATTGATACTAGATTTACCCTACCAACAATTTCTCCATCCTCAGTTTTTATCAAATACATGTATACCAAATCTTTTCCTTGTTCCTCAATTAACTGCTTTATTATAGTTTTGAAATTATCAAAACTATAGTAACTACTATGTCTAAATAAAAATTTTCTTTCAAAAAAAGCTCTGTTTTCTAGTTCAAATTTAAAAAGCTCTTCTTCATCTGATTGCTCAAGTAGCTTAATACGTATATTACTCATAAAAACACTCCTTTCCTTCCTATTACTGAATACACTATAAACTAATTTAAATAATACTCCAAAGAATGACCCTGATTTGCCATTTATTATAATATCCTAGTATTTGCGACACCGCTGAACTTCCCCCTAAAAATGGTTCCCATAGTGAAGCTTTATTTTTATTTCTCAAATTTTTCAACACAATTGCATACTTCAAGGCCAATTTTTTCTGATATCACAGTCATAGGTAAAGCGGTAATACTATTCTGCATATAAATATATCACTTTATAAATAATCTCCTAGAATCCTGCGCTTGTACAACTTCAAATCCTATGTTTTTATATAGCTTCAATGCCTTCTCATTACTTGCCAATGCATTTAAATTTACACCTGCTTTATTTTGTTCTAAACCTCTATTTACTGTAAATTCTAATATCTTTTTACCATAACCTTTTCCTTGGTATTTGATATTAACAAATAATAAATCTATTTCAGCATTTTTAACCATTGAAGCTCCAATCATCTCATTGTTTTCAAAAAATAGATAAATATATTCTTTTTCCTCAAGTGTTTCCTTTCTATTATTTTCAATTGCCTCTTAGCTTGCACCTAAATACCAATTATATGGCTTAATATCATTTTCTCTTCTTACTACTGAGAAAGCTTCACTCTCAAGTCTTATTTTATCCTGATAATACTTATCTTCATATTTTACTGCATGAATATTAGGTTCATTAAATTTATCTCCCTCATATGAAAATCGATATACAGAATACCAATATTTAAATCCAATTTCATTAAATAGCTCTTGCCAGTTTAGATTATCTTTCACATGAAAAACTTGAATAAAATTTATAGATTTCTCTATAAAAAGTTTTTTAGCTTCTTCCCAAAGTTTCAAACCCACAGGCCTTATTAGCTCATTAGCTGCAGCTCCCATTTCAACATAACAATAGCTACCACTCATTGCTAAATGAATAAATCCTTGAATTCCATTATCATCATATACTAAAATTTTAGATGCGGATTTTAAAGCTTCAATTTCTGCTGGCATTGCCTTGTATTCTAATGTATATATCCTAACAATTTCATCAATATCATATTGTTCATAATCTCTAATCATATTTACTCTCTCTTCCCTCTAATTAACTAAGCCTCTAATTATATGCAAAATTTCGGCTAACCTCCAAATACTGGTAATATGTCTGAATCCAACCCTAAAAAGAATCCTCCTTTTGCATTTCTTGCACTCAGTTAGAAGGTAAGGATTACAGGACATCAACTCCTTGATCAAAAATTGCCTTTAACCTCCTAAGACTGATTGATGTTAAACTCCCCCTAATATAATTTTACTACCCAATGTCGATAAGCCTATGTTAAATTATGATCCAGATGGAATAAACGATTATAATAGCTTGATCAATTCTTTAGGATATAATTTCTTAGTACCATTTATTAGCTCATCAATTTCAATCCATTTCATCGTACAGGGCATTATATCTCCTTCCATAGTTGTCCCATCAATTAATTTTCCGTCTTCTATATTGTAAAGTTCATATATCTGAACGATCTCATGGGCTTTTATACCATCTATTTCAAATATGTTGCTTATTATATGTGATAAACCATAGTCTATTATATCTATATTAAGCTCTTCTTTCATCTCTCGTTTCAATGCATCTTCACTAGTTTCTAAAAACTCAATTCCTCCACCTGGCAAATAATAGTATACTTCCCCCTTATATTCCTCTTCAAGAACTAAAACCTTATTTTCTTTTCTCAATAAGCCTCGTACAGTATTCCTTATTGAGCTTCTTAAATAATCTAAGGTTATTACTTCGCTATCAAAAAATCTCTCTTGAAATTCAGTTAAAGCCTTAATCTGATACTTATCATAATCATTTAGTTCTTCTGCAACTACTAGCTTGTCCTCTGCATCATCGTTCCTCTTTATGATACCAATAACCTTCCCCTTAAAGCTACTTATAGGCTCGAATATACCAAGAACATATGCATAAATCTCCCCACCATCTCCTGCTTTAGTTCCTTCAATATATCCATAATTTATTGGATATATAAAATTATGTTTAGGATGCTTACTTCCCATCGGTCTATCAATCTTTACTGTTATTACTTTACCCAAATATTCTATCGTAGTCATTCACCTCAATTTTTATTATTCATGGACTTGACTATAACCCTAAGTAGATTTAAGTGCTTTGCTAGATATATCTTTTAGAGTTAAATCTTCTCCCTCTTCTTCCGCTCCTTCTTCAATGTTCAATAAATTTTTTAAATGACATCGATATGTCCAAGTATATGGACTCCTATACTAATACAGCAAGATTTACAAATCATGATACAGGGACAATATCAATATCGAACGGAAACTGCTCTGCTTCTTTTTGTTGAAAGTTTACTTTATAACCTACTCCATCCTTATAGAAAAATCCTTCCTTAAGTTCAATTCTTATATAACACATATTTTCATCATTTTCATTATTATGTGCGAAATACCAAGGCTCAAATACCTTTATCAATTTTTCTCTAATTTCTTTATTTTCCGTTAGTAATGGATGTCCAATATTATAGCCATTTCCGCTAAAGCGGTATAGCTTATTGCATAGTGCAACTTGAATGTTGTTCTTCAATTCCTGAACCTTTTGTGATTTTGAATATGTAACTACATAAAATGAGCCATCTTCATAGAAAGTGTCCACAAATCGAACTGATGGTATATTGTCTTTTACGGTAGCCATTGCAAGCTGATAATCCTTTGCGAATAATTCACTCATAACCTCTATGGCTTTTTCATAAACATTCATTTTCAAATCCTCCTAAAATTTTTATTTTCTATATACTTTAATACTATACAAGTTTACAATCATTATATGTTAAAACATATATATTACTTATTCTACAAAATTTTCTATATTCCTCTATATTCCATAAAATTTTTATAAAATAAACAAAGCATCCAATCTTCCAATTGAATGCCTTATCATATAATTTACCTGGGACACAACTCCTGTCCTCCTGTCTCAATAAATACCTTCACAGCCCTATTCAATATTCCAGTCAAATATGCCAATAATATACCATAATTAGTAATAGGTACTCCTTTATCATTACAAACTCTCATTCTAGTTTCCATAGTCTTCTTATTCAACATACAAGATCCACAGTGAATAACTAAATCGTAAGTTTCCAAATCCTTAGGAAAATCTTCTCCCATTCTAAAATGAAAATCTATTTCTTTTCCTAGATGTTTTGTTAATAGCTTTGGAATCTTCACCTTGCCTATATCTTCATGGGAGGTATTGTGGGAGCAGCTTTCCATGATTAGAATTTTTGGGGTTTCCTTTTCTTTTAAACTTTCTATAACCTTTATACCTTCTAAGAATGTATTCATGTCTCCCTTTTGTCTAGCCATTATAATAGAAAAACTAGTGAGGCTTATACTTTTCGGTACTATTTTATCTACTTCTTTAAAGGCTTGTGAGTCTGTGACTACAAGGTCTATATCCTTTAAGTCCTCTATAGCTGAGGCTAGTTCTGTATCTCTCACTACATAAGATTTTATACCATGATCTAAACAGTCTCTAATCAATTGTACTTGAGGTAGAATTAGTCTTCCCTTTGGTGCTTCTGCATCTATGGGAACTACCATTATTACTTTGCCTCCGTAGGGAATGATATCACCTATTAAAGTCTCCTCTTCCTCATCTGCATCTAGATTTTTTATTAACTCATCCTTTAGATGAGATATTGCATCACTATCCTTTGTAGATACAAAAACTACATTTTCCCATTTCTTCTCATTATCTATATTACTTTTAATTTCTTCTAATCTTTCCTCTGATACTATATCAGTTTTATTTATAACTATAATATAGGGAATGTCTCTCTTTTTAAATTCCTCTACAAATTCTTTATGATAGTTATCATCTATATCAGTTATTTCCATTACATAGATAGCAAAGTCTATCTTTTCCAAGGTCTTCATGGTTTTCTCTACTCTTAGTTCTCCTAACTGCCCTTCGTCATCTATGCCTCCTGTATCTATAAATACCACAGGTCCAAAGGGAATTAACTCTACTGATTTAGATACTGGATCTGTTGTAGTGCCTTTAATTTCCGATACCAAAGATATTTTCTGCCCTATAATATCATTCATAATAGATGATTTCCCTGCATTTCTTTTTCCGTAGAATCCTATATGTTTTCTATTGGCTCTTGGCGTATTGTTCATATTCCTCTCCTATCTATAAATATAAATCCCTTTCCCCTTTTTTTATCTTGTCTATTTTTTCTAGAAGAAGATTTCTTATATCTTCTCTCTCTATATTTTCTATTTCTCTTGCTATCATATTATTTACTGTACTCTGTAATTCTCCGTCACCATAGTCTAATGCATATTCCAATAATGTCATTAGTGCATTAGGTCCACAAACATTTTGTATCCGCCCTGATTTTGCTAATTGCATAAATCTGTCCCCAGTTCTACCCATTCTATAGCAGGCCGTACAATAGGAAGGGATATGACCCTCGTCTATTAATTCCTTAATTACTTCAAAGGGTTTTCTATTATCTGCTACCTCGAATTGAGGTTTATTTTTCTTTTCTTCACTTTCCTTGTACCCACCTACACCTGTGCAGGAACCAGCACTTACCTGAGATACTCCATATTCTATTACTTCCTTTCTCATTTCATGGGTTTCCCTTGTAGATAGGATAATTCCTGTAAATGGAACTGCAAGCCTTATTATAGCAACAATTTTCTTGAACTCATCATCTGTAACTATATGAGGAAATAGATTCAAATCCATACCTTCAGCTTTTTTAAGCCTTGGAACTGATATTGTGTGGAAGCCTACTCCATATTTATTTTCCAAGTATTCATTATGAAGCATCAAAGCTAATACTTCAAACTTATAGTCATGTAGTCCAAATAATACTCCCGCCCCTACATCATCTACACCACCTTCCATGGCCCTGTCAAAGGCAGTTAAATGATAATCATAATTTGCCTTTGGTCCGTTTAGATGCATTTTCTCATAGGTAGGTTTATGATAGGTTTCTTGGAATAATATATAAGTGCCTATACCTGCATCCTTTAATTTTCTATAATTTTCTACTGTAGTTGAGGCTATATTTACATTTACTCTTCTTATGGCACCATTATCATTTTGTGTTTCATAGATTGCTTTTATAGCATCTAGAATATAGTCTATATTACAATTTATTGGATCTTCTCCTGCTTCCAGAGCCAATCTTTTATGTCCCATCTTTTCTAGTAATTTTACTTCTTCTTGTATTTCTTCTCTTGTTAGCTTTCTTCTTTTGAAATCATTATTCCTTTTATATCCACAGTAGACACAGTTATTTACACAATAATCACTTAAATAAAGTGGTGCAAAGATTACAATTCGATTGCCATATATTTTCTTTTTTACCTCACCGGCTATTTTAAAGATTTCCTTTATATCCCCTTCATCTTCAGCTTGAAGTAAAATAGCTATATCTCTATGAGACAGTCCCGTTTTATTCTTTGCTCTATCTAATATCTCTTTAATATCTTCCTTCGTTACATTCTTTCCTTCTTCCAATAGATTATATATAAGTTCATGGCCAATCATCTTCTTTCCCTCCACTTTACATTGTCTCCTCTAGACATATCTATAGAAAATCCTGATGATACTATTCTCTTCTCTATACAATATCTACACTCTGCTGCCTCGTCCCCAGTACAAATCTTTCCATCATATAAAGAGTATTTTTCCCTCACATTAGTAGGAGATAAATTCGGCATCACTACATTGGCTCCCGCCTTTATTCCCTGCTCTCTTCCAAGTGGATGAATTGTACCTAAGGCTGTTGTTGCCGGTAATAGTGAATATGGTAAAAATAATCTAGTTAGAGCAATCATAGTAATAGTATCTTCAAGTGTACCACCTAATTCATCCTTATAAATAGTGTCCTTATGTGGAATAAAAGGTCCTATGCCTACCATCTCTGGTTCTAACTCCTTTAAGAACAAAAGGTCCTTTGCTAAATCTTCTTTGGTTTGTGTTGGTATACCAACCATAAATCCAGCTCCTACTTGGTATCCTATTTTCTTTAAATTCCAAAGGCATTCCATTCTATTATCATAGCTTGAATTAGTGTGTATTCTTTCGAATAATTCTCTGCTAGCTGTTTCATGTCGTAGAAGATATCTATCTGTACCTGCACTATGATATCTTTCATAAGAATCATAAGACTTTTCACCTATTGAAAGTGTTATGGCAACATCAGGGTATTTATCTTTTATAGCGATGATTATTTCAATTATCATATCATCTGAATAATAATCATCTTCTCCGCCCTGCAGAACAAATGTTCTATAGCCTAGGTTATATCCGATTTCACAACAAAAGAGTATTTCTTCTGGACTCAACCTATATCTTTCTACATTTTTATTTGATGCACTTATACCACAATATTTACAGCCCTTCTTACAATAGTTTGTAAATTCTATTAGGCCCCTCATATAAACCTTATCTCCATAGGCTCTCATTCTTGTTTCATGAGCCTTTTCTATAAGATAGTCCTTCCCAGACTCTTCAATATTATTTAAGACATATACTAGCTCATCATATTCTAATTTATTAGTTTTATAAAGCTTATCTATTAATTTTTTCATAACTTATTTCCTCTTCTTTGGTTTCTAAATAATATTATAATTGGCAATATGGAAATAACCTCCATACTGCCAATTCTTCAATTAATAATTCAAAATTCAAAATTACATTTCAGCTTCAGCTTTCTTATGCACATGTAATAGTTCATGATTATCCTTTAGTATATCTTCAAACAATGACATTACTAATGGATTTTTCTCTGAGCTCTTTATATGTGATGTTCTATCAAGCTTATAAAGCCCCTTAGCTCTCTCTTTTCTCATTTCTTTATTCATTGGAACCGGTTGTCCTCCACCAGCTATACATCCACCTGGACAGGCCATTACTTCTATGAAATCATAATGTCTTTCTCCTGCTTTTATTTGCTTTATCAATTCATCTGCACTTTTCAAACCATGTACTATAGCAATCTTAACTTCTTTTCCATCTACATTAAATACTGCTTCCTTTAGATTATCCATTCCTCTTACATTGCTAAACAGTATGTCTTTTGCAGAATGGTCAGGTTTATCTCTTAATAATCTAGTAACTACAGCTTCAGTAACTCCACCAGTAGCTCCAAATATTATTCCTGATCCACTTGCTAATCCAAATGGCATATCAAAGGATTCTTCTTCTAACTGGTCAAAGATAATTCCTGCTTCTCTAATAAGAAGTGCCAGCTCTTGAGTTGTAATTACTACATCTACATCTCTAACACCATTATGCTGAAGTTCTTCTCTAGCTGCTTCTGCTTTTTTAGCAGTACAAGGCATTACTGAAATCATTATTGTTTCTTTACCTTCTTTTTTATCTTTGTCCTTATAATATTCCTTTATAACTGCTCCGAACATTTGCTGCGGGGATTTACATGTAGAAATATTATCAACCATGTCTGGGAACTTATTTTCTGCAAATTTCACCCATCCTGGACAACAGGAAGTGAATAATGGTAAATTTTCTCCTGTAATTAATCTTTCTACAAATTCCTTACTTTCCTCTATTACAGTCATATCAGCAGCAAAGGCAGTATCATAAACTTCATCAACTCCAAGAGTTTTAAGAGCTGATACTATTTTTCCTATAGTTACTTCTCCAGGATTTAGTCCAAATTCCTCACCTAAAGCAACTCTTACGGCTGGGGCAATCTGTGCTATTACTCTCTTTGATTTATCGTGAACTGCTTCCCATACCTTTTGATTATCATTTTTTATAATAATGGCTCCTGTAGGACAAACTGCTCTACATTGTCCGCAGTTTATACAATTTACTTCTGCAATATCTCTATCAAATGCTGGTGATACTGTCATATTTGAACCTCTATGTGCAAAACTCAAAGCTCCTACTCCTTGCACCTCTTCACATACCCTTACGCAGTCGCCGCATAGAATACATTTATTAGGGTTTCTAATTATACTTAAACTGGATTTATCTATCGGTAATCTTTTTCCTATATGGTCAAATCTAATATCTTTAATACCAAATCTAATAGCTAATTCTTGCAGCTCACATTTTCCAGTTCTATCACAAGCAGTACAATCTCTGTCGTGGTTTGCTAGTATCATTTCAAGTATTGTCTTTCTGTATTTTTGTACCTTTGGAGTATTTGTAAATACCTCCATACCATCCTTTGGTAATTGGGAACAGGAAGCAAATGTACCGCCCCATTTATCTTCAACTATACACATTCTACAAGCACCATAAATACTTAACTCAGAGTGATAGCAGAATGTTGGTAAATTGATACCAGCTTTTCTCACTACTTCCAATACATTTTTCTCTTGATCAAATTCTACTTTTCTGCCGTCTACAATCATTGTACCCTTCATAGCCTAAGCCTCCTTTATAGCTGTAAATGCGCAGGATTCTATACAAGCACCGCATTTGATACATTTACTTTGATCTATTATATATGGTTCCTTTATTTTGCCACTAATTGCACCTACAGGACAAATTCTACTACATTTACTACATCCTTTACAAAGCTCAGGGCTTATCTCTATTACCTTTAGACCTTGACAAGTCTTTGTAGGGCATTTCTTATCTACCACATGGGTTAAATATTCATCCCTAAAATATTTCAATGAGCTAACTACAGGATTGGCAGCTGTCTTACCTAATCCACAAAGTGCAGTATTCGTTATTGTATCTGATAGCTCTTCAAGTAGGTCTAAATCCTCAACAGTTCCTTTACCTGATACAATTTTTTCTAGAATACTAAGCATAATCTTTGTACCTTCTCTACAAGGAACGCATTTACCACAGGATTCATTTTGAGTAAAGTTCATAAAGAATCTAGCTACTTCTACCATACAAGTATCTTCATCCATAATTACCATTCCGCCAGAGCCTATCATAGCACCAGCATCTGTCAGCGAATCGAAATCCAACGCCATGTCTAAATGCTCTTCCGTTAAGCATCCACCTGATGGACCACCTATTTGTACAGCCTTAAACTTCTTATTATCTTTTATTCCGCCACCTATGTTAAATATTATCTCTCTAAGAGTAGTACCCATTGGTACTTCTATAAGTCCAGTATTATTAACATTTCCAGTCAATGCAAAGGCCTTTGTACCTGGGCTGCCTTTAGTACCAAAAGATCTGTACCATTCAGCGCCATTCATGATTATATGTCTAACATTAGCAAATGTTTCAACATTGTTTAGAACAGTAGGTTTTCTCCAAAGTCCTTCTTCTACAGTTCTTTTTGCCTTTACTCTAGGCATTCCCCTTTCACCTTCGATTGAAGCAATAAGTGCACTACCTTCACCACATACAAAAGCTCCTGCTCCTTGATTAACATGAAGATCAAAGTTTAAGCCTGTGCCTAGAATATTTTTACCTAATAGTCCTATTTCCCTTGCTTGCTCTATGGCTTTATTAAGTCTAGCTACTGCTAATGGATACTCTGCTCTAACATAGATATATCCTTCAGAGGCTCCAGTAGCATAGGCCGCAATAGCCATACCTTCAATTATATTATGAGGGTCTCCCTCCATAAGGGATCTATCCATAAATGCACCTGGGTCTCCTTCATCACCATTACATATTACATATTTCATATCACTGGAATAAGAAAGAACTTGAGACCATTTCTTTCCAGCGGGATATCCTCCGCCTCCTCTTCCTCTAAGACTCGCATCAGATATTTCTTTACATACTTCCTCTGGTGTCATTGTATCTATAGCCTTAGCTAATGCTTGATATCCACCATATGCAATATATTCTTGAATTGATTCTGCATCTATATGTCCACAATGTTCTAATACAACTCTAGTTTGAGATTTATAAAAAGGTATTTCTTCCTGCTCATGATAAACCTTATCTCCTACATTGTACATAAGCCTTTCAACTGGCTTTCCCTCTACTAAAGTAGAGTTTACTATTTCTTCACAGTCTTCTACTTTTACCTTTAAATATAAAAATTTATCAGGTTCAATTCTAACTAACGGCCCTGCCTCACAAAATCCATGACAACCAGATTTCTTAATTCCTATTCCCTTATCTTCTTCATATAATTCAACTTTAGCTAATAAACCTTTTTCTTCTATCAATCTTTTTATCTCAGCATATACCTCTAAAGATCCTCCTGCTACACAGCCTGTTCCACCACAAACCAATACTTGTTTATATTGTTTATCTAAGGAATTCTTAAATCTTTCAGAAATGTCTATGAGTTCTTTAATACTATTGATTTTCATTTATGCTTCCTCCCTTAATTTATTTAAGAGTTCAACTGTAGATTCAGGAGTCATCTTCCCATAAACCTTATCATTGATATTCAATACTGGTGCAAGTCCACATGCTCCAAGGCATGATACAGTCTCAACAGTAAACATTAAATCATCAGTAGTATGCTTTTCATTATCAAGTCCCAACTCTTTCTGTAATGCACTCAGTATAGGTATAGATTTTCTAACGTGACATGCTGTGCCATCACAAATTTTAATAACATACTTTCCCTTTGGTTTTAATGAAAAGTTCTCATAAAATGTGGCAATACCAAATATCTTAGAAGGACTAATATCCATCTTATTTGCTATGTACTCCAACACTTCCTCAGGTAAATACCTATAGTTCCCTTGAATCTCTTGTAGAATAGTAATGATTGAGGATTGATTACTTCCATGCTTCATTACAATCTCATTAATTGTGTCTTTCATCTCTACAGTAAGCATAAATGAACCTCCTAACTATTTTTTATTATATTTTGTTAATTTTTTAACCCTTAATTTGAAAAATTTATGCTGTGAATATTTGAATACTGATATGAATTATATTTGCTATGCCTAGTTTATGATTATATACCTAAATGAAATTGTGAGAATATTTAGAATGAATAAAATTGTCAAACCGCTCCGTTCCAATATTATTGAAGGTTTTATTAAATCTTGATAATGTAATTCTATCAAAAATATACTTTTAGTCAATATAATTATTATATTTTTTCGACAAAATATTTTTATAGATAAGCTCTTTATATTAGGTATTCTTATGTTTATTTTGTTTATATTTTAACAAGTTTTCCCTTTATTTCTTTATTGCATTAAAAAATGAGCAGAAAATCTATAGTAGACTACTGCCCATTTTAAATTTAAGTTTTAATTATACTTATTCTTCGTATCTCACTCTAATCTCACTCTAAAAATGGATTCTGAAACACATCATTATATGGTGATTTTTTAGCGAAGTCCTTCGCTTCTTTTTCACCCTTTTCCGTTGGCAACATGGTTCCTGGGCCTCCAACGCATCCACCAGGGCAAGCCATACCCTCCAATAAATATCCATTAAATTTCCCAGCCTTTGCTAACATTAACATTTTTCTACACTCAGATAAACCGTTAGCATTATGTGTTGGTACTTCCACTCCTGGATTAAATTTTTCTATGCTTTCTTTTACTGATGCTGCAACACCTGATGCAAATGCAAAATTCCTTCCCTTCGTTGATGCATCTGCAACAACTTCATCCTCTTCAATCTCAGCAACATCGATATTTGCTGCTACAAATATTGCAGCAAGCTCCTCATATGTGATTACGAAATCAACATATGGTCGAACTTCTTCATCCATTGCTTCAATTTTTTTTGAAATACATGGCCCTATAAATACTATCTTACCACTTGGACTTCTTCTCTTAATTGCCTTTGCTGTTTCTACCATTGGTGTATTAGATGAAGATATATACTGATATAGATCTGGAAAGAATTTCTTCGCTGTCATTGTCCAAGATGGACAGCAAGAAGTACCTAAAAACGGTTGTTTTTCCGGTACAAGTTGTGGAAACATTTCAGCTTCATGTCGGGCAGCAACATCTGCCCCTAATGCTACCTCAATGATTTCTGTAAATCCTAGGTCCTTTGCTGCTCTTACTATTTTACCCGGTGTTGCAAATGGTCCAAATTGTCCTACAAATGAAGGTGCTATTATTGCATGAACTTCTTCTCCTTGTTTAATAGCTAAAACTAACTGAAATATATCTGATTTATCTGTGATAGCTGCAAATGGGCAATTTACTATACACATACCACAACTTACACATTTATCATAGTTTATTTTTGCTCTGCCTAATTCATCTGACTCTATAGCATCTACTCCACATGCAACCTCACAAGGTCTCTCTAATCGCATAATTGCATGATATTGACATGCTTTAGCACATTTCCCGCAATCTATACATTTTTCCTTATCTATTATTGCTCTATCCTTTCCTATGGAAACAGCATTAACTGGACACACTATTACGCAAGGGTGAGCGATACATTTTCTACAATTGTCAGTAACATAATGCTTTGATCTCGGGCAAGCTTCGCAAGCAAATGGAATTACATTAACTAAAGGTTCTTGAATTATACTATGGGTCGCTACTGCTTCATCAACAGATTTAGATAAACGAGCATTCTCATCATTAGATTTTCTATCTAACCCTAGACCAAGTCTAGCTCTAGCCGCTACAATTGCTCTTTCATGAAAAATACTTCCCCTATATTGAGGTATTTCCCCACTTATTACTTTATAGGGTATATCGTCAACTTCTCTTGGGTCTCTTCCCTCCCAAGCTATCTTTGCAATCTCGGTAAATACTTGTCTACGAATGTATGTAATTGGTGTAAACAGTCCTCTTAGCATTTTTTCTCTCCTCTAATTATTTAACTAGTTCTATTATTTCTGATACGATTTTTTCCGCACTGGCATTTGTGATTATTTTTCCATTCAACTCAACTACAGGTGCTTTATCACCCTTGCAAAACTTTAAACATTTTATTGCCTCAATTTCAATTTGTTCGGGATATTCTAATTGTAAATTTTCAAGACTTTCCTGTAAATTTAAATTTCCCATCATTGTACAATGAGTTCCCATGCAAATTTTTACTTTAACTGCCATTTTATCACTTCCCTTATATATTTGTTATAATTATAACATATTATTGCTTTAATAAAAATATTAAATCTATTGTTTTAAAGCCTGCTCTAAATCCTCTATTATATCTTTACTATCCTCAAGTCCAACGGAGATTCTTACCATACTTTCTGTTAATCCAAATTCAGCTAATTTTTCTCTTGGATAACCTCTATGGGTAATGGCTGCTGGTAGCTGTACTAAAGTCTCGCAATCTCCTAAACTAACTGCTAGCTGTGCTAGTTTTAAACTATCTACAAATTTTATTGCAGAATCAAGTCCACCTTTTACCTCAAAGCTTATGATAGCTCCAAAGCCATTCATCTGTTCCTTCGCTATATTATGTTCTTTAAAATCTGATAGACCTGGATACATTACTGAATCTATCCTAGAATGATTTTTTAAAAATTCTGCAACTTCTATCGCATTTTTCTCATGCTGTCTCATTCGAAGTCCTAAAGTCTTTAATCCTCTAAGTAGCAGCCAAGCATTAAAAGGACTCATCACGCCTCCAAATTCACACATATAGCCAAATTTTAGATGATGAATATAATCTAAATCTTTAGCTATGGCAACTCCTCCTACTACATCACCATGACCACAAATATATTTTGTAGCACTATGCACTACCACATCTGCTCCGAGTAATAGTGGATTTTGGAAATATGGTGAAGCAAAAGTATTATCTACTACTACCTTGATACCTTTACTCTTCGCTATTTCCGACACTGTTTTTATATCTATAATAGATAAATCTGGATTTGATGGAGTCTCAAAATATATTACTTTAACAGATTCATCTATAGCATTTTCTAGCTCATCTATGTTGGTAAGGTCTGCTATTTTATAATTTACATTATATTTTGGCAGTAATTCAGTAACGACGCTATAGGATGAACCATAAAGTGTTTTGTGAACTATAATAGTGTCTGCTGGTTTTAGAAGAGAAAATATCACAGAGCTAATAGCAGCCATACCTGAAGCAAATGCCACAGCCCCTGCCCCATGTTCTAGTTCTGCCATTCTGTTCTCAAATAATCTTAAGGTTGGATTATTTCCCCTAGTATATACATAATCATCACTCTCAAAGGACATTACCTTGTTTGCATGATCTATATTGTTAAATACAAAGGTTGAAGTCTGAAATATAGGTGGATTTAATGAATTACTTGGATTATTTCCTTTACTTCCTGCATGAATTGCTCTTGTATCAAATCCTGTCATTTTTATCACTCCGTTTCTACAGTTCACAATGCACAATTATAATTCAATTATTGAATTGTTGCATTTACACTGTTCTTGATCTAGTCCTTGTTTAAATATTTCTATAAAAACTTCTGTTATTTTTTCCTTATTTCTGTTCATTGCACCCTGAATGTCATGTAGCTCTATTTCCCCACTTATTCCTGTGCACCAGTTAGTTATAATTCCTATGGTTGAGTAGCACATACCTAATTCCTTAGCCAGCACAACCTCTGGTACATTAGTCATACCTACTACATCACCGCCAAGACTTTTATACATCCTTATTTCAGCACCAGTCTCAAATCTTGGCCCTTCTGTACATACATAGACTGCATCTCCTTTTATTTCTAATTCATGTTTCTTAGATTCATTATAAAACTTTTCTCTTAGATTTTTACAATATGGATCACTCATATCAACATGTTTTACTGGTTCATTTCCGCCCTCAAAGAAAGTCATTGGTCTTAATTTGGTAAAATCAATAAAATCTTTAATTACAACAACATCGCCAGGAATATAGTTTTCATTACATGATCCTACTGCCGCAGTTCCATATATATATTTCACTCCTAGTTCTTTCAATGCCATCATATTAGCTCTATAATTTATTAAGTGAGGAGGTGCAGAATGTCCTTTACCATGTCTAGCCAAAAATACAATATCTTCTCCCTCTATATTGATAATATCCAATTCTACTTCTCCATACTTTGTCTTTACTTTTTTTATAGTAGTGTTATGACCTGTATCATATACACCCGTGCCTCCGATTATAGCTTTCATAGATTCACCTCTATCTTAGTTTCATTATATTTTCCTTATATGGAAACCTTATAATTCCCTTCTCAGTTATTATTCCAGATATATTTTCCCAAGGAGTTACATCAAAGGCTGGATTATATACTTCTATTCCCTCTGGAGCAGTTCTTACTCCATCTATATGGGTCACTTCTATTGAATCCCTTTCTTCAATCTCAATTTCTTTTCCTGTTTCTATATCAAAATCTATGGTCGTCGTAGGTGCAACTATATAAAATGGTACATTATAAGCCTTAGCTACTACAGATAACATAAACGTACCTATTTTATTTGCAGTATCACCATTTAAAGCAATTCTATCTGCACCAACTAATATTACATCTATTTTCCCATCTCTTATCAATGTGGCAGCTACATTATCTGCTATCAATTTTGATGGAATCCCTTCCTGTACCAGCTCCCATGCAGTTAATCTACCACCCTGTAATCTAGGTCTTGTCTCATCGGCGTAAACAAATATATTTTTTCCAGTATAGTGTGCTTCTCTTACAACTCCAAGAGCTGTACCATATCCGACTGTAGCTAAAGCACCAGTATTGCAATGAGTTAGAATAGTTGCCCCTTGTTTTATAATTTCATTACCATGCTTTGCCATAGCCTTATTTGTAGCCATATCTTCCTCAAATATTTTATCTGCTTCTTCCTTTATCTTTACATATATTTCTTCATTTGATAATCTTCTATTTTCTTCTATTAGCAATCTCATCTTTCTTATTGCCCACATTAAATTTACTGCTGTAGGTCTTGAATTGTTTAAAACTTCCAAAGCTTTATCAAGATTTCCTAGGAAATCTTTCTTGTCTTGATTTAAAAACTCCTTGGCTGCTAAGACAACTCCATAGGCAGCTGTAGCGCCTATAGCTGGTGCTCCTCTCACAACCATGTCCTTTATAGCGAAGTCCACCTCCTTATAGTCTTTGCATTGAAATATTTCATAAATAGTTGGTAGCTTTCTTTGGTCAATTAAATATAGAATGTCATCCTTAAATTCAATAGCTTTTATTTCTTTCATTATTTCTTCACCTGCCCATAAGTCTTAAATTTTTCAAGCATTAATACCATCTCTTCTTCTGGTAGAATTATCGGTTCTCCAATGGACTTAGTTCTATAATATAGCTCTGCACAATATTCAATTTCTTCCGTAATATTAAATGCATTAGCTAAATCCTTTGCACCTGCCAATAATCCATGGTTTGCCAATAATACTGCATATCTATCTCTCATAGCTTCAAAGGCATTTTCAGCCAATTCCTTTGTTCCATATGTAGCATACTTTGCACATCTAACATCAAGTCCCGCCAAAGCAACCATATAGTGTACTGGTGGTAGTGACCAATTTAAACAAGCAAGTGTTGTGGCATACATAGTATGTGTATGAATTATTGCATCTATCTCTTCTCTATTAGCATAAAATATCCTATGCATTTCCACTTCTGATGATGGCTTTTTATCTCCTTCAATTATCTTCCCTTCCAAATCCATAACTACTACATCTTCTGGTTTTATATCAAAATAATCTATGCCAGTGGGTGATATGCAAAATAATCTTTTCTCTCTATTATAAATACTTAGATTTCCACCTGTTCCCTTAGTAAGTCCTGATGTAACCAATCTTTTCCCATATTCTACAATCTCAGTTCTTTCATCTATCATCAACATTGTATCAGCTCCCATTTTGAAAGTATAAACTTTCCATCATTATGATTAGATAATACCATTGATTTGATTCTACATCAACTTTTTTGACAACTATATATCACTTTTTTTGTAACTTGTTTGTTACCCAAACCTTAAGATTCCAGTGTATAATATGATTATAGAAAGGAGAATATTGTATGTGGAAAAAATCGATAAAATTCATAGTACTACTTCTATGCTTAACTATTTTTACAATGGCTTGCTCTAAAAAAGAAAGTCTTCCGACTGCTTTAAGTCTAGAGCAATCGATCAAAGAAATCATCATATCAAAAGGTGCTAGCTACGATTTTTTGACTGATACAGCCTATATGGAACATATGGATAAACTTGGGGCTGAACTTACAAATGACCATAAATCTCCTCATTATGCAATTGGAAATCTTGATGAAGATAGCATACCAGAGCTTGCTGTATTTAAAGAGAGAGATCCTAAAGACATGAATGATGAAGGAAGTCTGGAAATTTACAAATTTAACGGAGAAAAATATACTTCTATAGATAAAATTTCAATGAACTATGACAATACCAACTATCAAATTGCAATTGGTAAAATATCTGAAGAACAAAATGGATTGCTTTTAAATAATCAGGTAGGTGCTCACTCTGGATTAACTTATGGTTTTATTCTAAAGGATGGCAAACTTAAAAGCATATTTAATGAAAATAAGATTTCACTACTATCTATATATACTGACAATGAAATTAAAGATATAAACGATGATGGAATCTTAGAATTTAGTATTTATATAACGGATCCAGAAACTAAAGATTCTACTGTTTCTAGCTCTGACAAGATGACTCTCTGGTATAGATGGGATGGTAAAGATTCTGCCACTCTACTGGAAGTTGAGAGAAAAGATTATTCTAAAGACGAGTCAGACAAAGAAATATTTAATGAAGCAAAGGACTTGATAGAAAATAATTTCCCTGAAGCATTAAAATATATGGAGGAACATAAAGATGAATTATCAAAATATGATAATACTGAGCTTTTAATGAAATATATGAAAATATTAGATGAGATGTCTTTTGATGAAGGTGTTGAAATCGAAAACTTATTTATAAAATACCAGAATAATGAAAACTTCGATTATCTATTTAAAAAATATGGTTTATCTATTGAAAAATTAAATAGCTTAGAATACTTAACTCGTGAAAAGGTACTAAAGGATGAAGAAGAATTGAAGAAACATCTAATCGATCATATCATCCTTGGATATAAGTTAGATACTTCGGAAGGTATTTATTATTATTTAATAGATAATCAAAAGTTCGTAGATACTTTTGGTCAAAATATTACTAACGAATATAATGATTATCTCAAAATATTAGCTCTAGATACTAATGAACCTTTTATGAATGATGGAAGTCTTATGATATCTATGGATAAATTAGCCGAAAGGATATTATTAGTTGAAAGCTTTAAAATGGTTTATCCATATTCAAATCTACTACCAAAGGTTGATGAATTATATAAATGGTACATCTACACTTATTTTTACGGAGATAACCATACTCCTAACTTTAATGAAAATACTTTTATAATGAAAGAAGAAGTTCTTAAAGAATTTGAAAATGCCATAGGAAAATATGAATATACTAATTTTGCAGATATAATAAGAGAATTTATGGAAAACTTAAAACAAAATAATAATATAATTAATGATGAAATCAGAGTAAAACTTGATGAAAGATTAAACTAATCACAAAAATCTCCCCTCATAATATTATATATTACGTAATATTATAAATAGGGGGGATTTATTTGTTAACAAGAAAAGAATTTATTCAGATTTCACTTGAGACAAATTTATTTTTTCAAAGAATTATGAAAGAGCATCTATTTTTTATACAAACTAGTCTTCCATCAATCAATGAATCTGAAATTGATGAGGCTAATATACTTAAAAAATCCTTTGAAGCACTATTAGCTGAAACCGTCATATTTGGTAATTGTGCAGTAAGAAATGAAGTTTTACAATCAAATGAAATTGTGACACCTTTTACTCTAAGAGCAGAGCAAATATCATCTAAATTAACTGGTGCTTCTCTAAACATGGAAATTACTGAAGCTGAATACGATTTAAGATCAGATCCAAACTTTAATTATACAGAATGGTTAGAAGAAAAAATTTGCAACATAAACATGAGATCAATAAATTTATTAGAGGAAGTCATTAATCTTAAGAAAAAATTGCTTAAATCTCAGTTAGAATGTAAAATATTTACAACCCTCTATCCTCTTCTAATAGAACATATTCTTCGAGAGGCTGAGTTGTATATGGAAACATTAAAGTCTCTACAGAATAGAAAACTACCTGATAGAACTAAATGTGATGATTTAAACTTTTGGAATCAAATAATGGAAGAACATGCAGAGTTTATTGATGGACTACTTGATCCTACAGAAGAAGAATTAAAGGAAACTGCGGAAGAATTAGCAGAAACCTTTGAAAAGATATTAGAAGAAAAGTGTAATAAAAACAACGAAAAGGAGATATTAAATAAAAGCCTAAAAGCCACAGAAAATATAAGGGCTTTTAAAAAAGCTGGTACTGAAGGCTTGTTAGCATGTAAAATCAGGTCCATCATCATACCTCTCTTAGGAGATCATGTTCTAAGAGAAGCAAACCACTATTTAAGAATATTAAAAGAAATGAAAAACTGATGGCTATCCATCAGTTTTTTATTTATATATAATCTAATATAAGCTATAATAACTATAATAAGATATAGGAGTAGATAAAATGAGAAATTTTAAGATGTACTTACAATTCGACGGTAGTAGATATGCTGGATGGCAGAGATTAGGTGATGATGATAATACTATACAAGGTAAGCTAGAAACTTTACTGAGAAAAATGACTTCTGAAGAAGTAAATGTAATAGGCTGTTCAAGAACTGATAAGGGAGTCCATGCTAAAGCATTAGTTTGCAACTTTTTCACTAATTCTGATATGACAATAGATGATATAGAGAAATATATTAACCGCTATTTACCTGATGATATTGTAGTTTATAATCTATCGGAAGAAGATGAAAGATTCCATTCTAGATATAATGCAAAATCTAAATTATATAGATATACTATAGATAACAATAAATACCAAGATGTATTTACTAGAAAATTCACTTCTCATGTCCCTGAAAAACTAAATATAGATTTAATGCAAAAAGCTGCTAATGAGTTAGTTGGAACTTTTGATTTTGCTGCCTTTACTACTATGAAATCAAAAAAGAAAAGCTCTTTAAGGACTATAATGAATATCAATATATCAAAGGAAAACACCTATATTTATATGGATTTTGAAGGTGATGGATTTCTTCATAATATGATTAGAATAATTACAGGAACTTTAGTTAGGGTAGGAAAAGAAGAAATTAGCCCCAAGGATGTAAAGTCTATACTTGAGGCTGGAGATCGTAGTATTGCGGGTCCTATGATTGAGGCTAAGGGTTTATGCTTGATTGAGGTTAGGTATTAGATTTTAGAAATTAAAACAACTCCTAACATGATTAAAATATTATAGATAACTAATATTATTGAAATCGTAATTAAAGGCTTTTTTCCTTTATAATATAACAATCCATAAGTATAACCATATATAAGTCCATATATAATGTTTATTAAAATGTTAAAAGAATATAATAATATTCCAGAACTGAAGTAGTGCTGTGAATTAATCAATGCCATTATAATAGAAACAATAAGAATATGCTTGAGATAAATAGCTTTTTCTTTTGAAAGAGCTTTTATTATATTAAGAGGCAAAATATAGAGTAAAAATATTTCACCAGTTCCAATCAATATAATGAAAATTAGGTTTAAGAATGCTAATATCCCCTTATCAACATATATTCTGCTAAATACATCTATAGAATTCATTATAATTGATGTAATTGTTAAAATGGTCATAATAAATAAAACTATGACACAATATTTAAAGGTGGAGATGGAATTAAAATAATTATTTATCCTTATTATTAACTTTTCAATAATATTAATATCTGTTTTTTCCTCAGTATATTTATCTAAAATATAAAACTTATCTGAAGACTTCTCTGTTAAATTTGATGTAGACTTCTTCTTTTTATATAATGTATATAAAAGCACAAATACAATTATAGCTATAATTGCCACAAAAATATAGTATTGTATTAAGAGTTCCTTTCCATCTGGTACTCTACTAATATATGGCTTAGCTCTTTTAGCTTCTGTAGTAGATTTGACAAAAATCATACCATCATAAGTGTCCCTTACTACTATTTTATTTATAGGATTTACATTATGCCATTTCCCAAAATAAGTTGCACCAATGTTATTTACATGGACTTTTGATGATAAAAAATTCAATAATATCTTATCTTTTTCAGCATTTTTAAAATCTAAAAAACTAGTTGGAATACCTGTATTATTCATTTCATCACCATATGATCCAATCGGTGATGAACTTATATAAAAATTAGCTAGGCCACTACCTACTTTTGTACCATAAAATGTAGTTGGCATTGCTACAAAATTTCCTTGATAAAAGTCAAAGCCCAGAGAATAGTAATCTTCATTATATAGAATCTTTAGGTTTTTACCCATATTTTTAATCTCAAAATAGCTATTAGCAATATGCCCATTATGAGCCCATAGCATGATTTTAGCATTACCATAATATTTATTCTCATAATCTAAAATCCATTTTACATTCTCAGCCATATAATAATCTCTAGTTTCAAATCTTGACCCATTAGATACAAAATCAATCCATTGGTCTATAGCTGCCATATGTTGAAGTATCAAATCATATTCTTCCACTGAGCTATTATTAATATAAACATCTTTATTTTTTATAAGGTCATTATGTATTTTCTCTATTTTAAGATTAAATTTCTTTAAACTATCTTTATTTGGACGATAATAAACCTTACTTGAATCTTTTAAGTTTGCTCTATATTGAGTAATATTGCTAGCTCCTAATTTCTCTAAATAATCTAAAACATAGTTTACACTATTATCAATTGATTGCATATCAAATCCATAGAATCTTATCTTATTTTCATTATTTTTATTTTCATTATACTCCTTCATCCATTCAATCATATCTGCTACTTCCTGAGTATTCCAAGTCCAAAACTTCATAGCATCTAAACAAGTCTGTATGCTTCCTTTGCCACTGAGAATGTAATCATTAACAATTTGAGCTCCACCAAATTCAGCCTCTATACCAAACACCCTATATTCCATTTCCTCTACTAAGAATTTAAACATCCTATGTTTCATCTGAAAGAACTCACTTGTTCCATGGGTAGCTTCCCCCATGCCTATAATCTTCTTATCCTTAAGAATTTCCTTCAATGGCATGAGGTCTTCAAAACCATTCCTAGGTTCCGTAGTCTTTAGCGGAATTAAATTTTCCCTTAGCCTCGTGGTTAACTCACTTTCTGCATCAGCTTTTATCTCTATAAAGCTTGTAAAAATAATTATAACGACTATTAATACTATTAGTGCCTTTTTATTCATTATTATCCCCCCTATTTTCCTTCCCCATTATGTGTCTATCTCTTTTTCTATGATACCTCATATCCAAATTATGGTAAAGTCTATATTTGAATATATGATCAATCAATATCAATTTGAAGAATTGTCAGCACCGAATACTCGAATAAATTTGAGTTATCTAAAAAAGCTACTGAAATTAAAAAATTATTCAAACATCAATCACGCAGCATATGTAACATCTTAAGATAAATTATAAAAAATGCCAAAGGATAGTAAAAATAATCCTTTGGCAATGTAATTTTACTTTGAAATTTCTTTTTTTATAATAAAAAGAAATACTATTATAGCAATTGTAGCAATAGAAAATAGCTTTATTTTACTTATATAGTTTCCCCTACCCATTCCAAATAAATATAAATTCTTGGTAAATCTTCCCTTTGAGAACATTTCGAAGAAATAATAGAGAAAAGGGACTAAAATACCAATAGATATTTCCTTAGTCATATATCCTAATATCATACCAATAACTCCCAAGTACAATGCTGTTGTATAAGAGCCAAATAAAATATTAGTTATATGAAAGTCTAATCCAGCAATTTTCAATGGAAGAAAGACAATACTTAATACTAAAGATAATTGTATGGAAGTAATAACAATCCTATATAAAATAATTCTCCAGTAAGGATATACCTTTGAATAGACCATTTCCGATACTCCATATTCATCTTCAATCAATGCAGTCCTAACAAACATTGCTATACCAATAGGAGATATAAGCTGTTCTCCAATAAAAATTATACTATCCTCTAATAAGTCATTTTTATTTATCATTAAATAAATAGCTCCTATATATACCAAAGCTAAAGCCATGGTATTAAAGGAAATTATCTTTATATTACTATAAAATATCTTTTTCTCTAATCTTAAATCCATTACTCATCTCCCCTCGCTTTCTATCCCATAGCTTTATAGCCAAGAATAATAGCACTAAAGAGAATATAGTAAATAAGATTCTATTTAAGCTTATTCCCTTGACAAAAGGTTGAAACTCCGAATGAGGGATAATTGTATTAAACCTTATAAAATATTTTGTAGGCTGAATCCCCTGAGGCAACAAATTCTTCATGCTATAGAGCCAATAAAAAAACTGGGCTATGATTGATACTATTCCATTATTAAACACAAGCTGAATTACATAGCTTAGGGAAGTCACAAACATAATAGTAGGTATAATCCACACTATAGAATATTTAAAGAATCCTCCATAGGAAATAGTATCTCCTGTTAATTTTGAAAAACCATGAAATAGCCAAGTTACATGACCTGTTACTAAGAACAATATTAAAATTGTTATAGTTATATCCCCTAGATATTTTCCCAGTACATATTTATATGAAGGCACACTAGTAGTATATATAAGCTCATTACAATTATATCTCTTATCTTTGGTAAGAGTAAAAGCCGTTACAAATACGGTAAAAAAACTTATTGCAATTCCTATATAGTCTGCAAAGAGTCTTCCATAGGCATTAGTAATCCTATCTTCTTTAAGTATAGCATTATAAATTTCAAGCTCTTCATCATAATATCTACTACGAATAATAGATGAGAAATTATTTTCATTGCTATATACAGTATTTCCACCTAAAGCTTTGTCCACTCTATATATAAACTCATAATATTCATCAATAGTTTGAAAACTTATATCTTCCATTTCTTTTATTGCTTCTTCTAAAAATTTTCTTTGTTCTTCATTTATTTTTTCATAGAGCATATTTATTTCCTTAATCCTCAGAGTATCACCTGAGTTATAATCAGCCTTCATAGTATTATAAGCATACTCAATATGATCTTCTAATGTAACTCCCCTTATAGTTTCATCAACAGTATTATATTTAAATCTAGGAGGCATAGGTTTTATGCCATCTCTCTTTATATCTCCTATAAATTGAGTGTAATAGAATAGAAATATAGCTACTATTAAAATCAATACACTTAGACTTTTAGTTTGTTCCTTTATTTGCTTCAAAAAGATTTTTCTAAGCATTTTTTTCTATACCCCCTTTATAAGCTTCATATATGCATCTTCTAAAGTTGGCGAAATATTATTAGCATTTACAGACGGTCTCTCCTTTGATAATATCCTTAAAGAAATCTTATCCTCATCTACTATAGATGAAATAACATTGTACTTGTCCATATACTGTTCAGATTCACCAAAACTTACATTTAAATTCCACACATATCCGTCCGCTTCTTTTATTACATCTTTTACTGTTCCATTATAGATGAGTTTTCCTTTATTTAGAATCGAAAGACTTTTGCAGCTTAATTGAATATCTTCAACAATATGAGTTGATAATAATACAGTTTTTGTCTTTCCAAAGTCAGAAAGCATATTTCTGACCCTTATTCTTTCTTCTGGGTCAAGGCCTGCCGTAGGCTCATCTACAATTAATACTTCTGGCCCTCCTATCATTGCTACGGCTATTCCTAATCTTCTCTTCATTCCTCCTGAAAGAGTCTTTGTCTTAGCTTTATATATATCTTGAAGATGTACGATTTCTAGTCTATCTAATATCTCCCTTTTATTTAACTTTATATTAGAAAGGGAAGCAAAATAATCTAAAACTTCATATACTGTAAAATTTGGATAAAAGGAAAACTCCTGAGGAAGATACCCTATTATCTTTCTTATTTCCTCTTTATTATCCACTTTTATATTATCATAATAAATTTCTCCTGATGTCTTAGGTAATAATGTTGACAAAATTCTAATAAAAGTTGTCTTCCCTGCTCCATTAGGCCCTAAAAGTCCGTGGATTCCCTCATCAAAGGTAAGATTTATTCTATCTAATATCTTGTAAGCTCCATAGTATTTTTCTAACTCTTTAATTTGAATTTTCATAATAAATCCTCCTCTTAGCCTCACTAAAACTCAAATAATCATAAATTTCCGCACCTATTAAAAATGCTGATATACATATAATTAGCCACTCCATACTAACTCCTAATATAAAATATAATATCAAGCTTAAGAAAGATAAACCTCCAAATATTGATAATGATAATTTTATTTCTATCATCCTTAGAAATTTCTTGTTTTCTTTTATCTTATCTAGCTGATATCTATCATATTCCTGTACTCTCACTCTTCTCCATACTTCATTTAGATATTCTCTATTGTTCTCGTCAGGTCTCATAAAATTTACCTCCATCAACTTTATTTTTCAGCATATAGAGCCTTTAATTTTTTTCTTGCTCTAAAAATATTTATTTTCACCTTAGATAAGCTTATATCTAATACTTCTGAGATCTCCTTATAAGACATCTGCTGAAATGCATATAAATAAAGTATGCTCTTCTGACTTTCATCTAATTTGTTAAAGTTATCCATGAATCTATGTTCTTTTTCTTTGTTTAATATAATTTCTTCAGGAGAAATAGTGGAGGCAATATTATAATCAGTATAAATATTTTTATTATTATCTCTAATATAGTCTACAGATTTATTGTGTATAATAGAAAATAAATAAGATTTCAATGTACTATAATCTCTTAATCTTTCTCTATATACATAAAAGATAGCAAAACTATCTTGAACAACATCCTCTGCTGCATAATAATCTTTAAGTATACTTAATGCGAAATTTACAGCTTCTTTTCTATGTTTAAGAACAAATTCTTCAAAGGCATTTTCATCACCACTCTTTAATAGCTGTAACCGTTCATCCACTCTTTCACCTCCATCTCATTTATATAACTAGCCATAACTTTATTCCTTTTCTCTTTTCAAGCATGTATATATTAAAAGTATAACACCTAAAAATATAAATATAAGTCTAGAATAAATGAAATGATTGGGTAAATTAAATGGTATGACTTGGCTCTTTCTTCCTATAAGTTCTGCAAAGGTAGATATATCAAAGAAATGTTGTCCAAATATATCTAACCATAGTGGGAGAATACTTCTTGTATTTATGCTTCCTAATAAAAATACTATTGGAATCAAGCCATATAATAGTTTTGAGCTCGTTTTTCCCAAAACCATACTAACTCCTAATAAAAATATAAAAGTAGGAATAAAAAACCATATAATATATTTTCCAAAGTTGATAAATTGGCTATAATTAAATAATACTTTATAATATATAAAACTCATGACAATCGGAACTAATGCTGTCAATATAAAAGTAATCACTAATCCAGCAATTTTCAGTATATAATATTTACTCTGAGATATAGGAGCGGAAAATAATATCTTTCTAGCCCTTAATTCTTTTTCATTAAAAATACTTGTCATGATAAATATCATTATGCTCATTACTAAAGGTGAAATTAGTTGAATAAAAAGTGTATATGTCCATTCAGAAAATGGAGCTGTTCCATAGTATCCACTTATTACTAACCTTGTTAGTGAATCATAAGTAAACGCCATCAATATAAGAATCATATATAAATACTTTTTTGATATGATCGTTGTTTTAATCTCGTATTTTAATAAATTAATATTATTCAAATTCCATCGCCTCCTTAGAAAGATTCATTTCTTTAAGAAACTCTTCATAGGTTAAATCCTTATACAAATAATTTTTATATACCTTTGCTAGTCCCTTTAAAAATTCTTTTTCTCCTAAGACTTCTTCTCCATTTAACAATTTAATAGGCATTAGATAATATAATTCACTCTGAAGCTTTTCCATCTCTAAGGATCTTCTATATTTTTCATTTATTTTATCTAACATTTCACTATTATTTAAATAGTAATAGTTATTCAATTCTCTCACACGACTCTCCCATCTGCTCAGAAATAGATTTGATTCCATATCTTCAAATTCACTTTGTATATATTTATAGGACATATATTGTGCAAGCCCTTCTGATGACCATGGACTATCCTCTACTACCTTAACCCCTGTACCCCACCATTGATGTGCTATTTCATGAGCTATTGTATTTATATCACTCATAAAAACATCTATATCCATACCTCTATACTGAGTATTATCATCACCAATTACTGAATACATAACTTTATCACGATTTAACATATTTTCAGAAATAGTTATAACATTTTCTGATGAATGACCACCTCGCTTATATAGAGCAACTTCTGCAATTTTTAGTGGATATATATCCGAATAATAATCTCCTATATTTTCAATATAATACTTCATCATATTTTTTATATATTCTTCTATTTTCATATTCTGCACATATTCTTCATGTCTAGGGGAATAGTAAAATTCAATTTTCATATTTTCAAAGTTGATTAGTTGTCTTTCATATCTCCCTGCAAATGCTCCAATGTCTGCCGTATGAGAATTATATTCAAATATCCACTTCTTTAATTGACCTTCTATCTCCGTATCTATAAGTCTTCCTGGGACTACCATTGTTAAATACTCCGGTGCAGAATAATATCCACTAATCTTTATAGAATCTCCTTCTTTAACTAAAGGTCTGAAAATCCAATTAGAATTCTCTAGTAAATAAATACTATCTTGAGAAATATATCCCGGCATACCTCTACCTACTCCATTTTTATCTGTTTTTACCTTCCCACCGTAGGAAATCATGATTTTTATTTCTTCTATATTTGGTATAGGTACTTCAACTTTACCTTTATTCTCGCTACATTCTATTTCTTTTCCATTAACCTTTATAGAATCTATATTTAGCCCTTCGTTAGTATGAAATGTGATTGAATCAGAACCTTTATTTATGAAATCATATAGAACCCTTCCATACATTTCTCCCTTTTCATTATCAAAAATGATCTCTGGTTTAAGACCAGTTAAAGATATGTTTTCATCAATATTAGTTTCCATATTTCTTATTAATTCCATTGTATAAGGCTCTTTTATATAGGTAAATCCACTTCCCAATACAGCAATTACAACTAATAATATCAATATTTTGCTTTTTATATTGATTAAAAATGATTCTTTTAAATTGAATTCATATCTTCTTTTAAATAGCAATCCTACCCCGAATATTGAAATAGAGATAAATAGCCACAGTAATCTATTATAGATAATGGTTTGCCCTACAGGTTGTATTCCTGCAAAATCTGAAATAATATCTAAATTAGTTTGTACCCATGTAAATAAATAATTATTCGAAGTTAAACTCTTAACAAATAATACTCCTAAAGCTATAAAACTTATATCCAAGCTATCTGTTAAAAGATATAGCCCACTTACTATTAAGGTAGAAAATAAGAGTGATGGAAAAAATATAATCCAATAGTTAAATAGATAATAAAAAATATCAATTGGAATACTAAATACAAATTTTTGTATAACAATAACAGCCATCATTCCAATTATAGTTGCTATAACTTCATAAAAAACTATAGCTAAGATACGAATTATCATTAATCTATGATAATTTATATTAGATTCTATAATTCCCTTACTTCTTTTTTTCTTATCTTTATCTAGCGTTAATACTGTAAACAATCCAAATAGCAATGCACATATTGAGGCTCCAAATCTTACAGCACCAAAGGCAATAGTTGAAGAAGACCTTCTTATATAAAACAAATCAAAATCATTAGACATATTTAAGGAATTTATTCCAGTTGTTACAGCAATACAGGATACCAATATCAAAAACACTATCATTTTTGATTTAAACATTAATTTAATTTCATTCTTAAATAAAGACATATTCTTCCTCCTCCAGCATGCAATATATATAGGCATCTTCTAAAGAAGGAACTACTTTTTCAAAATATGAAGGTAGAGATTTAGATACTACCCTATATCTAGTACCAGTAGGAGTTATAACTGTAGATGTAATCTTAAATTCTCCTTTTAATTCTCTCTCTAAAAAATTCTCTTTGTCAGCACCTGTAATCTCTACAATTCCTACATGATCTATGGCTTTTCTAACTAGTTCACTAGGTTCACCGACAAATAGTATCTTACCTTTATTTATAACTATAATTAGATTACATATGGATTCTACATCTTCAATAATGTGAGTAGATAATACAACTATTTTATCAATGGAGTCTTCAGAAAAAAGATTCCTAAATTTAATTCTTTCTTCAGGATCAAGTCCTACAGTTGGTTCATCAACTATAAGCAATTCAGGATTATTTAACATTGCCTGGGCAATTCCAACTCTCTGTTTTTGTCCTCCTGAAAGAGTCTTTATTTTAAGTTTTCTCTTTTCTTCAAGATTAGTCATTACTAAAACTCTTTTTATTTCCTCTTTCTTATTTCCTTTTATCCCTTTTAGTGAAGCCATATAGTCTAAGTATTCCTCTACTCTTAACTCCTCATATAATCCAAAGTCTTGAGGTAAATATCCTAATCTTTCTTTTAAGTATTTTTCTCTTTTATTGAGAGGAACTCCATCTACTAAAACCTCTCCCTCTGTAGCTATTAGTTGTCCTACTAAAATTTTCATAAGAGTACTTTTTCCCGCTCCATTTGGTCCTACAAGTCCAATCATTGCAGGAGTGTTAATAGTTAAATTAATATTATTTATAGCCCTTACATTTTTATATTTTTTACTAAGATTTTGTATTTTTATTTCCATTTTATCACCCTCCACTAGATATTCGGAAAAAAGAAGGAAAAGTTACAAAAAATAAAAAAAATTAATATCTTTTTTTATTTAAAGATATTAATTTTTTTAAAATTATGCTAAGACCTATATAAATCAAATACTTTCAACACCATATTTTGAATCACGATAAATATCAACCTTTACACCAAACAATCTTACTAGATTATAGTAATCTTCCTTTGTATTTAGATTTATATAAGAATCTCCTACCTTAAAGGTAGTCACATTTCCATATTTTTTTAATATTATCTTGAGAAAATCCACTAATTCCTTTTCTCCCCTTATGGAATTTACCGGAGTTTGGTCTATATATTTAAGAAAACTTTTTTTAAATATAATATTCCCCGTTCCCATAATATTGTTAAATGGTTTAATCGGCTTTTCAATAAAATCTAGTATATTATCATTTTCGTCTATTTCAATTGTATAAGTCTTTTTAACCAAGTTTATATCATCGACTTCTACTATTCCAATCATACAGTTATATTTCTTTTCATAGAACCTTTTGATTGCACTGGAATAATTATTATTAATTATAAACTCATCCCCTAATATAAGAATGAAATCATTATCTTCAACTGCATATTTGGCTGCCTCAAGTGCATTAATTAGTCCTTTTTGCTCTTTTTGAATGCAGTAACTTATTCTTTTACCATTATAATAATTTCCAACCTTAGACATTATATCATGGGACCTATAACCAACAACTATTATTATCTCATTGATTTCATCAATTCTACTAATGTTTTCCACATTATATTCAATAATAGTTTTATCTCTAATTTTTAAAAGACATTTGTTCTCACCATTTGTGACAGAATCAATCCGCTTTCCTTTACCTGCAGCCAATATAACAGCCTTCATGGTTTTCCTCCTTTATTATGAGCTTTCTCTAATTTTATTCATACTGGAATAGAATTTGAATAGCTGATTAAATTCAGGATTTCTTAATTCTGATAATCGTTTAATCTTATCAATATTTTCCCTTTGCATTTCACCATAAGACCTAAAAGAATTTTCCTTCACTTCATTGAATCCCCAAAGCCTAGAATTGGAAGTCATATTGCTTGTATTTTCATTTAAGAACTTATCCCTATTTACATTTAATAACATATTATAATTGTATATATCTTTAATCAGTTCAATTCCATATTTATTTGGATATCTTCCTATTAAGCTATTAGGTATTAAAAAGTATTCATTTAACCAGAAGTTGTTTATTAGATCCCTATATTCATAAAGGAAATTATAGGTGTTCATAAATTCATTTTCCCTTTCATAAGGCAATCCTATTATAACTTCTAAATCTGCCCAAATACCTATTTCCTTGCACCACTTTAGAACCTGTATAAGTTCTTTTAAATCTAATTTTTTATTTATAAATTCAAGCAGCCAAGTGTCCCCCGTTTCAAATCCAAATACAAGCTTTCTACAGCCACTTTCATATAATAGTTTTAATTTTTCATAGGTCATACCATTGACTCTCCCACAATCGGACCAATATATTCCTAAGTTTCTTTCCTTTAATAATCCATTAAATTCTTTTATGAATTTTAAAGATGATGGGAAATAGTTATTTAGAAAATAAAAATATTTTGAATTATACTTCTTTGATAATTCTTCAATATCCTCTACTACCCTTTCTACATCTCCAACAATAAGCTGCCCCCTATCTGTATCACTTTGAGTACAAAATGCACAGCTGTAGACACAATTATAATTAAAAATATATGGTATAAATAAGGTGTCTTCTCTATTTTTTCTTCTATTAAACTCTACTACTTGACTTGTTATTGCCAATGGGAATCTATATAATATATTTTCATTTTCCCTTTGACTTGTAGAAAGAGGATAACTATAAAGCTTCATATCTAGTCCATCCCATGTCGGACAAATTACAATTGGACTGGCCTCTACATTACACTTTATCTCTCCGTCTTCAAGATATAATAAACCTTCTCCTTCTCTAACTATAATTTCTTCGGGAATTCCTTTGTCTATGGAGTTTATAATCTTATAAATAGCTTTTTCTCCAGGTCCTTTTACTATGAACTTTAAATTTTCTATAGCAGCCGTAAGCAATTCATGATAAAAATCTTTAAAAATATAAAGATAGGATATATTATTACCTCCGACTATTACAGGCCTTTTAGTTTCTTTTTTTAGATATTTAGCAATAACCATTCCTAAATGAATTTGAAATAGAGAAAAATCAGCACCTATGGAAATACCATAGGAATCATATTCTTTCCAATTTTCATCTAAAAACAATCTAGCTATTCCATCTAATGTAGTATCCTCTTCACCATAAATATAACTCAAGACTCTATCTTTATCATATAATATAGAAATTAGTTCTTTATCCGTTTTAGTGAAAGATTTATCCATCAAAAATTGATTTATATCATGTACATGCGTATCTATACCTACTCTTCTTAAATAAGATGAGATAATCCCCATTGCCAAAGATAGACCTATAAAATTCTGTTCTTTTATTATTGAATCCTCATCAGCAACAAGAATCATATAAAAGTTCTTTATCACCTTTTCCCCTCCAAATCATAACTTAGTATGGATCTTACAATTTCCTTAGGTGTCATCAATTCTGATAATCTCTTTCTAAGTTTATTTGTTAAAATAATATGATTAGAATTATCTTCATAGAGAATATCCTTTATAGTTTCTATTCCTCTTTCAATTTCAAACTGCTCAATTTGAATTATAAGCTCAGCATATGGATTATCATCAAAAATTGGCTTTAAAAAACTATACCATCCTACTGGGAACATAAGATATCTATAGGGTTTTATGGTCATATTAAATTCATCTTTTGCTGCTATTTTTTCTATAGTTCTTATATCACTTATGCTATTAATTATATTTACACATCTTACCCCTGATAAAGCGATCCTCACCATTGAAGTGGATGTCATGTTACGGCTTATATAGATATCAGAGATAGAAACTAGTTCATCAAAAATTTCAGTATGCACAGAGCTGTAATGATGAATATTATCACCCTGAATCTTTTCTTTGCTTCCAACACAGATTATATGAAATTCTTCTGCTAGTTTAATAATAAGTTTATTAAAAAAACTATTGGATAATTTTATAAACTCACTTACTCCCCTATCCTCTATGTGCTCATTTTGCCATTTTGCATAGGATACTAAGATAATCTTATCTTCATCATTATCAAATCCATATTTTATTCTATTTTTTCTCTTTTCCAAATTAGATATATCTACAAAATCACTAATCAATGAATAAGTGTATACATTTTCTCCCTCTACTGAATCTGGACTTACAATAGGACAAGGAACTATTCTAGCTCCATAATCTTCTAAAACTATTTTCTTAGGTATGTCACTTTTAAATCCATAGGTATCCATACATTTTCTCGGGTAGTTCCAATAGAAATTGTCAAATGTGCATAGGGTGGTATCAAATATATTTAAATCTTCTTTTGTTATACCATAGTGTATATCCGCAAAATTATAATTTAAAAAATCAGAGAGTATCACTAAGTCTGGTTTAAATGAATATTTAACTTCATTGAAAAGTATTCGATTTAACTGTCTAGATTTAGGAACTAATGAAATGCATATATAGCCTTTTTTAAGAATAGTATTTTTATGAGTTGGAGGAGCTATAAAACATATATTATCTCCCGATTTTACTAGTTCATCAGCAAATTCCATTGCAATTAATAGTTCACCAAAAGACCAAAAACTAGTAACTATAAAAACTATATTCATATATTCACTTCCGCTATTGGTCCTTCGCTGAACTCATCCCATCCATATTTCTCTATATATTCTTTGTATATACCTCCACATAATCTATCATGACTATAATTGCATCCGTTACACATAGTGCCAAGGTTCTTTGTACTTTGTGACATAAAGTCAGCATAACTATTCAAAATAAAATTATGATAAAGCAGCTTAAAGTCAGTATCATACCAATCCACTAAATAATCTTTATATTCACCTAATAGACATGGAGGAAACCCCTCAAGTGTTAATTCTTTATCTGTTTTTATAACATAGTCAACAGCCTCCATTACAGGCTCTATGATTTCAGTATACCTTGGCACCACCTCATAAAAGTTTTTATATGCTCTTCCCGCAGGATGCATAGCTGAAATATTAATATGGTCAACGTCCAATTCTTCTACTATAAATTTCATAATCTCACATAGATTTCTTAAATTGTTTTTATAGACTACAGTATTGGTTCTTACCCTTGAACCCACAGCTTTTGCATTTTTAATCCCCTGTATTATTTCTCCTAACCACTCTTCATTTACATTAGCTAAATCGGCGATTTCCATTTTATCAGTATTATGAAACGAGATTACAAAAGTATTTACATTGTAATCTGATAATTGTTTTGCAAAATGGAAATCCTTTAAAGTTCTTCCATTTGTTTGAAGAGAAACTTGTGGATAACCTAGTTCCTTAATTCTGGCTAAAATATCCAGAAATTCAGGAACTATTGTAGGCTCGCCGCCATGAATATTTACTACTTCATATCCTTTATTTCTGTTTCCTTCTAAGAACTTATATATAATCCTTTTATTCACATTTTCTTTTCTTTCCTGATATGAATCAACTACACAAAATTTACAAGATTGATTACACTGATCCGTCAGATGAATACTCAATCCTTTCACAAAATCTCCTCCTATTTAAATTTGATCCTTATATACTTTTCTACTAATGACCTTATTACTGCCATCAATAGGTACAATTAGCTCATGCATATATCCATGATAAATATCTCCATCTTCCTTAGATACAAGGACTTTCCCTGAATATAATGATTTATTTTTTCTCATTTTTGAATTTAAATCCCCAAAAATCACGTCAGAAGAGTCTGCATAATAATCGAATATTTCATAGATATAACTTTCTCCTAAATATGCTATATAAAAATCATTGTGTTTAAAGTTTGAATGCTCAAAATTCTCTCCAATAGACATATTGATGTTTTTATTTGATAGTTCTTCTATCTTCATATATTGTTTTAAACTTTTTTCTACGTCTTCCTGACAATGAATAAAGGATAGAAATGAATCAAAAGCTAAGATATCGAATACTTGCATCATCAATAAATATACTGAAGGTAATTTTGGCAATTTGTTAAATGATTCTTCTACAGTCTCAAAGGGCTTTATATAGGTACTTTCTTCAATCAACATGTCCTTATATGCTTTATCCTTTAAAGCATATATTGCATTGTAAAATTCAAATCCTTTGGCAAAGGACCATGTCATAAAATCTTCACTATCTTTTTTTCTATAACGAGTTTCATCTACTACATATTTCACAAATCCTAAGCTTTCTATAGGCTTTTCATAAATAAACCTTTTATACTTAGTTTCTAAACTAGTAACATATATTTCTCCTGAATTCGTATTAATGAATTCATTAGTCATACTAATTGTAAATTCTTTACTCTTTTTATTTTTTAAAAACAAATAATCCAAGTTATCCCCTCTTTTCGTCTAACTCTAGCAAATACTGAAAAGCATTGTTTAATGCCTCATTGACGTTAGGTATTTTTAATAACTCTCTTTTAAATGTATTGATGTTGTGAATCATTTTGTCACATAAATCACCATAAAGTATTTCCTTTAGTGTTGAATTTACTTGTTCTGTATTGAAGACTTGTATCCTTTCAAAACTCTTCATATAAATATTATCCTTCATAATTCCCTTTAAAAAATGATTCCAACCAAACATACTAGCTGTAAAAGGGTATACCTTTTTTAAATCCTTAGCCATGTATTGATACCACAGAGGTTTTTCCATACATTTCTTCTCAAGGATTTTAAAATCAATGATTTTATCATTGTTCAATACAATTGAGGGTACTCCAAAGTCTACTGCTTTTGTAAGAGTTATAGATACTAAATTATATGTTACAAATAAATCTGATGATTGAAGTAACTCTTCAAAAATGTCTACAGGTAATGATCTATAATGAATATATCTTATCTGGGGATTTTTAAATTCTGATTCATTCCAACATGAGTCACCTACATGAATTAAGCATATTTTGGTGTCTAGTTCTGATAAGTAATTATAAATGAGAGGTAAAAGATATCTACATAATGTGCTTTGACTTGTAAAAGAATATGCTCCCTCTAACTCCCATTTTGAAAGTGTAAGAAAAACTATCTTTTCATCGTCTTTTACATATCTTTTTCTAATATTGAAAATAACATTTTTATCTAACTTTCTTACTTCTTGAATAACTTGATAATAAAACTGGCCTTTTTTCTTAGCTTCCTTTATTAAATCTTGCCCTCCCTTAGGCATAGAGAGGGGACAGTTTTTTAATATTATATCTACTTCTGAAAGAAGATCTGGTAACTTCTTCACAAAAATTCCATAGTAATCTAATTTATATCCAGCATTTATATAGTCATATTCATCTAAGGATGAAATAGGGATATCTAATGCTTTTAATACATCCATATTTATGCCGGTCCAATGCTGTGCATATTCCATAGTAAAGGCATCAAAAAGTATTATTAAATCATAATCATTTGATTTTATTAGGGAAATTATATGCCTTTGATTATGAGTAACTCCACAATTTCGACTAACTGTATGGACTCTAAATTCAGAATCCTTCTCAAAAAAAACATTCTTTTCTTCAGGAATTAAAAAATCCATGGAATATTGATTTTTATTAAGACCTTTAGCAAAAGAATGAGCAATGACCAATTCCCCTGTTGATAATTCCCCCAAGACCACTCCCAGTATTCTCTTCATTACATATATCCTCTCTAAAAATATTCCTTTTCTATTTGATTTAATAACTCCATAATACTTTCTTCTTCTGAGCGCTTAACTAGATTTCTATATTCATCTATAAATCCTTGAAAAAATTCTTTTAAAATCTTAATTTTACCTTCATAATAGGTATTGACTTCTTTAAGTATATCTTCCGCTTCTTGATACCTTTCCTTAAGATAATATACATGAGAAAGAAGAATGTCTGATACTAGGAAATATGAAGGATAATTCTTTAGTCGCTGTATTTCTAATAATTCTTTTAAATCAGATATTAGCTCTTCTTCACTGAAATTCATAAATGATTGGATTCTATATTTTAAAATCCATAAAATCCAATATCTAGGCTCTATATCCACCACATCATCTACTACATTTATTAAGTTAAAAGAAACTTGAAATACAGAGTTAGTATCCGATAAATCCAAACGATCATCCGCTAAAAACCATAAGTAAAAGCAATAAGCACAAATTTTTTCTATATTAAATGGATCATTTTTGTACTCCTGTTCTAATATATAAATTAACTTATCATCCTTTCCCTTAAGTTTTGCTAAGATGGAACTGGTTCTTATGATAGATTCTAAATTTTTATCTAATTCATTAAAAACTATATCCTCACTTGAAACAAACATATATAACACTCCTTAAATATCATTTTCATCAGAATACTCTACAGGAATGTCTTCATCAAAGTCTGGTGTATAAATTGCAGAATCTGCTGCAAAATACTCCTCTATGTTTTCAGGAGTCAATTTATCAAAGTCCTCTTCACTCAAAGATTTAATCATAATTTTTCCTATTTCACTAATGTCATAATTAGCTAATACTTCATCTGGATTTTCAATCAAATTCTTCTTAAATTCTGGGTCCAAAACTGCCTTTTCTATAATCTCCTGAATAGCCACATTGTTTGAATTTAGATTATCAACTACATTTTCATTATTGTCTTGATTTCCATCATATGTCATTCTAATCCTCCTCCCAATATTAATTATCTAACAAACCTTTTTTATTATAAAAATTGATAAATAGTATTAAAAACAATATAAAATTAACAGCTAAAATAATTAAACGTTCCATGTTTAAACTTAATTGTCCTAAGTTATTAACTATGTCATATACCTGTTGAGTGTACAAAAACTTTGAAACCTTTCCAAAGGATTTATTAAATATAGCTATCATGGGCATAAAAGCAAAAACTATGACCAAAGGTAAAGTTGTACTGTTAGCACTCATTTGATTTTTACACACTATTCCTAAAGTAGCTCCAAACATCATAGAGCATAAAATCCCTAAAGCCATAATAATAAAAAATTTTAAAAGCTCTCCTCCACTATACTGTCCACCGATAGCTAAAATCCCAACTCCTACAATACACATTACAAAGGTATAGAAACCAATTCCTAATAGATATTCATATGGTTTAACATTGGCCATTAACAAAGATCTTAAAGTTCCTTTTTCTTTCTCCTCAGATATTATTCCTTCCATTGCTACTGCCGGCGACATGCCTACATACATTGATGCAAACATAGTAATAAAATAATCATAAGGAATATCATTGTTACCATTAGCTATGGTTTTTGTAAGTATTAGGGCTAATATGGGAAACATAACAAATTGAATTAGCACCGTTCTGTTTTTTAATGTGTCAATCACTTGTTTCTTTAGTACCGCTTTTACTCTTCTCCAAGACATTATAATAACCCCCTTCCTGTTAAATGAATGAATACAGTTTCAAGATTTGGTTCAGAAGAATGAATAGACTCAACTTCGTCCTTAGAAAAAAACTCTTTAATTTCTTCGGCACAATCAGGACTATTACATAGAATTTTTCTGCTACCATCTTTGAGGATTATTTCAATTTCATTTTTGTCATTATATTTCCTGCAAAGCCTTTTAGGTTCGTCCATCTCTACTATAACCCCTTCATTTAATAATGCCACTGTATCACAAAGCTTATATGCCTCTTCCATGTTGTGAGTTGTAAGGAAAATAGTGGTCCCATTGTCTCTAAGCTTCAAAATATTATCATGAATCTGATTCATAGTAACAGGATCTAATCCAGTAGTTGGTTCATCTAAAAATAATATGTTTGGATTATGTAGCGTTGCCCTAGCAATTGATAGTCTTTGCTTCATTCCCTTGGATAGCTTGGATACGGGTTTGTTCCTTGCTTCTAAAAGTCCAACTTCTTCCAGTGCTTTAGAAATTAAATTTTTGTCCACATTGTATATATCTGCATATATTGATAGGTTCTGCCAACAACTAAGCCTATCATATAGACCCGTTGTATCTAATACTAATCCCATGGTTGAGTATGTCACATCATCGAGAGATTCACTATTCATACCATTTACAAAAGCATCACCTGATGTGGGTTTCAATTGTCCTGTAAGTATTTTTATAATCGTGGTTTTTCCTGCTCCTGATGGTCCTAATAATCCAAATATTCTTTGGTGATCAATATGAAAACTAACTCCTTTTAAAGCTTCTGTATTTCCAAAGTTCATAACAATGTTATTCATCGCTATAACTGAATCATTTTTTACTTTTATATCCATATCTCTTCTCCTAATTTCAATTATTTTTTATCTTGCAATAAGTATAAACCATATGCAACAACTCCTAAAGATAATAGTTTTATAGAAATATCATTTTCAATACTTCCTAATATACTTAGTACAAATACTGCAATTCCCATGGCTAAACCAATACCTTTTAATATAATTCCTATTAAATCTCTTGTTTTAGCACCATCCATTCTTCTCCCTCCCTTTAATTGATTTTAAATATAAGAAAATCTATATAAAATTTCTCATACCTTAACTTTTAATTATTGTAATATAACTCGAATTTAGTAAACAACTTAGATTAAATAAGTTTTGAAGAAGTAATTAAAGATATTTTTCAGAATAATCTATGATCTTAAATTTGTTTAAACTTAATAAAACTAACTTAATAGGTTAATTTATATAGGATCTCAATTCATTAATGTTATTCTAAGGATTATATTTATGTCTTCTGATTTACATGACAATTTAACAGGGCTTAGGTTTTATGATCTCACAGGTATATTCTCCAATTTGTTCATCATAATCCATTGCAGTATTACTAAGATATGAATAAAAGTTATATTAAATGAAAGATATATCACTATTGATTTTATAAACTTATAGGTATGATAACATAAATGCACTGTCAACATTTGTCAAACCGCAGGGTAAACATGTTAATCTTTTGTAATATATTTACAAATCAAAAAGTACTACCAATCTTTCAAGCAAAGAGTACAAACTAATATGATACAACAAAAAAATCACTGGAAAACTTACATTTCTAAGTCTTCTAGTGATTTTACTTTTACTTCTCCTCTACTTTTATTGGGTTACCCTTTTCTAACAAGAAATACACCCAAACTACCTCAAAAAAATGTTTATACCTATGTAGGTGGATTTGAAACGTACTCTAATAAATCAATGAGTGAAAATATAAATAATACTATTAAAATAAACAAGTAATATTTAATCTCTTTCCTTTTTATAAGCCTGTTTGAGAATAAAATCTATAATAAAAGCAATCAAAATTGAAATAATGAAAACCGTTCCCCATATTATCCAATTATTATTTGTAGTTCCTCCACCTTGATCTACACCATAAGTCTTAAATATCATAGCAAGGATAAAACCGCCCACGTATCCTACGACAGCAGCCCCTGAAATTATACGGTTTCCAAATATAGTAGCGATAACTATTACAATAACACCTAATATAGCCAATATATTTGGCCACTGTTTCATGCCGTGCATTTCAAAAAAAGAAAATCTATATAACCAATATGAAATACCCATTAGTCCAACCATACTAGTCCCCCACAGGACTTTATTTTTTATATCCATCGTTTTCAAATATATCTACCTCCTTTTTTTAATATATTATATCGTCTATCGAGCAACCGTAATACAAATATAAAGATTGCAAAAAGTTCAGAACCACCATCTGACCAAATGTTTCCTTGTTTATCTAATTATATCTTAACTTGTAGATGTTTAGTATGCAAATTATTCGAAATTTTCATAGAGTATATTTATTAAACAGAACCATTTTAGAATCATCACACATAAAAGAAACCTTATAGCAGCTATTTCCAGCCATTATAAGGTTTTTGTCTATTATTCCCACTCGGCAAATTCAGCGGCGTTTCTAAACATTTATGTTTAGTTTTGGTGCTTTTTATGCCGACTTTCTATTTCAATTACACATATTATTTTGACTTACTGATTTTTTGTTGTCAACATCACGCCGCAAAGCAAATATCCTTCAAATTTCAGCTTAGATAATCACACTAATCAAGGTATATAGTATTTTTCCACTATGTTTTACTAATGCTTATACTATACAAATGACAATTCCGTGTCAAGCCAAGTTTCGATAGCATTTCTTATATCAATGATTGAGTCATCCAGGGAAATACGAAACCCTCGGCAACCTCCATCACAACAATCGCTTATACCTCTTTTTTTTCCGCACCCATATCCCTTTTCAATCATTTCTTGTAAAAATGAAGGAAGTTTTTCGATGGCATCAGCGTATTTATGCGTGTTTTTGGCTTTGACATTTATTTGATAACCATTATTAAGTGATGCATTAATTGCCCATATCTCATTTCTTTTATAAGAATATTTAATCTTTATCCATAAATCTTTTATTTCCACATCGCATTTAAGCCCTTTATCCAAATAACGTTGATGTAGCTGCAATATAAAATCTTGCACATTGGCAGACAAAGGTTTCATAGTATCTTTTAATATAGAAATAACATCGTCGGTTTTATTATTTTTCAATACTCTGTAATCACATCGCAATAAAATATCGGAGAAGCGGCAATAACTGATTGTATTGGACTTATTGACCTTCGATTTGTTGGCGTTTCTACCAAATTCTATCTCTGCTATTGCCATTACCTTCAAGCCCGTCAGCATAGCAGGGTTATTAGGATACGAAATTTTTATTCTTTCAGCTTTTAATAAATCCGGTTTTTTATCATTCAAGTTTATACCGTCAATCAATATGTCGCAAGCATTCAAGAATCGCAAGCATTCAATGCTTTTTGAAACGGGGATTTTCGTGTCGAATATATTGTTTCCAACGGTAAGGGACCCGGTGCTTTCTGTTAGTACACCATGAAAACCTATATTCAATAATAAGCATTTCACATTGTGCAGGAATGGAAAATATACCGAAATAGTAACGCGGTCATCAAATACGTGAGCATTCTTTTTATGATTGTCATACGAATCACCTTCAACAATCAAAACATCGCAAAGCTGATACAAAAAGTTTCTGAACGCAAGAACTCCTTCTCGAATGTTTTCCTCGTTTGAAATATTTTCAAACATTGGATTAATTGCATATGTTTCAGGTATTTCTGGCGTAATAACATTTTTTAAGTGCTTTGCCATATCTTTGAGTGTCTTTCCCATTTATTTCACTTCTTTCTTCGCAAAGTCAACTTTATACTGCCATTCACCGTATTTTTTGTCGTTATCAGTTATCGTTCCTTCTGTAAGGGTGATACGCAGAACGATTGAGTCAGGGTTGTCTTCATCGCCATGTGCATCGAACCATGTGAAGATTTTTTTCATCTTCGCTCTTATTTCCGCGTTCCTCTCGTCCTTTACCCAGCCGAGATTTTCAGCCGTTCCTTGAGCAACAAACAAGTCTAACCCACAAATGGAAATCTCGTTGTTTTTCCCAATTTCCAGCATTTTATTTTTATTCGCGTCTGTAGAAACATAAAAAACGCCGTCTTCATAATAAGCATCAACTATACGGACAGCAGGGCGGGGATTGCCGACGGCGTTCGGGGACAATGCAATAGTTGCAAGAGCAACAAGGTTGTCCTTTCCGTTTCCGCAGTATTCTTCCATAAGCTTCATCGCGTTTTCATACTTGTTCATGATAATTCCTCCATTTATTTTTTATTTCCCTATGGGTTCTGTCATACTTTGCATTTCGCAATTACCTAAATAATACATGAGAAATTCCTTGTATTTTTATATTCCTTCTTTTAGCTTGATTGGAAAATATCTTTGCATTTGTTTATAGCCAAGTCCCTTTTCTATATCTTTATAGGCAATATCTCTTCCATCTTCATATAAATAAGGCATATTGAACATAACATTGCGGCCTTTGTCAAGCTCAAAATTTGTGCTTTCAATCCATCGGCGAACTTTATCTTCCACTTTATGTATGCTCTCGTTATCTTCATCAATACTGACTGCCATAGCATATAAGCCTCCCGGAAAATCGAACAATTTAAAAGGGCTTACATCCGCATTGGTAACACCATCTTTAACGGCACATATCCATTCAGCTTTGTCATTTTTAGACAGCAAAAAATCAAAACAATCGAAAATCACACTCTTATACAAATGACAATACTGCCACAATTGGTACATATATCCGCCTTCTTTGAACATTTCTCCCCACGGTTGGTCGCCGCACGTTACCGCTTTGAATCCCGGTATCCTGACGACCATTATATCAGGAATTTTTTTATCTAATTTTTCCGTTATTTCAATCAAGCGGTTTATATTGGAAGGCTTGCCGATATAGTCAATGCTTATCAATTGTGTTTCAATCTCTTTAGCCTTGTTATACAGCAGTTTTATGTCGGATTTGTCTGCAAAGTTCACTTGTTCGATTTCCCGTATAAAATCCATCACGATTTCTTTCAACTCATGCAAAAGCGCAACCTCGTCGTCTATGTTCTGTACTTTTTTCCCCAGTACTTCTAAAACTATATCGGAACCGGAAGTGTTGAAAACACGTTGAATGTCTTTTATACTGATATTCAGCTTGCGTAATATGAGTATTTGTTCAAGTCGCCTAACAGCGTTTTCGTCATACATTCTATATGCGTAGTCATCACTTCGAGTGCTGGACAGCAATCCCATGTCCTCATAATAACGCAGTGTGCGGGCTGTAATGTCATATTTGCTTGACACATCTTTGATTTTGATTAGGTTGTTCATTTGTTTCCACCTCTTTTCTAAATTATCAGGAATAAACTTAGTATAAAGGATTCCCCAAAGGAAGAGTCAAGAGGGTAATCCTATTTTTCTGTAGAAAATATAAATTTTCTCTCTTATTGAGAAACAGCATAACACCGTAGATAACATTTTCTATCTGCTACAAGCAGAATTTACTAACATTCTACGAAAATTATACTCAAAAAAAATTAAATAGACAATATCAATTTACCCCACAAATAAAAACAACCCCTAGAAAACTATTATTTATCAGTTTTCTAGGGGTTTTGGATACTACTCCCACTCAATTGTCGCAGGCGGCTTATTTGTTATATCATATACCACCCTATTTACTTCCTTCACTTCATCTGTAATTCTTTCTGAAATCTTTCCTAATATATCTAATGGAATTGGATACCATTTAGCTACCATGGCATCTTTAGTAGTTACGGCTCTTAAACCTATTGTATGGCAATAAGTTCTCTCACCATTTATAACTCCTACAGATTGGATATTTGGTAACACTGCAAAGTATTGCCAAATTTCCTTATCTAATCCTGCTTTTTTGATTTCATCCCTATAGATATAGTCTGCTTCTCTAAGGATATCTAGTTTTTCTTTAGTTAATTCTCCTAAACACCTAACGCCTAGTCCTGGTCCCGGGAATGGCTGCCTGCTTACTAACTCTTCATCAATCCCTAATGCCCGACCAACTTCTCTAACTTCTTCCTTATATAATTCTTTAAGTGGTTCTATAAGCTCAAAGTTAACATCTTCAGGTAAACCTCCAACATTATGATGGGATTTAACTGCTACTTTACCATCTTTATTCAAGCTCTCAACTATATCTGGATAGATCGTTCCTTGAACTAGGAATTCTATGTCTTCAAGTTTTGATTGTTCTTCTTCAAATACCCTAATAAATTCTTCTCCGATTACCTTTCTTTTCTGCTCAGGATCAGTAACTCCTTTTAACTTTCCTAAAAATCTATCCTCAGCATCAACCACTATTAGATTCATATGGAATTTATCTCTAAACACACTCTCTACTTCTTGTCTTTCATTTTTTCTTAAAAGACCATGGTCTACAAATACACAGACTAGATTATCTCCAATAGCCTTATGAACTAATACTGCTGCCACAGAAGAATCTACCCCACCTGATAAAGCACATAGGGCTTTTTTATTTCCTACTTTTTCTTTAATCTCTTCTAATTGCTTATTTATAAAGTCTTTTATTATCAATATGTTGCCTCCTTTTTAGCGTCTGCTATAGTTTGGTGATTCCTTTGTAATATGGATATCATGAGGATGATTTTCTATCAAAGATGCAGATGTAATCTTTATAAATCTTGCCTTATCTTGTAACTCTTCAATATTTTTAGCTCCAACATATCCCATTCCTGATTTTAATCCACCAACAAGTTGATATACTACATCTCCTAATGGTCCTCTATAATGTATTCTGCCCTCTACACCTTCTGGTACATATTTCTTAGTATCTTCTTGGAAATATCTATCCTTGCTACCTGAATCCATGGCACCCATAGAGCCCATTCCTCTATATTCTTTGTATCTTCTGCCTTCATATAAAACTTCTTCACCAGGGCTTTCATCAGTTCCAGCAAACAATGATCCTGCCATTATTACATTTGCTCCAGCTGCTATAGCTTTTGTTATATCACCGGAATACTTGATTCCTCCGTCAGCGATAACTGGAACACCATATTCTTTTGCTGCCTTAGCACAATTGATTACAGCTGTTATTTGTGGTACACCGATACCAGTTACAACTCTAGTAGTACAAATAGAACCAGGTCCTATACCTACCTTTACAGCATCTGCTCCAGCCTTTATTAGATCTACTGTAGCCTCAGCTGTTGCCACATTTCCTGCAATTACTTGTAGATTCGGATATTCTCTTTTTATTTTACCTACAGCTTCTAATACTCCTTTAGAATGGCCATGAGCAGTATCAACAACTATAACATCCACCTTGGATTTAACTAATGCTGCTACCCTTTCCATCATATCTCCTGTTACTCCAACTGCCGCACCAGCTAACAATCTACCTGTATGATCTTTAGCTGAATTTGGATATTGAATAGATTTTTCTATATCCTTTATAGTTATCAATCCTGATAGCATAAAATTATCATCTACTAAAGGAAGTTTTTCAATCTTATGTTGTTTCATAATTTCTAGAGCTTCATCCATAGATATGTCTATTTTTGCAGTAACTAAATTTTCCTTAGTCATCACATCATCGATTTTCTTTGCAGTTTCTTTTTCAAATCTAATATCTCTATTAGTTATAATACCTACTAGCTTTCCATCTTCATCTGTTATTGGAACTCCAGATATATGATATCTTTCCATTAATTCTAAGGCATCTGATACGCTATGGTAAGGAGATAAAAAAAATGGATCAGTTATTACACCATGTTCTGACCTTTTTACCTTATCCACCTCTAATGCTTGCTGCTCTATAGACATATTTTTATGGATTATGCCGATTCCACCTTCTCTAGCCATAGCTATTGCCATCTTAGATTCTGTTACCGTATCCATTCCAGCACTCATTAAAGGTATATTTAATTTAATGTTTTTAGTTAAATAAGTATTGATATTAGTCTCCTTAGGTAGTACTTCAGATTTACCAGGAAGTAGAAGAACATCATCAAAAGTTAAACCTTCACCTACAAATTCCACTATACATTCCTCCTTTATTATTCTGTCAAAGCATTTATTATTAGTATAACAATATATAAATTAATAATACTTTTTCTATCTTAATACTATATTCTAATTTATAAATCCTAAAAAAACAAGTTGTAAAATAAATTTTAATAAAAAAGAAAAAATCTCAAGGGATTTTTTCCCTTAAGATTTTTTCTTTAATAGCTAATACATTTTACTTTCTCAATTGTTTTGGCATCTCTGGTTGGTAGAAAAGCCCCCAGCAAGCAACCTCAGCACCAAGATTTGCAAACATAAGTGATAAAACTGCAACTAAGTTAAGTAGGTAACTTTTGTTCTTCATATTTACCCTCCTCCCCTTTTATATACGTATAGTGTATATAATTCTACCCTTTTACATAGGCGGTAGATTGCACCTCATACCTAAGATCTCCTTCCATAGGTATTCTTATATTTACCCTAAATTCGCTTCCTAAATCTTCTATTTTCATAATTCCGTTATATTGATTCACTATAAATTCAATATTACCTAAACCAAATCCATGGCTCTCCTTATCAGCTTTAGTTGTAAACCTGCTTGTAATATCTTTAGTCTCTAATTTTATTTTTTGAGATTTCGTATTATTTGCTTGGATTATTAAATAAGTTTCTTCCATATTTAGAGATAGATAAACTTTTCTTTCAAATTTTTTATCAATTAAAGTACATGCTTCTATTGCATTATCCAATATATTTCCGATTATAATAGAAATGTCAACAAAATCAATTGATAATTCTTCAGGTATATCTATTTCTAATTCCATATCGATATTCTCTTCAAAGGCTTTATTCTTTTTTATGCTTACTAGAGCGGTGATGACGGGATGATTTGTTTCAATTATTTTATTCATATTGCTGACTCTATCATTAATCTTTGTTATGTACGCCTTTGCATCATCAAAATCTCCTAAGCACATTAAACCATAAAGGGTGCTAAGATAATTATTTAAATCATGCCTCTGAGATCTTATTGTATAAAGAATATCGCTCATACTTTTAATATAGAAATCCTTTTTGTGAAATTCCTCTTCCTTGACCTTCCAAATCATTTCCTGCTGATATTGATATATCATCTTTTTAGATGTGGAATATATTATCCAGCTAAATATTATAGCACCTATCCCCATCCCTATTAAATATATATAAGCAGTTACAGATTCCACCATTATGTACTTGTATAAAGTCAATGTCATATATATAACTAAAATATTAAAAAATCCAATTAAGATAATAGTTTTTATACTGCTAGTTTTCATGTATAAAGGTATATTAATCTTTCTTATTAGATATTTGATAAATAAATAGAATCCTCCTTTAGAGCAAATTATTCCTAATATTCTATAAATATTTAATTCTAATATTAATGATGGTTGTATCTGAAAAACTAGAACTATAATATTTGCAGCCGTTAACTCAAAGATAAACATAAATATAGTAGCTAGAATACTATAAATCAATATCTTAGGAAATTTTTCATCTAACAAATATGAATACACAATTGTGGATACAATAAATATAGCTATAAATCCCAAAGAATTTGCTAACCCAAATACATGATTAATCAATGTATTAAAGATTACTAGATTTGATAAAAACATTACAGAGTTTTTCCTATTTATATTCTTTTTCTGAAATATCCTAACTAGAAAATAAAAAACTAAAACTGTATCTAATATATTTGTAAATATATTCATTATAGTCAAATCCATTATATTACACCCCCAATCATCCAGGAAAAAACTCTTCTAAACTATTTATTTATGAATGTCAAGGTCCAATAGTACTAATTATTCCACCCCTACTTACTAATATAACATATTAATTAAATCAAGCAATAAAAAAGAATTACTTTATAGCCAGCAATTCTTTAAACACTAGTTTACTTTTCACTTTCAAGGGCATGTATTAGGGTTAATGATTCTAATAGAAAACCAGTAGAAGCTATGGCCGCATAATAAACAAATTTATCACTAAAAGCCATTGATATTAGTATAATAATATTTCCTATAATAACTGTTTGTAAACTTCTACGTCTATATAGTATTTTTTCTTCTTCATCTAATGGTTTGTTTTCACTTTCCAATGGTGCATATAAATAAACAAAAAATATTGAAAATACCATGGATATTAGAACATAATATGGCTGATAAATTATAGGCAATAGTTTCAATAGTAGAATCGAGGGAAATAATAACATTGATGTTCCTATAAAGCAATTAATTACAGTTTTAGCATGATATCCTCCCGCCTGTATTCGAAGACTACTAAAAAACAAAATAAATACAATGGATTCTTTTAATAGACCAGTTAAAATTCCAATAATTGCAATTCCTAACCCCTTTAAAATTGTAGCTACAAGTAATTGCAATCCATAACGATATACTTCTATATCCTCTTCTTTTATAATATCTCTAGCACATAATTCTTTTAATGTTAGTTTACATATATAGTCTGTCATATAACTAAACACCTACCTCAATACCATAATTTAAAACTTCTATGGCATAGTTTTTTATAACTAGTTAATATTTTTTATTATATCACGACTTGTCCTCACTATGTACAATTGTATTTAGTCATTTTTCCTGATTTTTCGCCATAATTCATCATTTACTCTAATATAGTGGATAAAAAAGATGCCATTTCACTGGCATCATCCGTTTGTTTTCTATACTTATCTTAGCTTCATTTCAATATCAAATATTTCATTCCAATTATTAGCTATAGGTCTGATTATATGAGGTCCTATCTTAGATATAATAACTAGCTGGGAATTCTCATATTTCTCATCTATAGTCTTAAAATCAATTCTTTTACCTACTACATCTACTTGATTCCAGCCATCTTCAAGTTTTAAAAACCCCTTCAATCTATAAGCATCAGATTTTATCCTATCAATGAATTTGATTAAGTCATCCTTTTTGATCTCTCCATCATAAGTTAGCATTAGGGTCTTAGGTTTTGTTTCAGGCACATTTGTGGAATCTTCATTTTCTGCCCAATTGTATTTCATCAAATCTTCATGGAGAAAATTATAATCAAGCCTGCCAAATTCCATAGTTTCAATAGGTATTATAGGGTTGATTTCTTTTATCTTAGATATTATATTGATCAATCTTTCTTCGTCAATTAAATCTACTTTACTAATAACTGCTAGATGACAATGTTTAATTTGTCTCTCTACAGTTTCTAAATCTTCCAATTGCTCCAAAAAATTTACACCATCAACTACACATATTGCCGCTTTATAATCGTATAAATCTCCCTTTACAGCCTTTATACCCTCTAATATCTCCCCAATATTTGAAGGATCTGCAAGGCCAGAACTTTCTACAAATAAATATTTTAAATCTCTGTCTGCCATTTCAATCATGGCATGAGCAAAGCTAAGCTTTAAACACGAGCAAAAAATAGACCCTCTATTAATCTCAACTATTTCCATACCTTCTTTTTTTATGATTTCTCCATCTATGCTGATTCGACCAAATTCATTCATTATAACTCCTACTTTTTCTCCAGATAAATCCTCTAAAATATTGGTTAAAAATGTAGTTTTTCCTGAACCTAAAAACCCTGTTAAAAGATATAGATTAATTTTTTTATCCAATTATTACACCTCACTATATTATGAATTCTTATAATATCAACTATTTCCCTTATTACATAGAGATATTTAAATATATCTATGTGTTGATTAAATTATAACCCCACTAAAGGGGTTATGTCAATATACGTGATTATGCTCTTATCATACTCTTAAATTCTTCAACCTTTGGTACTCTCCCGACCATAACCACTTTTTCATCAACAACTATCCCCGGTGTAGTTATGATACCGTATTTCATCATGGTAATTAAATCTTCAACCTTTTCAATTTTCACCTCAATCCCTAAGTCTGCTGCTGCTTTTACTGCATTATCATAGGACTTATCACATTTATCGCAACCTGCTCCCAATATTTTTATTATCATTTTTTCACTCCTTTTTTCCCAATCCATCTTTGAAAAAATCTATTAGATAATTAAACTCTATTGCATATTCATCGATATCTATAACCTCTGTAATATCATGAAGATTAGTTAATAAATAAGATATCATATTCTTAATAAATGTCTTTGGTAAGTCTTCTCTTAGTTCTCCTCTTTCATAGGCTTTATTTATTATAACATCTAAGTGATCATTACCCCTAAAATCATATTTTTCCTTTACCTTATCTAATATTGGATTATTTAAATCTTTTAAGTAACTGGCTGAAAATCTATCTATCTCAGGCTTATATCTCGCAAACTCCGCACCTGCTTTACTCATAATCTTCAACAATGCAAATATATCTTTATCGAAATCTTCAGGCTTTATTTTTTGATTAAAAAACTTCATCTTTTCTTGAGCTAGAATATCATACAAATAAACATATAACTCTTCTTTATTCTTGAAATGATAGTAAAATGTTCCTTTACTTATTCCAGCTTCCTTTAAGATATTATTTAACGATGCATTATCATATCCCTTATCTCCAAATTCAATTAAAGCTGCATTTATTAGCTCTTCTCGTTTCTCAAAGGATTTCTCCTTTTTTACATTCAAAAACACCGCTCCTCTCCATTGCAATCAATAAACCGTTTGTTTACTATACTCTTATCTTTTTAAGGAATAATAGATAGGACAATATATTTAATATTACCATATATACTAAACCTATAAAATAATATTGATTATATGAAAGATAGGGTCCTCCACCTTTTATTATACTACTAATTACCTTAGCTGACCAGAATCCTGGTGCAAAAGAGAAAAACATTTCCTTTGCTCCTCCAAAGAATAATGCAATTATTGGAAAGATTATTATACTACCTCCAGCTTTCATCACAGCAAATCCTTCAATCTTATTTTTAGCAAAGCAATTAATCAATAAACCTGATATAGGAGCTTCTAAAGATGCTAACAAAGATATAGGAATAATATCTTTTATGGAGATATCTCCTACTTTTGAAAACCATATTACAAATATAGTGGCTACAACACAAATTAAATATACTGCAATTAATCTAAAACTTAAAAACTGATGCATGCTAAGAGGCGTAACCTTAATATTAGTTAATACATTATCATCCCTATCCTCTAATATAGAAAATCCTATTAACGTTCCATAAGATATAGGTACAATTAATACTAAGATGACTAAGATTAAATCATTAAAGGGTATAAAATTAAATCCATATTTATCAGATATCCAAGGTAAAAAATATCTGCCAAGCAATCCAAATATAATAGGATATATTAACATAAATCCCATCATGGAATCTCTACTCCATTTTTTAACCTCTGATTTTAGAAAATTTCCATACATGATTATTCACCACTTTCCTTTATAGAGTATCTCTCCTTTATAACCTTCTAATAGTTTAATGAGTAATTTTTGCGTAGTAGATTTACCAACACCAGAAGGGCCTAATAGACCAAATATCTCTCCATCCTTTATTTCAAAGGATATCCCTTTTATGGTGTCTTCTTCATTCTTAGGATACTTAAAGGTTAAATCTTTAATTTTATACAAATTAATCACTCCTTTTTATAGACCATGCAGCCTAGACCGATAAGTCTATCGTATCTTTATGTTTTTTATTTGTCAATAAAAATTGCAGCAGTTAACATTAGATTTCTATAAAAATAAACATATGACTAAATCAATGGAATAACATATATTGTAATCATAGTTATCTTTTTCACAAATCAAATTCAGAAAGTATTGACTTTTCGCTCATTATATCGTATGTTTAAAGTATAGCTAATAACTTTAAAGGGGGGGATAATTATCTTATTTGAAAGTTTGCTAAGCTAATGTATAAAACCAGGGGGTGACCTTATGAATTTTGAATTTTGGATAGAAGCGGAAAAATTCTTATACGACTCTTTTTTCTTTCACTTAATTATCCTAGGTCTTGTTTTAATATTTATAGTCCACAGATTAACGTTTATAGGATATAATAATAGCAAAGCTTCTAACATTATATTTTCTATTGTTATTATCTTTTTCATTATCTTTGGTATAAATACCATAGCAAATTTTAATAAATATAAGGTATTGTACAGTTATAATAGATATATTAATTATGGTGTAAGAAATAATAAAAAAACCATTTTTACATACCATTATCCTGGTCATTGGGAAACTAACATCTATAGTAAATTGTACTTAGTAGATAATTTTAGAAAAGCTGGAATATATGAAGAGGAAATAGTAACAGAGGATGTCGAATTTCTCGGCAGAGATGAAGATAACTTTTATTTTCAAGATAAAGATCAAATAATATACAGAAAATTAGGCGATTATTTAGAGATTGCTGATGATATTTCGAAGCCAATAAAAGAGGGAGTAAAATTTCATTTAACAGATTTACGATTTAAGGACATTGGATTTAAAGAAAAGTCTCCTTATACTTATCTATTAAACTACAAGATACCTAAAAGTGAATCAAATAAAGAGTTTGAAAATCCTGAAAATCTACAAATTTTATTAGAAAAAGAAACTACATCAGCTTGGCTCAATCCTCTAGCCTCCAATACGCCTTCAATCAATGAAGAAAATAAATAAACCTTTAATATAAAAAAATTAAATACAATAAAAGGTCTAATGATTTTTATCATTAGACCTTTTATTGTATTTAATTAAAATTTTCCTATTTTGCTTTTTCAGGAGTGTCAGCTAATAGACCAACCTTCTCCCATCCCCAGTCATAATTCATAGGGTCTGCATCCCAGTAGTTAACTCTGTTATTAAGTGCTGTCAATTCAATTCTATAGTGAGTTGGAGCTACTATAACTTGCTCCATAGCATATTTTTGCCAATCATGATATGCTTTTACCATGTACTCATTATCCATTCCATCTGGTCCAAATGCATCATTTGAATTAATAGCATTAATTAGTTTATCGTTTTCATCTGCTGCAAATCTTACATAGTTAAACAGAGAGTGTCTTCCCCATAATCCTGATGGTTCTGGGTTAGATCCTACTTGCCAAGCTCCTGCAAATAGATCTATATCTTCATTATCTTCTTCTACCATATCGTAGAATGCATTCATCTCTATTAATCTACCATTTTGTAATACTACATCTAATCCAACATCTCTAAAGTTTTGAATATAGAATTGAGCTAACGGCTCAGCTATATCTCCACCTGACATTGAAAGATAGTTGATTTGTAGCTTGTTACCCTTTGGATCTTCTCTAAGTCCATCTCCATCTACATCTTTATATCCAGCTTCATCTAATATTTGCATTGCTTTTTCTGGGTTATATGGATAACCTTCTTGCTTATCATTCCAGAAACTAGCATGATATGGTGTAATTAATGCATTAGCAGGTATTCTCAAATCGTTATAGAACAATTCTGCTACTTCTTCATTATTCATAGCATAAGCTATTGCTTGTCTTAATTTCACATCAGCTAATTTTGCATTTGGATCTGGCACAACTTTTTTAGCTTCTACATCCCACTTTCCTTGTTTAAATCCTAGATATCCTAAAGATCTACTTACAGCTGATGTTAAAGTTATATTGCTTAAATCCTTATACTCTGGATAACTATTAACATTGATCTTATTAACAATATCAAATGTTCCAGCCTTCAATGCTTCTACAATAGTATCTGAACTTGTTCTCTTTGCTACAATCTTATCTACCTTTGGTTTCTCTCCAAACCAATGTGGATTTGGAACATATTCTACTGATTCTCCAGGTACTATATTAGATACCATAAATGGACCATAAGATAGTGGATTTTTTCTAACTCTGTCATGTCCTTCCATTTGATCTATTGGAATATCTTTTAGATAATGTGCTGGTTCAGCTTGATAAGTAAGACCTGCACCCCATAATATTCCTGGTGTAAACTCATAGAAGCTTACTTCAAGAGTTTTATCATCGATTCTCTTAAGTCCTGAAATAGTATCTGCTTTTCCTTGGTTATAGTCAAGCATACCTACAACATTGTGATAATCACTGTCAAATCTAACACCTGGATAATCTTTGTGTCCTATACTATTATATACAAAGATTAAATCATCAGAAGTTACAGGTACTCCATCAGACCAAGTTAAATCCTTGTGAATCCTGTAAGTAGCTGTTTTAGCTTCTCTGTCGAAGTCAACATCACACCATCCGCCATTTACTATTTCTTTGTTTGGACCTGATCTCATGAATCCTGATTGTAGAGGCTCCGCTAATTGGCTATCTACAGCATTTGAAGATAAGAATTCATTAAAAATACCTTCAAAAGGTGTATCTGTTACTATAGCAACATTAAGTGTACCGCCTACTGTTGCTCCATCTTTTTTAATAGTCATTGGATGAGGTAGTACAATCTCACCTACCCCTACAGCAGGTTCGTCTTGTCCTTGGTCGGCTTTATCTTCTGGTTGTTGAGATACTTCTTCCTCTTTGCTTATTGGTGGCTCCTGCTCCACCTTTTTACCACAGGATGTTAGTACAAGTACTAATACCAGCAGTAGTGGAATAATAACTTTCCAACTTCTTTTCATTTTAATTTCCCCCTTCTTTATCCTAATCTTTGTTTCGCGTCGGACGCCCTTTTAACAGCTTGCCCGACGTAATTTATACACAGCATCATTACTAGTATCAATAATGATGCAGGTAACCATAACCATAGTTTGCCTGTCATGGCACCTGGAGTTCTTGCATATGAAACCAAAGTTCCAAGTGATGGTGTCGCTGGCGGCAAACCAAATCCTAAGAAAGATAATCCAGTTTCAATTCCTATGTTCCCTGCAAATCCTAAAATCAAGTCAACGATAATGATTGAACTAATGTTTGGAAGAATTCCAGTAAACATAATCTTAAAATCACTTGTACCCATTATCCTAGAAGCATTTATATAATCCCTTCTATTTTCCGACAATGCCTTACTCCTTACTAATCTAGTCATCCCAACCCAATAAAATATACTCATAATAAATATAAAATGCCACATAGTATATTTTGGAATTACAACTACGAAGGTAATGATAAGCATAGTTGTAGGCAATATAGAGATAAAATCGCATACTCTCATTATCATATTATCTATCTTTCCACCATAAAAACCTACAATCAATCCCATAATCACTCCCATTGTAGAAGTCAGTATGGTAACAGCAAAGCCTATTAAAATGGAGTTTCTTCCACCTATTAACAATTGTCCTGCAATCGGTCTTCCTCCAATATCTGTTCCTAAAATAAATTCTTTGCTAGGTGCCTTATACTTATTTCTCAAATTTATCCTCATAAGCTCTTCTTGATCTATTAGAAAAGAACCTACTATTACAGTGGTGAAAATAATAACTAACATAATAAGACAGAATGTTGCCAGCTTATCAGCCCTAAATTCTCTTTTTATTACCTTCCAAAAGGAGGGTACCTCACTAACGGATTTTAATGTTTCTTCATCTATTTTAGAGGCAACATTTTTCACAACTTTTTTTTCTTTATTCATACCTGCTACCCCCTATTCTATCCTTATTCTTGGATCAACAATTGTCATGATTATATCTGACAATAAACTTCCAAGTAACGTCAATACACCAAATAATAGAACCAAAGCATTCATTACTGAATAATCTCTACTGGTAATTGAGGATATAAATAGTTCCCCCATGCCTGA
>NZ_JAHLOH010000035.1:0-114328 GCF_018917285.1 Tissierella carlieri | reverse complement strand
TTATCACAACATCTAAAATTAGAATAAAGATCATAGTCATGGTGAAGAAAAGTAGCTTTACCACACATAGGACAACGGGGATAATTTTTATTAGACCTAAAACTAGGTTTATCAGGAGCAAATTGGTGCTTGCAGTTACGGCATAGATATTTTTGATAACCATCTTTATCTTTGCCATAATGATAAAATGAATGATTATTGTTGCACTTTGGACACTTTATTGATACAATTTTTTGCATGAGGACTTCATCCTTTCTGGGAGGTATTTGTTTTCTAGCAAAAACATTGTACCATACAGAGGTTGGAGTCCTCAATTTTCATTTAAGTTTACAAAACGCTCGGAATAATGGGGAGGAATAAGGATGAATGATAGAGACAGTTTGGTTAGATTATTAGACCTAGATGATGAGTTTGTTATTGATTTAAAATATGCAACTAGTGATAATTTTACACAAAAAAAGATTTATAATAGCAGTGAGTGCTATATAAATAAAGATACAGCTAAATTGCTAATCAAAGCAAAAGAAATATTTAAGCGTGATGGATACAAAGTGAAGGTTTGGGATGTATATAGACCTATAAGTGCCCAAAGGTTAATGTATGAGATTATTCCAGATAATAATTTAGTTGCTACACCACCAGATATGAGTAAGCCAATAGATTTTGAATATAGTCACATGAATGGAATGAGTGTAGATATAACTTTATTGGACTTAGATGGTAATGAAATTGAGATGCCTACTGAGTTTGATGATTTCACTGAGATGGCAGGTTTAAAATGTGATAAAATACCACCAATAGCTAAAAAGAATGCAGAGTATTTAAGGGATATAATGGAAAGTGTTGGATTTGAAGGCTATGATTATGAATGGTGGCATTTTAATGATATAACAAATGATCCTACGCCATATTCTGATATTCAATTTGAATAAAATAAATTCTGAAAGTCTAGATTATAGTGTTTATGAAGAAATTCTAAAGAACTATACTCTAGACTTTATTTATTAATATAGGGTTTTGATAAATTGAGGATAGTAACTAAAAAGTAGAATCTTTATGTTGAGAAAGGTAAATCAAATCTTAAGGGAAAATGGGTTAGATAATAGGACGAAATGTTACCCTAAAATCGATTTAATATTCACAAGTACTTGAAATTTAAAGTAATTATTCGGTGGCATATAATTTGCATATATAAGTAATTAGCTTATTAAATTGAGGTGATTAAAATGATTCTTGGAATAATGGGGGGGATGGGCCCTGCTGCTACTTGTGATTTATTTAAAAAAATTATTGATCTTACACCCGCAGATAGAGATCAAGAACATTTGCATATTATAATTGATAGCAATGTGGAAATACCTGATAGAACAGCTTATATTTTTGGTTCAGGAGAGAACCCTATTACAGAAATGATAAGGTCTATATTGAAGTTAGAAATGATGGGAGCAGACTATATAGCAATACCATGTAATACAGCTCATTATTTTTATAATGACATTGTTGAACATAGCAAGGTAAAGATATTGAATATGGTATATGAAACGGCGGCTTATCTAAATGAAGAATTTGGGCATAAGGATTATTTTCTTCTAGCGACAAAGGGTACGTATAAATCTGGTATCTATAAAAATATATTTGAAAAATTTAATTTAAATATAATAGAGCCTAATGATGTAGATCAACAGACAATTATGGATTGGATATATGATGTTAAATCTTCAAAATTTGATGTAGATCCTATGGAAATTGAAAATCTCATAAATCGATATATTGAAAATAAGGATATACCAATAATTTTAGGATGTACCGAATTACCTATCTTAGCAGAAAGGGTAGGAGCCCCGCAGAAATACATTGATCCAATTCTCATATTAGCTAAACGGTGTGTAGAAATTGGTAAAATTAATTCCTGTATATCATCTTAATTTTTATTGATATGATTTTAAGTATGTATTAAAAGTCAGAGAGTAGTATTTTAGCAAATTATATTATTATATAAATTGCTATGAAATATTATAATAGGAGGGAAATACATGGAAAAAGAGCAGAAGCTAAATGAAAACGAAGCAAATGATGCTAAATTTAGGCAGGAGATTGGTGTCTTTGGTGGTGTAAGTATTATAGGTGGTATTATGATAGGATCTGGCATTTTCTATCTAGGCTCCTATGTTATGCAGCGAACAGGTATGAGTATGGGCCTTTCATTACTGTGTTGGATAATAGGAGGGTTAATTTCATTACTTGGAGGTCTTTGTTTCGCTGAATTAGGGGCATCTCGTCCTGTAGCAGGTGGAATGGTAGTTTATTTGAACGAAGCTTATCACCCTGTAGTTGGGTTTATGTATGGTTTTGGCAGCTGGCTTATCAGTGGAGCAGGCTCTATTTCAGCTGTTGCTATTGCACTTCCAACAGCATTAAGAGCTTTCTTTGACCTTAGTGATATTGCTATTAAAGCAATAGCTATTGGGTTAATAGTTATGCTTACTGCTTATAATTATTTTGGTGTTAAAAAAGGTTCTATCTTACAAAATCTTTCAATGATTGCCAAATTGATACCTATTATATTAATTATGGGTGGAGCTTTAATATTTGGTAAGCAAACCCCTAATCTTAGTCTTATTCCAGCTGATGGAAATACAGTTACATTTAGTAGTATAATAGGAATGATAGCCTTTGCTACAGTTGCTACGTTATGGGCCTATGAAGGTTGGACAAACTTAAATACTGTAGCAGAAGAAATGAAAAACCCTAAGAAAAATTTACCTCTTTCTTTAATTATTGCTATTGGTGGAATTACAATTTTATATACATTATTTAACTACTCTATTTATAAAGTATTACCACATGAGAAGGTGGTTTCTATGATTAATAGTGGAGACTTTTACCTTGGTACTGAAGTTGCCAAGACTATTTTTGGTAATGTTGGGGGAATAATCGTTATTTTAGGTATGGTTGTTTCTATGTTTGGTTCACTTAATGGAATGATTTTAACCTTTTCAAGGACATATTATGCAATGGCTGAAGAGGGTCACTTCTTCAAGAGTTATAAGAGATTACATCCTAAATATAAGGTTCCAACTGCATCTTTAATAGGACAATGTATTATTTCGGTTCTTTTAGTCCTATCAAGAAGTCTTGATCAACTTACATCAATGGTAGTCTTTATAGGGATGTTCTTTAATGTTTTATGTATTTTAGCGGTGTTTATTTACAGAAAGAGATTTCCATCTTTAGATAGACCTTATAAGGTATGGGGATATCCAATCACAGTAATAATAACAGTTCTAATATTTGCGGGACTAATGATCAATACATTTGTTGAAGATCCAGTTACTGCATTAATTGGTTTTATAGTTCCGGCTTTAGGAGCTTTAGTTTATATGTATTTTGATAAAAAGAATAAAAGGGAGGCAGAAATAAAGAATGATACTATTTAAGAATGGAAACATACAAACTATGGATTCTACATTGCCTCAAGCCGAGGCAATGATCATGGATGAAAACAAATTTGTATATGTAGGCACACAAAATGGTGCTTATGAGTACTTGAGGGAACATGGAAATGCAAAGAAAGAGATCGACTTAGAAGGGCATCTAGTGATTCCAGGATTAAATGATTCTCATATGCATTTTATACATCTTGCTAAGAGCTTACGAAGTGTTGATTTAGTTGGAACTACTAGTATAAATGAAATCAGGAATCGTATAAAATCTGCAATGGAGAATAGAACTAAAGAAGACAGAAATTGGCTTGAAGGGGAAGGATGGAATCAAGATTATTTCGAGGATGAAAAAAGATTTCCTAATAAATTTGATTTAGATGAGATAACAGGTGATGTACCTACTATTATTATGCGTGCATGTTTTCACATAGGAGTACTTAATACTGCTGCTATGAAGGAAATTGATCTAAATAAAGAAACTGCAAAAGAATATGGGGATTTAGTAGAATTATTACCTAATGGAGAACCAAATGGAGTTATTAAAGAGAGCCTTTTAGAAAGAATTAAAGTTAAGATTTCTAGTTTGAATTTAGAAAATACTAAAGAAATCATTGTAGCTGCACAGGAGAGATTATTATCAGCAGGTTTAACCTCAGTACAAACAGATGATGTGGGGTATATGCCGAGCAGGGATTATGATTTGCTTTTTCAAGCTTTTGAGGAACTAGAGAAAGTTGGACAATTAAAGGTTCGTATAGGAGAGCAATGCTTATTTGAGAATCCTCCATCCCTTGAAGAATTCTTTAAAAAAGGTTATGCTGCAGGGTGGGGGACCAATAGATATCGTATAACTTCTATAAAATTATTGAGTGATGGATCCCTAGGAGCTCGTACAGCAGCATTGAGAAATCCATATGCAGATGACACATCAACTAGAGGATTAGAGATATTTACACAAGAAGATTTAGATAATATGGTAATGATTTCTCATGAAAATAATTGTCCAGTAGCTATACATGCCATAGGTGATAGGGCTATAGAGATGTCATTAGATGCCATTGAAAAGGCACAAAAGAAAAATCCCAAAGATTATATACGACATGGAATTGTTCATTGTCAAATTACCGATGGAGAAATATTAGAACGATTTAAAGAATTAAATGTATTGGCTTTTATTCAACCTATTTTCATTGACTATGATATGAATATAGTTATTGATCGAGTAGGTCATGATTTAGCCCAGACTTCTTATGCATGGAAAACTATGATGGATAAAGGCATTCATATACCTTTTGGGACGGACTGTCCAGTGGAGTCTTTTAATCCCATGGCTAATATATATACTGCTGTAACAAGAAAGAATATTAATGGAAATCAGAAGAAAGTATATTTGCCTAATGAAAGATTGAATATGTATGAAGCAATATATGCTTATACTGTTGAAGGTGCATATGCCTCTAATGAAGAAAATATCAAGGGGACAATTACTAAGGATAAGTTGGCAGACTTCATTATATTGGATAAAGATTTATTTAATTTATCCTGTGAAGAGGACATTCTTGATACAAAAGTAGTTAAAACTTATGTAGATGGAAGGTTAGTTTATGATGCAAAATTTGCTGTAAAATAAAAATAATGATGAAGGACAAAGTTATGAAAGATTATATTATTACTATTTCAGAAAAAACTAAAAGTGAAATTGCCATTGTAGGACATGTGGGCGTAGGACATGTGCATAGTCATAGTTCTTTCGTTCAGGATGATTCTGCAGGGTTTGCAGTAGTTGCTTCATTAATGAGAGAAATATTAAAGGTAGACACACGTATAAAATGTATAAAAGGAGATCTCTTAAAGGGAGATATAGTAGTAGAGACTTATGGGGGAGGAATTGGAAGAACATTTTGTCGCCGTGGCATAACACCTATGGAATTAGAGTTAATGGATAGAGCTATTGATGAAGATGGGATATATACACAAAGAACGGCAATAAAAGCCTTTGGACGTATGTATGGTCAAGGTGTTATGGAGACTCCAGTTGCTTTACAAGGAGCCATAGCATTAGCAGTATTGGATTCTTTTTATAAAAAGAATCCTAATAAGGTTCATATAACTTCTCAAAAATATTCTGGAAGAATTGATAAAATGGCTGGAATGATTGCTGACATTAATGGGATTCCTGTTTCGCTGCTATTAAATATTAACGGATCTGAAGGGGGAATCGGTCCCAATGAAGATAATGAAGGTAATACTGCTATTGGAGTGAAAGGGGAATTGATGAAAAGCATTGGAATCGATAATATTCCTACTATTATTGTAGAAAGTAAGGCATATATACCAAAGGTATCTGATGATATTGAAGAACTTACCTTTTTATTTCGTGCTCAAGAAGGGCTTGATAACCTATTTTTAGCGAAAGTATTATCTGAAGCTGCTAAAGAAGCTGGGATTCCTTATATATATTTTACGGATTCACTTCCTCAAGAAAAGGGACAGCTGGCAAAGGCTACGGTGGATTTTGCTAATAAAATTATTAAATTGGCAGAAGAGTTAAAGACAGTAGATGATTCTACGGATAAGGTTGAAATACTTGCGGATATGGCAAGGCTTATTAGTGAGGATGCTGGGGGAGTTACTTTTATGTCCAATAGCTTACATGAAGTGGTTAGATCCCCTGGGATTGTACCAGGTAATGCTGCGGTTATATCCTTATTAGTGCCTACTGAATATATAAAATATTGGAAAATACCTATGCTGAGTGTAGATGATATTAATGGATATAAGGAAATAATCATTGGTGCCATAGATAGAATTTGCTGAGATTTTCTGTAAATTACAACTTCCCTTAAATATTACTTAGCATTGTTAAAAAACTTAATTATAGTATCAAAAATTGCTTCGCGTTGTAAATTCTCATTTTGCTGATACTACCCTATAATCAATGGAGTATCTAAATCTTAAAAATAATACATTTTATCGAAATATTAAAGAGTATGAAAGCATTAAATCATAACAAAAACCGGTAGATGATGGATTTAATTACTATCAATTTACCGGTTTTTATAGCAGGTTCTAGTATTATACTATTTCATCTTTGATTGCTTCTACTACATTACTTTTTTTAACGGACGTTGAAGAAACCCAATAGGCTAAAACTATAGATACGATTATAAGAGTAGCATAGGTTAAAATTGGCCCAACTGGAAAAACAGATATAAACTCAGGCCATGTGATTGGCGTTAATCTTAACATAAACCAACAAATAAATAATACTATTGGGATACTAACAATAATCGGTGTTAATGCGAAGAACAAACCTTCTAACATCAATATTTTATTTAATCCCTTTGGTGTTAATCCTACTGACCGAAGCATAGCAAATTCTCTTCTGCGTAGTCTAAGATTATTGGAAATGGTAGAAAAAGCGTTAAAAATACCAATTATCCCAATCAATAAGGCTACAGCAAAAACACTAATGCCTACGGCTTTTTGAACCAGTTCTTCACGATTCTTGTCTTCCAATAGAGTCCATATACTAAAATCATCGGATCCAAGATAAGAACTACAAATCTGTGTTAGTTTTTCCTTCACACGTGGACTAGCCTCATCACCCACTAATAAATCAATTGACATAATACTGTATTCACGCATACGCTCTGGCATAAAATTACTAACTATTTGCTCATAAGTTTTCATAGGAACTATAAAGGCTAAGTTGTATCTATGCATTCTTAGTTCACTGGGAGAAATCTCTGTAACATGGCCCACTTGAACATTAAATCTATAATTTGTATTCATGTAATTTTCTGCTTTTTCATATAAAACTAGCTCATGTCCTTCTTTTATATTTAATAATGGTATTTTTTCCACAACTTTTGAATTATCTGGCCTATGATATGTGCTATCTAACAATACTCCTGTTATCATACCATCCTGATAATATGCCTCAACATCAGCACCAATTTCTTCACAATACTTTTTAAATGATTTATCGCTTAATCCAACTAAATTTACTATAATTCTATGCTTTCCTTGTTCACTCAATACATTATATTTGAGGTCTACCTCATCAAACCCTCCAGATTCAGCGAAAACATCTGACTCCTGTTCTGATGTTACATAGGTTGAAGTGCGTACCTGTCTTCTAACGATACTCTCCCTAACTTCAGGCACGGAAATAATTTCATTTATCATCTCATCACTTGGTTCATCAATAATATCTAGATTAACCTTCATATCATGTTTAGGCGTTTCATTGGTAGAACTGGCCAAATTGTAGATGGACATAATGTTAATATACCCTGCTACTAAGATAAAACACATTGAAAGAGATAGGATAGCCGTACGTAAAGTCCTTTTGCTAGCTGAAAACTGTGCGCTTGATATTTCACCTTCTATACCAAATATTTTTTTGATTATTGAGTGAGATTTTTGTTTTTTTAATTTTACTTTAGTACTATTTTGACGTATCCCTGCAATAGCTGATACTTTCGCCACTTTTCTTGCTGGAATATATGCTGAAACTAAAACGGTAATCAATGAGATGATGATAGAAAAAACAACTACTACCCATGAAAAGGAAACATATATATTCGTATAATCTTCTGTAACACTAAGAATTTCATTAACTTTAGAAAACACCATATGACTAAATAGATATCCTATCATGATACCAATTGGCAATTGAATAATCCAGAGCAAAAGCCCTTCATAGAGAACAGAATACCTAATTTGTCTTGGAGTTGCTCCTAAACTTTTTAGAATACTTAGCTCCTTAATCCTGCTGTTAGCAGATAAAGAAAATGCATTATAGATAATAAGAATAAATGCCCCCATAACTAATAAAATTATTGTTATTGCCATTACTAGCACCATAATGAGTTGAATGTTTGTATTACTTTTATCGTTAATCCCATATAATTTTAATAGATGTGTATTATACCTAACTGCATACTGTCCATATTCATCTTCGGTTAATCCCGTAGATTTCGCAATCTGTGGTAATGTTTCATAGATTTTACGGGGTTTCACAAAACGCATATAAACCGTAAGTTCATCTTCAGGTTGAATTTGTGAAGTATCCAAGTATCCCATGGCAAAATATCCAAGGTATGCAGAAGTACTAGAAATATCTAATTCTCCAACTATGGTATATGTCTTAGTTCCTGTTGTCTTAAAAGTCTCGTCTAATTCTTTTGATTGTTTAGCAGATTGAGTTTCAATTACTTCACTCCCCAACATGCGATCACCAATAGGAAGAGTTAACTTATCACCAATTTTATACGAAGGATTATCCAAGAAAAATACTTTTGGCACAACAATTTCTCCAGGCTCTTTAGGCAGTCTACCTTTCGTAAGAGTATTTTTTAAACCCATGTCCAACCAAAAATTTGTATCTGCATCTCTCATTAATAGATACGGGCGTTTTGCATTGGAAAGTTTAGCAGTAACCCACGGTCCTTTAATCATGGTGGTTTCAATCTCAGGATTTTCTGTGACATATTTTAATTTATCACCAGATGTATAGCCCCATAATTCCCCATGCCAATAACCTGTCTTTTCAATTGTTGAGGATACTTTTGTCTGCCATATAGAATGTAGAAATATACTTAGTGAACATAGCAATGCAGAAGCAATTGTAATAGCAATTAGTATAGAAACTGTATGCCTTTTATTCTTTCTCACATGGTGATATGTATATTCGCTCATAATCTTCATTACTTAATCACCTCATCTGACACAATTCTGCCATCATCGATTGTAATCACTCTATCTGCTGACAATGCAATTTTTTCGTCATGGGTAATCAACAAAATAGTCTGATTATACTCTTTATTTGAAAGTTTTAACATCTCAAGAGTAGCTTCCGAATTTTTTTTATCAAGATTTCCAGTAGGTTCATCTGCTAGAATAATGGAGGGTTTATAAATTAATGATCGTCCTATGGCAACTCTTTGTTGCTGACCTCCTGAAAGTTGATTTGGTAGATGATTAAGCCTTTCGTTTAAACCAAGCATTTTTACAATCTTATCAAATTCTTCTCTTTTAGGTTTTATATCATCTAACAGCATGGGTAATAATATATTTTTTTCTACATTTAACGTGGGAATAAGATTGTAAAACTGATAGATTAGCCCTACCTTTCGTCGGCGGAATAAAGCTAATTCAGTTTCATCCATTGATGAAATATCAGTGTCCTCGATATATATTTTTCCTTTTGTAGGGCGATCTACTCCTCCTAACATATGCAGGAGTGTAGATTTTCCTGATCCACTCGATCCAATTATTGAAACAAATTGTCCTTTGCTTATTGTCAAATTTAAATTATCCAATGCAGTGACCTTTGTATCACCTATTCCATAAGTTTTTGTAAGATTTTCAGTTCTTAATATTTCCAAAGTATTCTCCCCTTTCTCTATTAGCTCATGTTATACTATATAAAAATAAGGGAAATCATCCTATTGATTTCCCTTTCAAACTAGATTTGTATCTTACAATATTGTCAGATTAATTCTTTTTTAAATTATAAATACTTTTGCCATCGTAAAATGTAGCAATCACTGTAGTTTCTTTTTCTTCAATAGACCTATATCTACATCAGATGTTCCTTTATAAGTTTTTTCATAAAAAATTCCCTTAATTTGGATCGATACCAAAGAAAGGGAATTTATTTGTTCAGCTTTATAATTTTCCTGATTTTAATATTGAGATTAAAAGTAAAAAACCAGCTAATCCAGCACCTAAATAGCCTATAATACCTATTGCAGAAATACCATAAATTTTTAATCCAACATTAGCATTTATGACTAAGGAAGAGCTAACTAGTAGGCCTGCTACAATAACAGAGAAAATAATTCTATTTACCATTTTATTAATTTCATTTAAATTCTCATCAGAGTTTTTAAACTGTAAGTTTAATTTTAATCTACCTTGCAACCCTCTATCAATAATTTGTGAAAGCTTTATAGGTAAATCTAAAGAGGCCTTTCCAGCGGAGAAAATTTTGTTGCCTAATAAGGTTAAGTCATAGTCTTTCAATTTATCTTCTATTATTTTATTTTTGAAATAAGGAAGGGCAATATCCATAATATTTAAGTCTTTATCTATCTTAGCTAAAACTCCCTGCAAAGTTAAAATCCCTTTTGCTAGTAAAATAACATCTTTAGGCATAAGGATATTATTCTTTTTACAAACAACTATGATTTCTTCTAAAATTTGGGCTAAGTCATATCTATATATTGATTCTTCTATATATGTATTGTAAATCAAATTTATATCTTGATAAAGTTTATTTATATCAACTTCATCTTTTTTAATACCAATACTTAGGATGGAACTAGTCATTAGATCAATATTGTTAGTGGCAACCCCTTCCAAAAATGAGTTAAACTTCTTTTTGATTCCTAAATCTAAGCAGCCCATCAACCCGAAGTCAACAAACCCAATCTTATTATTATGAATTAAAATATTTCCTGGATGAGGGTCTGCATGGAAAAATCCATCTTCAAAGACTTGCTTAAAATAATTATAAGTAAGCTTCTTAGCAATTTCGTTAGTATCATAACCCTCTGCTAATAAAGTAGAAATATTATCTATTTTTATTCCACCAATAAATTCCATTACTATCATATTAGAAGTACAATATCTTTCGTAAACAACAATACCCTTGATATATTTTATATCTTTGTTATTTAAACTAAATTTCTTAATATTTTCCTTTTCATTTAAAAAATCCAATTCCCTTTCTGTGGAAATTCTAATTTCTTCAATAACTTCTTTAACATCAAGGACTTCATTTTTTGTTGTGAATTTAATAAAAGGTGATAATCTCTTTAAAATATTAATATCAGCTAGAATTTTTTCCCTTACAAAAGGCCGTTGAACCTTTAACACTATTTTTTCCCCTGTTTTTAACCTTGCAAAATAAACTTCAGCTAAAGAAGCAGAGGCTAAAGGGGTAGTTTCGAAATCTAAAAATACGTCGGATATACTTCTCTTTAAGTTTGCTTCAATAATTTTTTTCATTACGCTGAAATCTTCAGACTTTACACTATCTTGAAGTTTTTCTAATTCTATTATATATTCTTTAGGTAATATATCAGGTCGTGTAGACAATATTTGGCCAATTTTAATAAAGGTAGGTCCCAATTCCTCTAAGACTACCCTTAATTCTTTAGGATTTCCAATTCCGTTTTTAAATCCATGTTTAATTGCTACAGAAATAATTTCTTTAAATCGTAGTTTAGTATAATTATTTTCCATATTGAAAAATACCTTGAAAAAATCAAGGTATTTACTCCCCCCAAACTAATGGTTTTTCTCTAAATTGCTAATTCTTAACTCTAAATTAGCTATATCCTCTTTAGTAGCTAGATTTAATTCTTTTAACATTTCCTTTAAATCAGATTTATCGGTTTTAGTAGCTTCTTTACTGCTTAGAACTCTTTTCAATTCTTCATTTAATTCTTTACCTTGATCTACAGTGATTTTACCTTTTTCTACTAGTGTTCCTACCATTTCGTCAGCTTTTTCATAAGTTAAAGCTAAGGTACCAATACCAGCTAAAAAAACTTTCTTTAACATATCTTCCATAGTAATTCCTCCTTCTATTTAGGGAAGAGTATAAAAACCGTCATTATATTCTCTCTATAAGAGAATATACCCATGTTTATATAAAATATTCAAATCAATTATCTGAAAAGATTAGTTAATTTTAAATTTAGAAACTAAACTTTTCAATTCTTGAGCTAAATCTGCCATACTATTACTAGCACTATAGATTTCTTCCATGGAAGCTGTTTGTTCTTCTGTAGAAGCAGAGGCCTCTTCAGTAGCTGCCGCATTTTCTTCAGCAATAGCAGATAAATTTTGAAGAATGCTAACTATTTCATCCTTGCTGCTTCCCATGGACTCACCAATAGCTCCCAATTCATTTATTATTTCTTTTGTTATTTCAAGTTCTTTAGCTATTACACTAAAAACTTCTTTAGTCATCTCTACACTAGACCCTTGTTCTTTTGTAATTTCTGAAACCTCTGTGATTATATCTACATCAACACGGGAATTAGTCTGTAAATTATTAACTATAGATTCAATTTCACCAGCAGACTTATTAGATTGCTCTGCTAATTTCCTTATTTCCTCGGCTACTACAGCAAATCCCCTACCAGCCTCGCCTGCTCTAGCTGCTTCTATAGCGGCGTTTAAGGCTAATAGATTTGTTTGCTCTGAAATACTTTGTATTACATTACTAGCAGACTGTATTTTCACGGTACTATTATTTGTTTCAATAATTCCATGATATACTTTTTGTATACCTTCGCTGCTTAGCCTAGTTTTATCTATTAATTCTGAAACAATGGACTCACCATCATTTTTTAATTTTATAACCTTGTCAGCTTGAGACACAAGTTTTTCCATGTAGACAAGTTCTTCTTCTATAATATTATTTAATTCATCAGTTTTCTTTGCACCTTCTTCTGTATTTATAGCTTGTTCTGTTGCGCCTTCAGCTATTTGCTCTATAGTTTTTGATACTTCCTCAGAAGCTACAGATGATTGCTCGGAAGTACTTGCTAATACTTCTGATGCAGTAGCCACTTGATCTGCAGAGTTACCTACTGTATTAATAAATTCTCTTAAGCTATTTGTAATAGATTGTAACGAATTTGCCAATATTCCTATTTCATCATTTCTCTTAATTAACTTGTCTGGTAAATTATCTGAAGCATCTAAACTTGCAATTTGTTTTGCAAAATTAGATCCTTGAATAATAGGTTTAGATATTGCATTTGATAATAAATATACCATAAGGATTACTAGTAATATAATAGATGATATCAATATAATAATAGTTTTTAAAATATGATTAGATCTTGCATGTAGTTCACTAACGGGAATTTTAACAGCGATATTCCAATTAGGAGTACTTTCAATAGATGAAAAAATTAAATTGCTTTTAACTCCATTTGTATCTGTATAGATATGGTTATCGGCTTGTCCAGCTTGCATCTTCTCAAATAAGCCATCAGTGTTCTTATATCCAGAATCACTAAGTTCTGAGATGTTAAGTTTTAACCTTACTTCATCATCGGGATGGGCGATAATTAATCCAGAGCCATCTACAATCATACCGAAGCTATCATTACCAACATTAATCGCCTCAACTATTTCAGTAAGTTTATCAATTTTTATTACTCCAGCAAAGGCACCGATTAAATTATTTCTGTCATCTAATACAGAATGAGCTATTACTACAATAGGCTCTTTAGTTACTTCAGAAATCATAGGATTAGAGATGTATACATCCTTCTTGTCATCTAATATTGCCTTTATATCCTCTCTCTGTCGAATATTTCCACTATGACCTGTGGTAGTATAAAAATCCCCATTTAAATCAGCAAACCACATTAATAAAAAGTCTTCTCTTAAATAAGAATTTCGATACTTCAAATATTGCTTTATAGCTTCTAAATCTCCAGACTTGATAATTTCATCTGAAGCAATAGCCTTAATTTCATGGCTATTTCCTTGAAGCCATTGTGTTATTTCACCTGCTCTAGCTACTACTATTTCAGTAGTCATATCCTCTGTTAGTGGAATGATTGTATTACTGACCTGGGAGTAAATTAAGAGGCCCATAATAATAAGTAAAATAGCAAATGGTAGTCCAAATAGTACATTGATTTTGTTGCGTAGTGTTGAAATAGACATTTTTTAATTACCTCCTGTTTTTTATGCTAAATAATCTTATAAGATTATTATAACTAGGTCATTATATCCATTAATATTCCTTGAATATCGTTTAATCTTTTCAATATATTAATTCTTTTATTTTCCAAATCCAAAAACTCCTGTGTTAATTCATCTAGTTCTTGATCTACTTTTTTAACTAATGAATAAATTCTATGACGTCCACGTCTATCTAGGGAATTTTCCTTGAAAAATATATGAGAATTCTTTACAGTTATATTCAAAAACTCTCTAACTAGCTTCTTATATTGAATTAAATCATCTATAAATAATTTATTAGATAATTTATTAGATTGAGTTTCGATTTTATCATATAAGGATTTTAATTCAGCTCTAATCTGATCTTGTTCTAACTCATTTAATTTCAATTTAAAAGTGTCCTTTACAGCTTTTTTATCTACAGCCCTTGAAATTTCAATAGGTGAAATATTTTCCATACCAAGTCTATTAATTTTATTCATGATGACACCTCCTGCCTTCTCTATTATATATTATCGGCAGAAATATTAAAATGAATAATAAGTCCCTTAAGAAAATTGGATGAAATGACGATAGATAAGATAGTGAATAGTGAAAGGTGAATAGTGAATAGTTTTGAGTAGGGACTAGGGTCTTTTAATCTTTTAACTGTTAGTTATTCGCTGTATTTATGAAAGGAAAGAATTCAATGGAGATATTGAAGATAAACAATAGAGACAATATAATAAATAGCTATGGAATTACCCCTACGCTTCCCTATGACGTAGAAGGGGTACTTGTAGAGAAAAATGGTAAGGATGTAAAGATTGAAAAAACTATAGATAACAAAACAGTAGAGTATTCTATAAGACTAAAAGAGGAAATAGTAGCAAATCTGGGAGATAACGTAATAATTGAAAAAGAAGATATAGTTGCTGCTAAAGTAGAAGAAAAAGAAGAAGTAGTAAAAGAAGAGAAGCAAACAAGAAAAGTATCAGATATAATTGCAGAACTAGGTCTAGAGTATACAGAAGAAAATATTAGGATGGTAGAGTTTCTGCTTAATAGTGGAATACTAATTACTAAGGGGAATGTGGATTCCTATATAAAGTCAAAGGAATATTTAAATACAATAATAGAAGACATCGATACTAATTCTTTTGTAAAGCTTATAGATAGAGGGATAGACTTGGAAGGAGAAAGCCTCCAAAAAATAGCCCAAGCTCTGGAAGAAATAAAAGGAGAAAAACCATCTTTCTCCCTGAGACGATTTTTGAAACTAGAAAAAGACATTACTTATAAAGAAGCTGAAGCAATATCAAAAGAAATTTATGGTCAGAAAATGGGAAAAGATGTATATGATACAATAATAGCTTTGCATAAAGAAAAGATTCCAATTACAAGGGAAAATATAGATAAAACCATTGAAGTAATATCAAAGCTACACAATCTAAAGGGATTGAAGGATAATGTCTATATTAAGATACTGAATGAGGATATATCATTTAATATAAACAGCCTATACAAGCTAAATAACTCCTATACTGTAACCGCTATAGAGAATAATATGGCGGCAAAAAGCTTTGAAACCTTTACTGTAGCAAAAGAAACAACTATAGATGGAATAAAAGAAATATTAACTAATCTAGGTTTAGAAGATAGTATAGAGAATATCAATATTTTAAGAGAATTTATAGTGAATGATATGGTAATGGATGAAGAAAAATATAATAAGATAACTGCCATGAAAGAGGCTGTAAAAGAGTTAATAGATTTACTAGGACATGAAGAAATAATCAAGCTAAATGAAAAAGATATAAATCCATTAGAAGAACCTATAAATCAATTAGTGGAGGAATTAAAAAAAGAAAAAGATGCTGAAGAAATAGACAAGCCTATAGATAATAAAAAAATAGAAGAGATAAGAAATGATTTAGAAGTTTTAGGAAAAATTAAAGATAAAGATCTTCTAATGTTAATAAAAAATGGGGAAGATTTTACGCTAAAGTCCATAAAGGAAATTATAGATACTAGCATAGATAGGGAGCTAAGTATTGAACATAAAACCCTAGATAAAGCTATTCATATATCTAATATATTGGATACATTAGGGGAGAATTTAAATGTAAATACAGTATCCCTTGCATCTAAGAAATATAATGTCATTACATTAGATAGCTTATTTATGGCTGAGAAGGAAATAACTACTAGTCAAGAAACCTTTGCCCCAGTCGATAAAGTATACGAGGGGCTAATATTTGAAGAATATCTTAGGGCAAGGAATAATTTAACTATTAATATGGTAAAAGAAAGTATTAAAGATGGTCGAACTTTGGAACATATGCCGCTTAATGAATTAAACAATTATATAGAAAAGAAAGTAAATAGGTATAAAGAAAGCCAGAAAATGACCAAGGAAATAAAAGATATCAAAGGAAATGAGGAAAAGATATTACCAATTATTATGAGGAATCATATTCCCATGACTTTGAAAGAAATTAAAGATATAAATTCTTTCTTAAATGGAGAAAAGGGATTAGTTAATGTCTTAAAGGACATGACTCAATCTAATAATTCAAAGTATAGGGAAGAGTTTAAAGAAGGTATAGAGTTACTTAAAGAAAAAATATCCACATCTATTAAAAGTGGAGATGCTGGTTTCAAGGATGATTATAAAGAGCTGATGAGTTCTTTAAGTAATTCAGGTAATTCTTTTGATACAAATAAAGGAGAAGAGTCAAAAGAGGAAGAGTATATAAAGATACAATCAAAGATATCAAAAAAGGATATGGTATTTCAACTGCCTATACAAATAGGTAATGAATACAAGAGCTTAAGTATCATAGTGCCCGATATCCAAAAAGGCATTGATAAAAATAATATGAAGTTTTTCATCAGTCTTGAAACTGATAATCTAGGACCAGTAAGTATTGAACTTAATGTGAAATCTAGAGAAGTTCAAATCAATATAGATGAAGAAGGAACTGCCTTGAGAAATAACTTGGATTCTCTAGATAAAGGTCTGCAAAATTTGGGATATAGCTTAAATGAGCAGGTGATATTATGAAGAAAAGACTAATATCACGAAAGCATATTGAAAAGGCATATACAACAGATATATTAAGTCAAGATATAGACCTGAATCTGGAATCTATGGAAGAAAAAATTGATAAATTACCTAAGGAAATGTTTCAAATATTAGGAGAAGTAATATCATTTATAGAAAATACAAATAAATTTGAGGGGGATAAAAACCATGAGAATCAATAATAATATACCAGCATTAAATACACATAGGCTATTAAATGTAAACACAGATAGCTTACAAAAATCTTTAGAAAGACTTTCATCAGGTAAGAGAATTAATAGGGCATCAGATGATGCTGCAGGTCTTGCTATATCACAAAAAATGGAAGCACAAGTAAGAGGCCTAAGACAAGCTTCAAGGAATTCATTAGATGGAGTGTCATGCATACAAACAGCAGAAGGTGCACTAAATGAAGTACATGAAATGCTTCAAAGAATGAGAGAACTTAGTGTACAAGGGGCTAATGGAGTATATGAAGAGGATGATTTAGATGCTATAGCAAATGAGATGAGGGAATTAACTGAACAGATTAACATGATAGGAAGAGATACAGAGTTCAATGGCATAAAGTTGCTAAATGGAGAAAATCCATCAGGTACATCAGGACTAAGACTTCAAATAGGAGCTAACGAGAATCAATATATTGAGATAGATATGAGAGATATTAATATAATTGTAGGAACTGGCTCTGGAGAATTAAATATTGAAACGAGCATCATTAAGAATTTAGGTAGTGGAAAGTTTGAAGTTGAAGCTGGTAATTTAAAGTCAACAGAATTTGAAAAAGCCGTTACGATTTACAATGATGCCATAGAAAGAGTATCCTCCATGCGCTCAAAACTTGGTGCAATTCAAAACAGACTTGAACACACCATAAGAAATGTAGATAATACAGCGGAAAACCTAACTGCATCTAAATCCAGAATAGAAGATTTAGATATGGCAAAGGAAATGAGTGAATTTACAAAGCTTAATATATTACAACAGGCAGGCACATCAATGCTAAGTCAAGCAAATCAATTGCCGCAAACGGTGCTTCAACTACTACAAAGATAGGAGTGACAGTAAATGGAATGCATTACTCTAGAAAAAAAGGTAATGTCAACAAATGATTGGGGATTAATAGCTTTATTACATGAAGGATTGATGGAAAGATTTGAAGAATCATCACAAGCTATAGAAGAAAAGAACAATGATAAATTAAGTATACTTATCAACAATTCTCGTGATATATTAACGGAATTGTTAGTAACATTTAGAGAAAAAGATGAGTTATCCACAAACCTTAGATCTCTTTATCTATATACGAACAAACTGATAACTGAGGCTCAGATAAAGAAAGACCCAACCTTTTTTAGAAAGGCTATAGATGTAATAAATCCAATATATATAGGCTTTAAAGGATTAGAATTGAAAGAAGAACCTAATATAGTATCAGGGCTTACTTATGGAAAGGGAATTCTTGAGGAACATAATATAAAGTCAGGAAAGATTTTTCAAGGATAGAAATAAAAAATCTGTGGTATATATACCACAGATTTTATTTTATGTAACCGTGCACCCAGCTTTGGCAATCCTGTTCCAAGCGTTACCCAAACAGTTAACTCAAATCAGGCTTCCCTACGGCACACGAAAAGATTCACTTACCGCTGCTTCCTTCCGGACCTGACGGAGTTCATGAGTTTCCGTTGCGCAGGACCCAATCGTCACTGCCACTTATTTGGGGCAGACCTCACAACAGAGATGCCTAAACTGGGAATTCAATCCTGCTATAGCGGATTGCAGGTTATAGGGCACCGCTACCTCCCCATCTAGCACGGCAAAAATTTCTAATGGCGGAGAGAGAGGGATTCGAACCCTCGAGACGCTTTCACGTCTACCCGCTTTCCAGGCGAGCGCCTTCGACCAACTCAACCATCTCTCCATGATTTTTGCTCTACAAAACAATATTATACACTACAGAAATATATTATACTTGAAATGCTTTAATAAGTCAACCTTTAGTTTAAAGGAAAATAATTAAGATAATGTGATCTTCAAAATGTAAAATTATTAATTTAGTGTAAATATACCTCTTTTCTGTTATAATATATAATATAATTAATATAAATGTAGGTGAAAATATGTATCAAGCCTTATATAGACAGTATAGACCAAAGACCTTTGATGAAGTCCTAGGTCAAAAACATATAACAATTACATTAAAAAATCAAATACAAAAGGAAAATATTGGTCATGCATATCTGTTTTCAGGTACTAGGGGGACAGGAAAAACTTCCACAGCTAAGATATTTTCTAGAGCAGTTAACTGCTTAAACTCAAGAGACGGTAATCCATGTAATGAATGTGAAATCTGTAAGGGAATACTAGATGAAAGTATAATGGATGTTATAGAGATGGATGCTGCTAGCAATAGAAGAATAGATGATATAAGGGAGTTAAGGGATAAAGTAATATATCCCCCAGCTAGGACAAAATATAAGGTATATATAATAGATGAGGTTCACATGCTCACTCCTGAGGCATTTAATGCACTATTGAAAACTCTGGAAGAGCCTCCTAAACATCTAATATTCATACTAGCTACCACTGAGCCTGAAAAGTTACCTCAAACAATCCTTTCCAGATGTCAGAGATTTGATTTTAAAAGAGTTACAACAAAAGATATAATAGAAAATATGAAAAATATCTGTAGCACCTTAAGTATTGATGTAGAAGATAAGGTACTAAATCTAATAGCAAGGAATTCCGATGGGGCAATGAGAGACGCTCTAAGTTTACTTGATCAATGTGTATCCTTTGGAAGTGGTGAAATTACTTACTCAGATGCAATTAGTATTTTAGGAATAGTAAATACAGATATGATACTGAATATTGTACAAAATATAATAGATAAAAATCTGGAAAATGTGCTACAATCAATAGATGAAGTCATTCAAAACGGTAAGGACATTCATCAGTTTATCAAGGATTTAATAAATCATTTTAGAAATTTAATGATAATTAAAACATCAAAGAATCCAGTTGATTTAATTGACATAGACGAGGAATCATTAAATAAATATTTAAACCAGAGCAAAAATATTAGTATAGGTTTTATACTGAGGGGTTTAGATATACTGGTGGAAGCAGACGAAAAGGCTAAATGGTCTACTCAACCTAGGGTTATCCTTGAAATGGCATCTATACAGTTGACAAAACTAGAAGAAGAACTTTCATTGGAAGAACGAGTAAAAAGACTTGAACAGGGTATAAAAACTGAAAAAGTTTTAAAAGAAGAGTCTGTGACATATGGAAATAAGTCTGCTGAGATTAGAAAAGAACAAACTGAAAAAGAAAAGCCAACAGTAGATAAACAGCAAGAAGTACAAAATAAAAAAGAAATATATATAGATGATGGTAAAGAGCTGCAATTCGAGACAATAGTTAATGATTGGCAGAATGTACTTCAAGCAATAAAAGCAATAAAGGTCAACGTATTTGCATTACTTATGGAAGGTGAACCTATTAGTTATTCAGGAAATGTACTTACAATAGGATACAAACCTGATTATGGAATCCATAGGGCAGCTATTAGCACACCTGCAAATGCAGATGTTGTAAATCAAGGTATTTCAGCATATTTTAAGAAAAATATAGATGTAAGATTTACAATGATAGGTGATAAACCTATAGATAAAAAAGAAGAGAAAGACAATAAAGAAAAAGCCATAAAAGAGGTTATAGACTTCTTTGGAGAAAATATAGTAGAAATAAAATAAGGAAGGAGAATTTAAGATGGCAAAACGTGGATTCCCAGGAATGGGCGGAAATATGGGTAATATGATGAAACAAATGCAAAAAATGCAAAAACAAATGGAGGAGATGCAAGCACAGCTTGAAGAGGCAGAAGTAGAGGCTAGTGCTGGTGGTGGAGCTGTTACTTGCAAGGCAAATGGAAAGAAAGAGATATTAGCAATAACAATAGATGAGGGAGTAGTAGATCCTGAAGATGTAGAAATGTTACAAGATTTAGTTTTAGCTGCTGTTAATGAAGCACTTAGAAAAGCAGAAGAAATGATGAGCAAGGAAATGAGCAAATTAACTGGAGGAATGAATATTCCAGGATTGTTCTAATAGAGAGGAAGTAATATAATGGAGCAGTATGCACTACCAATAGCAAATTTAATAGAGCAGCTATCAAAATTACCAGGTATCGGTAGAAAAACTGCTCAAAGACTTGCATTTTATATATTAGAAATGGAAGAAGTAGAAGCAGAAAAACTATCAAAATCCATAACTAATGCAAAAGAGAAAATAAGACTTTGTAGTATATGTTGTAATTTAACAGATGAAGATCCATGCCATATATGTAGAGATACTATGAGAGATAAATCCATAATATGTGTAGTAGAAGGTGCTAAAGACATCATTGCCATGGAAAAGTCTAAGGAGTATAAAGGTCAGTATCATGTACTTCATGGAGTTATATCGCCAATGGATAATGTAGGGCCAAATGATATAAGGGTAAAAGAACTTCTAGATAGATTATCCGATGGAGTGGTAGAAGAAATAGTTCTAGCCACTAATCCAACAGTAGAAGGTGAAGCTACAGCTTTATATATTTCTAGACTTATAAAACCACTAGGAATAAAGGTAACAAGAATAGCTCATGGAATCCCAGTAGGAGGAGATCTTGAATACTTCGATGAGGTAACTTTAGCAAAGGCTATGGATAATAGAAGAGAAATATAATAAAAACTAGAGAGATGTATAAAAATAATAAACTTCTTTCATTTTTTAAAATGCCTGAAGTGAAGTAAATAAAGTAGTGTTAGAAAATCATAGGGAAAAGGTATAAGGAATGCCTTGGAACTATGGTTTTTTTATTAGGTTTTAAATTAGAAAAGAACATGGATACAAGGCTAAAGTTCAGATAAATCAATGGATTGGAAGATTGATTAGAAAAGAAAATGGACATGAGAAATGGATAAAAGCCACTCATTCATCTTCATTCTAGAACATCATTTTATAAGTACTTTATTTTCGGTTTTTAAGGTAAAAATTAGAAAATGTAAGGACTTTAGAAGGGCAGGTTTAAGGAAAAAGGAAATTAGTAGGGAAATGGAATAGAATAACAAGTTAGAGTTTCCAGGGGTTTGAAGGGTGTTCGTGAAAGAGGTTTATTTTGATTGTGAGACGAGTTTGTTTGATGGATACAAGAGATTGTATTAATAAAACAAAGTTCTTCAAAAGCAGGAGAAAATATGGAATAAATCCCATGAACTCTCCTGCTTTTTTATATCCTTTTTCTTTTCCCCTTCTTTTTAACCCCTTGAAATCACTATAATTCCCTTTCCTTATCTCCTTATCACTTCCCATATTAATCCTGATTTCTCTTGAAGAACTTGGCTTGTTTAGATAGAATATGAAATAAGGAAATTAATGATTTTTAGATATAAAAATAATCTATTAATTAGGTAGGTGAAAATTATGAGAAGAAAAGACAGAGAAATGAGTGCAGAGTTTGGAAATCAAATCATAGATAAGTCAAGATATGGAGTTATTTCCATGGTAGATGAAGATAGTGAATCTTATGGAATCCCTCTTTCAATTGTTAGAGATGAAAATACCTTATATTTTCACTCAGCAATGGATGGAAGAAAAGTAAAGTTATTTGAGAAAAGCCCGAATGTTAGTGTAGTTTTTGTAGGAGAAGTAAAAGTACCAGAAAATTATACAAAAGAAGAATTAGATGAAATAGTAAAGGATGAATCTAAGACAGTATTACTTATTAGCAGTGTTTTTACAACAGAGTATGAGTCAGCAGTTGTAAAAGGTAAAGTAAAATTAGTAGAGGATATGGAAGAAAAAATTAAAGCTATGAAACTTATATGTGAGAAATACACTCCAACAAAGATGGATTACTTTAACATGGCTATTAAAACAGGGTTAAAAAGAACTAATGTATATAGAATAGAAATAGAAGAAATCAAAGCTAAAAGAAAAAAATATGATACACATGGTGAAGAGATGAAATGGGGTAGAATGGAGTAAGATTATAGATGATTAATGAGATGCAGAATTATTTAAATTATAATGTATCAAAAAAGTTGGTGATAATATGGCTTGTGTTGCTGAATTTGGTATTATAGATAAATTTGAGAAAGATAAAGATTATTCTTTGGAGTATGAGTCTAAAAAGTATAGTTGTATTGCCATTGATGACGATATTTTAGATGATTGGTGGGATGAATTGTCTCTTATAAAAACTTATTTTCATAGTTATAGTAGACCTAATTTTGCATTGGCAAGATGGGGAGTTACCATCATTCCGCCAGAATCATTGGAAGCTTTTTATAAAGTAATATCAACTGATAAGCGTTCTAAAACATCAAAGGAATTAATTGACTTAACTACATTATTACAAAAGGCAATTTATGAAAATAAATATGTAATTCATTATGGAATATGAATATTTAACTAATCGGCAATACTTTTATAAGGCATATCAGTAGAATTATGTGGTGCGACTGATATTAATCTTTAAAAATGTAGTAATTACTATTATTATTCATTGAAATAGAAAGATTAGTGGAGTGATATTTATGAAAAGAAATCATTTGAAGATTATAATAACCATTGTACTTATAGGCATATGTTTGATTCTTTATATAGCAAGATATAATATGACAAAAAATAGGACTATTGATATGACAGGGAGTAATGATGCATGGAGAGCATCTCTAAATATGGCTATAGGTTATAATAGTGAATTAGTAATTAAATTAGTAACAGAGGAATTTGAGCCACCTTCTGAAGTATTTGTAGATATTTTGGTAAAGGATGAAAGTGTATATAATAAGAAATTAGAAATAGAACATGATAATTTCCCACATTCTGGTATATATAAATGTTACTTCGATTCTATTAAATATTTAGAAAAAAACTATAATGATGTTTCTGTGTTTGTGAATTTCAATAATGAAACTATAACAATCCCATTAACTTCAATAAAGATAATAGAATAGTTTTATTTTATTATAAATATTTTTAAGACACATCATTCATAATAAATTTACATTAGTTAAATTATATATCTGAGGTATTTGGTACTGTGTCCCCCTAAAATAAAGTTCTTCAAAAGTAGGAGAGAACATGGAAAAAATTTCATGAACTCTCCTGATTTTTTATTATAAAATAAGTTTAGAAATGAATATTTATAAGGAAATTATAAAAGGGAATATACAATATTAATATAGTTCTTGACATAAAAATTTTATTAAACTAAGCTTGTAGTATGAGTTAACGTTAGCTCTCAAACTGAAAATAGGAGAGTGAAATTATGTATCATTCAAGATGGAAAGGCAGTCATTACGAAGCCGGACTACGTTATGGGGATATATTGCGTAAAAAAGGGGTTAATCCTATAGATAACATACCTATGAATGATGAGAGAAAAGAATTTGCAGCAAAATGTCTACCGATTTATGAGAAATTTTATCCTGAAATAGTTGAAGAAATAAAGGGAATGGCAGATGGATTACAAATTGATTATATGCATATAGCAGACTTTCTTTTCACTATGTATTGCTTTATATTTGATAATAAATGCTCTTGTTTTGCCTTTTCTTACAAGGGAAAAATCATCTTTGGTAAAAATAGTGATTTTATTGTGAGTATGGAAAAGTTGTGTGACAGCGCTTATTATAAACTTAATAATGCTTATTCATTTGTCGGCAATACCACTGCATGGACAGAAATAGAAGACGGTGTCAATGAACATGGATTAGCAGCTGGATTGACTTTTATTTATCCCATAAAAATAAAACCTGGATTTAATGCAGGAATGCTTGTCAGATATATTTTAGAGAAATGTAAAACAACAGATGAAGCTATTTTAGAATTAAAAAAAATTCCTATTGCTTCACCGCAGACAATTACACTGGCAGACAAGTCTGGTAATATTGCAGTTGTGGAATGTAATTGCGATAAGGTTGTTATCCTAGCCCCTAAGGAAGGAAAAAGTTATGTCTTTACAACCAATCATTTTGTATCTTGTGAAATGCAAGAATACCAATTTGACGGTGTTGATGATATACATTCTCATGAGCGATATGAAACATTAGTAAATGCATTTACTAATATCCAAGATTATTCACTAGATTTTGCAAAAGCTCTTTTATCTGGAGAGATGGGATTTATGTGTCAATATGACCGTAAGAAAGGACTTGATACTGTTTGGTCATCAATCTATGATTTAACAGATGATATAATTTTGAGGGTTGAAGGAAATCCTTCAAGAAGATCATTTAAGCAGGATAAAAGACTTAGCTTCATAAAGCAATCATTGTCCGAATAAGGCAACAAGTCAATAGCAATAATTCCAATGGCTTTAAAGAAGGAAATAACTTTATAAGATATATTATTCTAATTCAAGATAAAATTTATATATTCTTTATTGAGCCACTTGATTTTGTAGGTGGCTTAATAAATTTTTGTGGAATGTTGTAACGAAATACGAAAATGATAGTCTTATATATGAAGGATGGTGAGAATGTGACAGAATTTGAAGAAATATACTCCGAATATTTCAAGGATGTATACAGATATGTATTATGTCTTTCTAAAAATGAGAGTATTGCAGAGGATATAACACAAGAAACATTTTTTAAAGCATTAAAAAATATTGATAGCTTCAAAGGAAATTGTAAGATGAGTGTTTGGCTCTGCCAAATTGCTAAAAACTCATATTTTTCATATTTAAAGAAAAAACAAAACAATTTTGAAAGCATTGAAGATATAGCCGATGTTTTTGATTCTGGTTTTGAACAAATATTAGTTGACGATGAAAGTGTATTTGAAATTCATAAGATACTCCATAATTTAGAAGAACCGTATAAAGAAGTATTTACATTGCGTTTTTTTGGAGATTTATCATTTTCAAAAATAGCTGAATTGTTTGGGAAAACAGAAAGCTGGGCAAGAGTCACTTATCATCGTGCAAGAATAAAATTAAAGGAGAAGTTAATATGAGATTATCATGTGAAGTTATTAGAGATTTGTTACCATTGTATTATGATAAAGTTTGTAGTAAAGAAAGTTCTTTGCTGATAGAAGAACATTTAGTCGAATGTACGCAATGCGTAGAAGAATTGGAAAAACTTAAAATGAGTTTAGAAAAGCCAACTATTTCAGATGAGAAGATAAAAGTAGTGGAAAATATTTCAGCAAAATGGAAAAGGGATAAAAGGGCTTCATTTCTAAAAGGTTCCATGTTGGTTTCAGCTTTAGCAGCTATAATTTGCTTCATTACTTATAATGTTATAGGTGCAAAGATTTTGCCAGATGGGACATTGGTTGAGCCATTCGCATTAATACCAATAGGATATTTGTTTGTTTTTGTGTTCATCATTTCACTAATATGCAATTTTGTATTTTTAAAGAAGCATAAAATTAACACTAAATAAAATAAGTATGATGCGAATTTAAATTAATTTACAATATTTATAAAATGCATATTAATTAAATTGTGTATCTAAGATATTATTTATTTTGTTCCAATAAAATAAAGTTCTTCAAAAGCAGGAGAAAAAAATGGAAAATATTCATGAAATCTCCTGTTTTTAATATTTCTCTTTATGTGTAATAAAAATTTTAACAATGAGATTTGACTTGTTGAATTTTTTCTAATATAATTATGTCAAATTATATAAATTAAGGAAATCTGTCTTCTGATACTTAGATGGATTTTTTATTTTGAAGGGACTTGAAACATTGAAGAAAGATATGAAAGAAAACTATATTTTTTCCAAAAAAACGCTTATTTATCTCATTATGCCCCTTATAGTTGAGCAGTTGCTGGCAGTTGCTGTCGGTATGGCAGATACCATAATGGTTGCCAGTGTTGGGGAAAGCGGAGTATCAGCTGTATCTTTAGTGGATTCAGTAAATATTCTGCTTATAAATATATTTGCAGCACTAGCAACGGGTGGAGCCGTGGTTGCGGGGCAATATATAGGAAGAAATCAGAATGAAAAAGCTTCAAAGGCAGGAGAACAGCTCATAGTATTTGTAACACTTATTTCACTAGTTATAATGGCAGTGATGTATGCTGGTAGAAGCTTTATATTAAACGTGGTATTTGGATCGATTGAGCCAATCGTTGCAGAATATGCAAATACCTATATGATGATTGTATTTGCAAGTATTCCATTCATAGCAGTATATAACAGTGGGGCGGCCTTATTCAGGGCCATGGGAAATTCTAGAATAACCATGAAGACCTCCCTAATAATGAACACCATAAATGTAGTGGGAAATGCAATATTAATATACGGATTTCGTATGGGAGTTGAGGGGGTTGCTATTCCCACATTTCTATCTAGGGCTGCAGCTGCTGTAATTATAGTCTTATTGCTTAGGGATGAAAGTCTTGTTATCCATATAAGTAAGCCCTTCGAATATAAATTTGATAGTAAAATGGTTAAGAATATCCTTCAGATAGGAATACCAAATGGAATAGAAAACAGTATGTTTCAGCTGGGTAAGATATTATTACTAAGTGTAGTATCAGGTTTTGGAACTGCTGCTATTACAGCAAATGCAGTTGCAAATACGGTTACCGCCTTTCAATTTCTTCCAGGTGCTGCAATAGGACTGGGTTTAGTTACCGTAGTCAGTCAGTGTGTTGGGGCAGGAGATTATGATCAGGCTAGATATTATACAAAGGTACTTCATAAATATGCTTATATGGCTTTAGCTATGATAAACGGAATTATAATATTGTCATCTCCATTTATACTTAAGTTGTATAATCTGTCACCAGAAACTACTGCGCTGGCACGAAAGATAATAATATTCTATGGAATAAATGCTTGCTTAGTGTGGCCATTGGGCTTTACTCTTCCAAATACACTAAGGGCTGCAAATGATGTGCGATATGCCATGATAATAAGTATAGGTTCCATGTGGATTACAAGGATTGGACTGGGTATATTATTTGCTAGATATTTGGGTTTTGGAATGTTTGGTGTCTGGATAGCCATGATTTGTGATTGGTATGTAAGAGCCACATTTTTTATCCACCGATATAGAGGACATAAATGGCAAGAAAAGACTGCTATGAGTATGCAAAAAAATATGGAATAAAGTAATTAGGTTGAATATAAGAGAGCAATTATGGAGGATATCTGTAATTGTTCTTTTGTTTATAGATTTATCTTTAAGCTTAGATTTTTTAGCACTCATTATAAGTAGGATAGTTTTTATTTTGTTTGACAATCACCAAGTATTGGATGGGTTGGTTTAATAAGGAAGGAACAAATCATAGGTTTTTGTGGTAATATGTAAACATTACAAAATGGTTACAGTTTAATTTCTATCACTATACTTTCTAGAAAGGTGGGAACCAATGATAAAAATATTTAATAAGATTAGCCTAGTTTTAATGTTTATAATTGTTGTTATTACTGTAAAGCCCCAAAATACATATGCTAGTTTAGCTTTATCACAAAATGGAATGGATAATCCAAGTGGTTGGGCGAAAGAGGAAATTGATAAAGCCAAGGAGATTGACCTTATCCCTGAGAGGATTCAAGGAGACTATAGAAATAATATTACACGTGAAGAATTTAGTGAACTTGCCGTATCATTATATGAGGTTTTAGGTGGAAAAGAAATTATGCTGGGAGAAGAAAAACCATTTACTGATACACAAAACCCTAAGATCATAATGGCAAATAAGTTAGGAATAGTAGCGGGGAAAGAAAATGGAATATTTGCTCCTGATGAAAACATTACTCGAGAACAAGTGAGTGTAATTATATATCGTACCTTACAGGTAGCGAAACCAAGATATAATTATTCAGATTTATATGAGTATAAATTTGAAGATTACAATCTTATTTCTCTATGGGCAAAGGAAGCTGTAGGTTATTTATATGGTGTAGAAGTTATAAGTGGAGTTGGCGACGATGAATTTAATCCTAATGAATATACTTCTCGGGAAGAAGCAATAGTTCTTGTAAAAAGAATGTATGATAAGGTTTTAGCATCTGAGAGAGCCTCAAGAAATAGTTTAACCGTATCCCGAAGTGCCACCGCAAATAGGCAAGAAGATTCTTTAAAGGTAAAATTGAAAAGTCTTATACCCAAGGAGTTAGGGAAGCCCTATAAATGGGGTGGAATAGGTCCTAATAGTTATGATTGCTCTGGTTTGGTCTATTCTTTATTTGCAAAGCTGGGAATAGAATTACCAAGAACATCACAGTCTCAGGCTAGTGCAGGAACCTATGTATCAAAAAAGGATTTACAATATGGAGATATAGTATTTTTTGCAAGGAATGGTAAGACTATAAATCATGTAGGGGTATATGTAGGGAACGGTGAATTTGTACATGCTCCTCAGTCGGGAGATGTAGTAAAGATAACAACACTTATGTCGGGATACTATGCAAATAGCTATTATACGGCAAGGAGGGTTCTCCCTCAATAAATTCTATATAAGCTAATATATATAATAAAAATTGTTGTTAAAAAATAAGAAAAGTCTAAAATTTTGACCTAGGTCAAGGTAATCTCATTTAATCTCTTCTATAATTAAATTATAAAATAAGAGATATAATACTATTATAAGAATAAATTTAATAGTGATGTCTTAGCTTAAATAAATTGGAGGGATGGAAATGAGTAAGTTCAATAGTTCCGAAAGAATTGGTGAGATAGTAGCGAAGTTTCCAAAAGCTGCAGATATATTTATTGAAAATAAAATAGATTTTTGCTGTGGTGGAGATAGATCATTGATTGTAGCTATAGAAGAAAAAGGGCTTAATGAAACAAAGATACTTGATGATTTAAATAAATTGTATGAAGAGTTTGCAAATAATTTAGATTCCAAAGATATAAACTGGCAAGAAGCACCTATTATTGAATTGGTTGAGTATATAATTAATAAACACCATGCATATCTCTGGGATGAGCTTCCGAGGATTAGCAAACTGACTACTACAATATTAAAAGTTCATGGACAAAGTCATCCAGAGCTATCAAAGGTCCATAAATTATTTAATACACTTAAGATGGAATTGGAAGAACATTTAAATAAGGAAGAAACGATGCAATATCCAGCAGTTAGAGAATATGCAAGAACTAAGTCTTATGCTGATTTAGAAAGAGCTATAAATATAATCAACGAATTAGAAAAAGAACATACTGGGGCAGGTGATATTCTTAAGGAATTAAGGATAGTAACTGATGATTATAAAATTCCTGATGATGTATGTCCTACTTTTGAATTAACATATGAAAAACTTCAAGAAATGGAATCAGACTTATTTAAGCATATCCATTTAGAAAATAATATATTATTTCCAAGATTAAGACAATTGTTTGGAAACAAAGCTTAATTTTAGATAATTAGAAATTAAGTAAAAATAAAAAATATTAGTGAGTTCACTAATATTTTTTATTTTTACTTAATTATTATAATGGAATATTTCTAGAGTTTTCTTTTGTTTTATAGAAGAACTGTCTATTATGATCTATTTTATAATATAATGTAGAAAAGGGTATCTATTATATAAATTAGAAATAATTAGAAATGTATTAAAAGATATATTAGGCAGGTGAAGATATATGGACATTAAGTATTTAAAGATAAAGGATATCGATGTTTTTTCAATGGTTTTTTCAGGACTTCTATACTTAGGTCTTGGGATAATATTTTTAACACAAAAGAATATCCTTATGTTTGCAGTAAGAAGTTTATTAAACCTATTAGTGATACTCTTTGCTATTATAGCGATGTTTCAGCTTATGGGTTTCACACCCCTTAGAAAAAAACGACTTACTGCTATATCAAGGTTATTTGGGTTTGTAGTTAATTTAGTAATGGCGTTAATTATTTACTTTATCCCTGAAGAAGTAGTCTCAGTCCTTCCTATAGCCTTTGGAATTTATGCTTTTTTTAGTGGAGTTGTTAGATTTTTGATTTATTTACAATATAGAAAAAATAAAGTATCTAGAAGATTTTTTATTTTAGTAGGTGCAATTGTTTTGACCTTCTTTGGAATAATGATGGTTACTAAACCTTTAGCATATCTTGTACCTCTTTCAAATCTAATAGGAACATTTTTTCTATTCTATGGATTTACCTTTCTTATGGATGGACTATTGGAAGGACTTCCTTTAGAAACAAAGAACTCCTTTAAAAGAAGGTTTAGAATAAGCCTTCCTGTTTTTATGGTTGCTCTTATTCCTCATAAGATTTTAATGGAGATAAATAAGGCTTTTGAAACAGAAGAGTTGAGTCAAAAAGATTTAGTTTATTTCAAAGAAAATACTCCTTGTGATTTAGAGGTTTTCATACATGTAGCAGAAAAAGGAACCTATGCCTTTGGCCATGTTGATATTTGGTTTGAAGGGAAGATCATGACCTATGGATGTTATGATGAATCTACATTTAAGTTAGGCGGACTTATATCTGATGGGGTTTTAGTGGAAATTGAAGATAAAGAAAAATATATAGCCTTTTCTCAGTCTCATTTAGGAAAGACTCTTTTTGGTTTTGGACTTAAGCTGACAAAGGAGCAAAAAATAAGAGTTAGAGAGAAAATAGAGGAGATCCATGAGAACTTATATGAATGGAAGCCTAAAAGCAGAATAGATGAAGAAATGGGTATAAGACCTGAGAAACCATATAAAGATTATTCCAGTATACTATATGAAAACCTTAAAGGAAAGTTTTATAAATTCATAAAAGGTCCTTTTAAAACCTATTTCGCTATGAATACAAATTGTGTTCTTCTGGCAGATACTATAGTTGGTCAAGCAGGAATAGATTTAGTGAAAATCCAAGGATTAATTTCTCCAGGAGCATATTTTGAGTACTTTAATAGAGAATTTTTAAGGAAAAATAGTTTTGTAGTATCAAGAACAATTTATTATGATTTAGAAGGGCAGAGGAGAAGGAAGCTATCAGGAAGAAAATGGTAGGGGCCAAGATTAAATTAATAGAAAAGATTCTTCATCACGGATGATGAAGAAATGGGCATGTAAAAGGGATGTAAAACATCCCTTATTTTTTTTGAAACTCTAAAGAACTAAGAATATTCAATAACTTCTAAATGGCATGAAAATTGCAACAATAATTGATGTAATTAAATAAAGATACATTCAGTTATAGGGAAGCTTTTCTATCAATTGCTTTGGAGAGTAGGATTTGCTTTATGAATTTAATGTCCCATATGAGGACAAGTATACTAATAAGGAGATGATCTGTTGAGAGACTATATAATCAGGCGATTAATTATTGGAGTATTTCTTGTGTTTGTAGTAACAGTGCTGGTATTTAGCATGCTTCATCTTATGCCGGGAGATCCCATTGATCTGCTAGTTGACAGAAAAGTTCCACCCGAGCGACGTCAAGCAATGAAATCCGAGTTTGGGCTTGATCGTCCTTTATCCGAACAATATTGGAAATGGATAAAAGGTATAGTTACCAAAATGGACTTTGGAATTTCCCTTAGGAACAGACAGCCAGTATGGGAAATGATGAAAATGCGGATTCCCATAAGCCTTAAGCTATGCGGTTGGATTCTCCTAATGGAAATACTAATAGCGGTGCCTTTAGGTCTATTTTGTGCTTATAAAAAGGATACATTTATTGACAGGATTATAGTGAATATTACACTTTTGTTAACTGCTATTCCTGGATTTTGGATTTCAGTTTTGTTAATACTTGTATTCGGTATAAAGCTAAAATGGTTTCCTCTTAGTGGATATGAAACGTCAAAACATTTTATACTTCCTATTGCTAGCGGTGTCATAGGAAGTTTGGCAGGCACCATACGTCTTACTAAGAGTGAAGTTTTGGATGTTTTCCGTGAAAAATATGTACTTACGGCTTATGCAAAGGGATTGTCAGAACGTAGGGTAATGATAAAACACGTACTTCGCAATGCTTTGATACTTATAACTGTTTTAGTATTTATGTCTATTCCTTGGTTGATTTCTGGTGCAGTTATAACTGAGAGAATTTTTGCTATACCAGGTATGGGAAGCTTAATGATAAATTCTATTGTTCAGCAGGATTATGCTGTTGTACAGGGTTGTGTTCTAGTGATTTCATTGCTTACTGTTATATCTAATATAATTAGTGATATTATTATAGGATTATTAGATCCAAGAATAAGAGTTTCGATTTCGGGAGGTGATCGTTAATGAATAGTAGTCCAGCAAAGGAGTTTTTTGAATCAAGTTGGAAAAATATTAATTTTATGGTAGGTCTTTTAATTCTTATTAGTGTAGTTATATTGGCTATTTTTGCAGAAGAAATAGCTCCTTTTCCTTTTGATGAGGCTCATAAGGAGGCAGTACTTCAAGGACCTAGTAGAACCTATTGGTTTGGCACAGATGATTTTGGACGGGATATGTTTAGCCGTATCATCAATGGAACGCGTATAACCCTAAAGGTTGCACTTCTGGGTGCAGCCATTCAACTTACTCTTGGAGTGACTATAGGTCTTATAAGTGGTTTTTTTGGAGGAGTAGTTGATAAGATATTGATGTTCATAGTAGATGTTACTTGGTGTATACCAGGCACCATATTAGCATTGGCAGTTGTAACAGTCCTAGGTAAAGGTCTCACAAACTCTATTATAGCTATATCTCTCGTAAACTGGGCTAGTTATGCAAGGACTGTGCGTGCTAAGACTATGGCATTAAAAAACATGGCATTTATAGAAACTGGTATAGCTTTTGGTGAAAAACCAATGGCCTTGATGTTTAGATATATATTGCCTAATGTCATTCCGTCACTTATAGTTTTGGTGTCCATGAATCTTCCAGGAACTATAATGTCCACTACAACTTTGAGTTTTCTAGGACTTGGATCTCAGCCACCATCTCCTGACTGGGGTCTTGCCATTGCCCAAGGTATGAAATACATTAATCGTGCACAATGGATGAGCATCTTCCCAGGACTTGCACTGGTATATACAGTGTTAGGATTTAATCTATTGGGAGAGGGATTACGTGACTTGCTTGATCCACGTCTCAATTCCCAATAAGGAGGTATAAGAAATGAGTGAAGAGTTATTAAGACTAGATAATCTTAGTATAGAATACAAGGTTAAGGGGGGATATCTTTCCGCTGTAAAAGATGTCAATTTGACAATAAATCGTGGTGAAATCTTTGCGATTGTAGGTGAATCTGGCTGCGGGAAATCTACAATTGCACATAGCATAATGAGATTGCTTCCTGATCATAATGAGCGTATAAGTGGAGGGATATATTTTAAGGGAGAAAAGCTAAATGACATGACTGACAACCAGATGGAAAAAATTCGTGGGAAACACATTGGCATGATATTTCAAAATCCATTGGATTCTCTTAATCCTGTATATACTACAGGAGCACAGGTGGCTGAGGCTATATATATGGACAATAAAAATCGTCTAGAAGTTTGGGAACAGGTGGTGAAACTCTATCGAGATGTAAAGATGCCAGACGCTGAAAAACGTGTTCATAGTTTTCCTCATGAGCTTTCTGGAGGGATGCGTCAAAGGGTAATGATAGCTATGATGCTTTCACGAAATCCAGAACTTTTGATAGCAGATGAGCCTACAACGGCTCTAGATGTTACTATAGAAGCACAAATACTTCAAATAATTGAAGAATTAAAAAAGAAATTTTCTACATCTATAATGCTTATAACCCATAACTTTGGTTTGGTTGCTGAGGTTGCAGATAGGATAGGGGTTATGTATGCCGGGGAGATAGTGGAGCAAGGAGATGTATTTCAGATATTTGAAAACCCAATGCATCCCTATACACGGCTTTTGATGAAGGCATTACCTCGTAAGACCAAGTTTGAGGGAAGACTTCAAACCATAGATGGGGCAGTACCTAGACTTACAGATGTGAAGCCAGGGTGTCGCTTTGCTAACAGATGTCCTCTGGCAAAGGATATATGTTTCAGTGTTGACCCACAGACTAGAAATGTCAGCAAAGATCACTTTTTTCGCTGTCATTTCGGAGAGGAGGCCCTTTAATGAATAAAGCTGCGAATGTTTGTACTAATACTAAGGAACCGATGATAGTTATTGAGGGGTTGAAGAAGTATTTCACAATATCAGAGGGGATCTTTGGCAGAAAAAAACAGATGGTTAAAGCTGTTGATGACATTAGCTTGACTATTAATAAGGGAGAAATAGTGGGAATTGTTGGAGAGTCTGGTAGCGGAAAGACTACTCTTGCTAGGGTAATACTTAATCTCACTAGACCGACGGAAGGTTCAGTTATGGTAGATGGTATAGATATGAGATGTGCTACTAAGGAAGAAGAAAAGCGTCTTCGAACAGATGTAGCTGTAGTATTTCAAGATCCGGCATCAAATCTTAATCCTAGGCAAACAGTTGCAAGTTCCATTATGCGACCTATGATATTACATGGAAAATCTAAGAAGGAGGCTATGGAGAAGGCTAATGAGGCACTTGATATGGTAAAAATGGATAGAAGGTATCTTAATAGTTATCCTCATCAACTTTCCGGGGGACAACTTCAACGTATAGCCATTGCTCGTGCCTTAGTTCTCAAACCAAAGATAATGATTTTGGATGAGCCTACATCAGCTCTTGATATTTCAGTTCAGGCACAGATACTCAATTTACTTTTGGATTTGCAGGAGGACATGGGGTTGACATATGTGGTGATAACTCATGACCTTAATGTTATACGATATATAAGTGATAGAGTTGCAGTTATGTATCTAGGAAAGCTAGTAGAATTTGGTCCTACAAATGAGGTAGTGGATAAATCTAAGCATCCTTATACTAATGGACTTATGGCGGCATCACCCATACTTGACCCCAAGCTTAGGGGAAAGAAAAAAGAGCTAATGGGAGGGGATCCAGGTAGTCTCATAAATTTGCCAGATGGCTGTCGTTTCAGTTCGCGCTGTAGACAAGTTACTGATCGTTGTAAAAATATGACCCCTAGGAATTACAGTATTAACTCTAATCATCAAGTATCTTGTTTCATTTATGAAGGGCAAATGGAGAGTGTTTAATTTTATTACTTTAGCAAATTCAGATAGTTGTTTTTGATCGAATTATAATTTTCTAGTTAAATACTGGATCATTATATATTTAGGACTAAATGCTAATGCGTTATGTCTGAGATTATTATATAAGGAGGAACAAAGGAATGAAAAAGAGATTTTTAGTTCTGTTAATGGTCATGATGATGGTAATTAGTGCTGCTGGATGCTCTAAAGAGTCAGCTTCTAATGGTGAATCCAAGGATACTTTATCGAGAGCCAAGACATTAACTTTGCATGATAGCGAATGGATGGGAACTGACTTATTCCGTTGCTCTAGTTGGTATACTTCTCAAAATCTGATTTCAGATACTTTCTTGATTCAAGATCCCAATGATCCATCTAAGCTCCTTCCAAATATATGCTCTGATTATAAGGTGAGTGAGGATGGAATGAGTTTTCGTTTAACATTTCCAGAAGACATGAAGTTTGCTGATGGCACTCCTTTAGGACCTGAGGATTTTATTGCATCAATTGAATATGGGCTTGAGGATAGAGATGGTGATGGAGAACCCGACTCAGATTGGGGCTATGGATATAGTAATATTAAATCCATGGAGGTAGATGGTCGTGATGTCATTTGCTATCTTAGTGAGTATCGCTCTGACCTAGAATATTTTCTTACACAACCTTTTATGGGAATTATAAGTAAAAAGCAGCTTGAATCAATGTCTCGTGACGAACTTCTCTGGGGTGCCCTTCCATATGGTCAGTTTTATGTTGATGAGTTTGTTCCTGGTTCCCACGTTATACTTAAGCCTAATCCCTATTACATGACTTCCAACCCATTAGTGGAGAACAAAGGACCCTCTAGGCTTGAATCTATAACTGTTAAGATAGCGGATGTAGAAGCATTTACTCTCAATACTGCTATAAAAGAGGGAGATATTGATATATTAACAGGTATCAATATGGAGCAATATGCTGAGCTTTCAGGAGCTGATGATATAACAATATTAGATGTCACTTTTCCTAACATTGAATATTTTGAGCTTAATCAGGATAGCAAGCATCTTAGGGATATTCGTGTCCGTAAGGCTATTATGAAAGCCCTTGACCGAGATGCTATGGAGGTTATGTGCCAGGGGTCATTTAAGCCTGAGTATGCTATGGTTACATCTGTTATGCAAAATTATAGTCAAAAGGCTGAAGAATATTTCAAAAAAAATCTTTCTAATGATGTAGAGGGCGCAAAGGCTCTATTGGCTGAAGCAGGATATACAATGAATAGTGATGGTTTCCTTTATAAAGATGGTGAAAAACTTAGCTTTAATTTCCTTGCCCGTTCTTCGGGAACAAGCGTCACCGTTGCACAGGAAATGCAGCTTCAACTTAAAGAAATCGGTATAGACATGAGCATTGAGACTATTGACTGGAACTATATATATGAGAAAATAAATGCAGATGATTATGATGCTGGAATAGAAGTGCTTCAATGGGGAGAGCCAATTCTTATCTTAAACTATTGCTACTATGACCTTAATAGCAAATCTAAGGAAGGATTCCAAGCATACAAGGATTTGGTAAATCAATGTGTAAATGAGCCAGATTCTGATAAACGTACTCAATTGATTTCTGATATTCAGATGAGTATATTTGAGGATTGTGCAATGGTTCCACTTTATTCTGATGTAGAATACTGTGCTTATCGAAATGATATTGAGGGTCTTCTTGTTACAGAGAATGGCAGTATTTACTATAATGATATAAAGTAAGATGATTTTTTAAAGCAGCGATGAATAGGTAAGGAGTAACATTTATAATTGAGATTACTCCTTTACCTTTATTATTATACTTTTATAATATGAAAAAATAAGGAGGTTTTTATGAATAAATTATCATTAGAATCGAGAATCAATGCTGAAGTTTATAATTTCAGTGGAAGAATAGGATTATATGCAAATGATTTTAAAGGAAATATAATAGAGATTAATTCAGATGATAAATTTGAAACAGCTAGTACTATTAAAGTTTTTGTATTAGCAGAATTATATAAGCAAATACATGAAAATAAAATAAATCCCCATAAAATTTTAAAATATGAAAAGGAAAATTATGTTGTAGGAAGCGGGATATTAAGAGATTTAGACTACGGAGTAGAGATGACAGCTAAGAGCTTTGCAACCCTTATGATTATAATTAGTGATAATATTGCAACTAATGTTTTAATAGATTTACTAGGAATAGATAATATAAACAATACCTGTGCAGATTTAGGCTTGAAGGATACTATCCTCCACAATAAGATAGATTTTGAAAAATACAGTAAATTAGGAACTACTACTCCAAGGGATTATGGAAGATTTTTTGAGTTATTATATAAAAAAGAATTATGGAGCAAAGAAATCAGCGAGGAAATGATCGATATATTAAAAAAACAACATTATAATACAATCCTAACAAGGGATTTGCCTCAATACTTCTTAGATTCAGAAAATACTGGTGACGAAGAGTTAATTTCTATTGCTTCAAAGAGTGGTAGCATGGATGCTTGTAGAAATGATGGTGGAATTGTATATACACCTTATGGTGGTTATGTTATATCTTTATTTACAAAGGATTTTGTTGATAATTTATATTATAATGACCATGAATCCTATAGATTTGGTGGAAAAGTAAGTAGATTAATGTTTGACCAATATATATCATTAGAAGGCCGTTTCAAATAGACAAAAGGTATCAGCGATTTTACCATATTGGCTAACTAGCAAAAACATATTTTGGTATAGATACGGATTGTATTTTGTTAGAAAATGTTACAGATGATTAGACAGGAATAGACTTAATGAAGTTCAATAAATATAAATTCCCTGTAGTATTTGCAAGCTAACTTTTGTAAGTATTTCTGGGAATTTTATTTTATGCCATTAGATTTTTTTATTAATTATCAAAATACTTGTAATCCGTTGAAAATGAGTATAATCTATAGTTGAAACATTATATATTAACAGTAATAAAACTTCTTATTAATCTATTGAGAAATTTAACCATACGGAGGTGATTCTAATGGCAATAAATTTTGGCATTACGCTGGGCGCACTCCATGCAAAGTCTATTGATAAACAGACTGCGAGCTTTGCATGGAGGTTAGATGTCGCTCTGTAATATAATTCTGTTTATTATTTAGGCTTTGCATCCTTAAAAATCATAATATTTAAGGAGCGGGTCTATATGAAAAACAAATTAGCTTTAAAACCATATAAAAAGGATTTTGAGTATTCCTATACCTATGGTGCATATGCAACCTATGAATTGATAAAAACTAAGCCTGAAATTGTCAAGGCAGTTTATATCCATTCCAGTTATTCTGATAAGGCGGAAATGGAGAGGTTCTGCAAAGATAATAGAATTCCCTTTCTATATGATGATAAAAGTTTTATAAGAATAAGTCAGAAAGAAAATATTTATATTATAGGAGTTTTTGAAAAGCATTCATATGTTTTAGAAAAAACAAAACCTCATATAGTTCTTGTAAATCCAAGTGACATGGGAAATATTGGAACCATAATGAGGACTATGGCAGGGTTTAATGTATGTAATCTTGCAATAATTACTCCTGCTGCAGATATATTTAATCCCAAAACTGTAAGAGCTTCTATGGGGGCGTTGTTTAGGATTAAGTTTCAATTTTTCAGTTCTTTTGAAGAATACAAAGCAATTTATCTAAAACATTCATTTTATCCTTTTATGCTTAATGGAGAAATATGTTTGAATCTTGATAATTGTTCAAAGGAAAATCTTTTTAGTTTAGTGTTTGGCAACGAAGCAACAGGACTTGATGAAAGTTTTTCAAACATAGGTACAAGTGTGAAAATACCTTCTTCAAATCTTGTCGATTCATTGAATTTATCAATTGCCGCAGGTATAGGTATTTTTACTTTTGCAAGTAAAAATGGCTTAATATAAATAACTAATTATTATTTTAACCCCATGCCTAATAATCATAAACTATTAGGCATGGATTGGAATACAAAATAATAAACATATAATTATTAAACCCTGAGGTAATGATAAAAAATTAACATGCCTTAAAAGTTTACTGATGTAAGTATAAAAAATTGTTTTTCCCCATTCCTGTTACTCTTATCATTAAATAAGTTTACATCTCTATAACAGCTAATCCATATACAATTCTAAATATGATAGCTTCATATTTTTATATATTTATTAGTTGATTTTCAAGGATTCGTTAAGTTAATAATGTTAAAATTAGATTTATAAAGGTACCTCTTGCTCTATTTTCCATAATATTCTTCTAACTTTATTCCCATAAAATATATGATAACATTAATATTTATTATTTAATAAAATATATTTTCTATAAAAGATTATAGATATATCTATGCATATATTAAAGATAAAGAAATACAATTTAAATAGTTTAAATTCATTCCTTTCTTTCCATTTTATCTGTTATCCACTTGGAAATTTTATTTTAAGGAAAAACTTTCATGTAATAAAATTAGAATAAAAAATGAGCTAGTACTACAGATGTTGTAGCGTTAAAGAATATGAATAACAAAAGAGGTCGTTATATTTACAAGAATAAGGGTAAATGATATAATGTTCTTTATTAGAACAAGCGCTATTTTTCTAATCCTAAAAGCCAATTTACACTGACATTTAATACTTGAGATAAGGCTGTTAATTCGATATCAGTAATAATTCTTTTTTGCTGCTCTAATTTAGAGATGCTTGCTCTGTCAATATAAACAGCTAATGTTTCGAGTTTTACTGATAGTTCTTTTTGTGTCATGTTGTTTTTTAATCTTGCAGTTTTTACTCTGAAACCTGCGATATTGCGTTCCTTGGAATCTAATACTAATTTCATAATCATCACCTTCTGTTCTTTATTGGAACAATTGTATTTTATATGAAGTTATACAACAATACGTTCTAATGAAGAACATATTATAAATTTGGAGGCTACAGTAATGTACAAAGAAGACCTTGAAATTAATGGGATAATTCAAATTATAATGAATCAGGAACATAGGATTTATTATAGTAGTATTGACAATAAAAGAACTTATAATTACCTAAAAAAGTTAAAAATTTTAGAGAATTTACCTATTGATTTACATGTTCAGTATGCTACAGGAGATAATTTTATAGGTATTGATAAGTTTTATATTTGTGATGAACTTTATTACATAATTATAATTAATCCGAAATCATCTAAATGCTGTAATTGTAGTAAAACACTAATAGATGATGTTACAGGTTTATATAGTAGGAGTTATTGGGAACAGATTAATAGTGAAATTCACTGTCACCTTAGTTTCAAAGATCTTTCTTTAATATTAATAGATATAGATAATCTAAAAAAGATTAATGATAGTTATGGACATCTAGAAGGAGATAAGGCTATTAAAGTAGTTGGGCAAGCCATTCAAAAGAGCATAAGAAAAGAAGACATAGGTATACGATATGGTGGGGATGAGTTCATAGTTTTACTTTTAAGCCAGGATAAAAATGCTGTAGATAAGGTTATAAAAAGGATTAGAAGACAAATTTATAAGCAAACAGTAAAAGAAAACATAGATATTCAAATTAGTGCAGGAGTGGCCTCAAATAATGATTTTTACAATATGGAAGATATTATAAGAACAGCAGATAAAAATTTATATAAAGAGAAAAAAATGAAGAAAAGTGAGAATCGAGAAAAAATGGATACTTTAAAAGAGCTAAAAGAACAGATTGAAGTAATGAGAGATGAGTTAAATAAGCAAGTTATAGAAAAAGATAAAGTAATGAGCAATGAGGATATATTAGAATTAAGTCAAAAGCTAGAGAAATTAATTGTAAAATATTTGAAAGATGCATAGGACGAATATTCATAAAGATCAAAAAATAATATATCGAGATAATGCCTCGATTTACTTTTTGAATATTATTTAAGAGAAATAATCCCTAATAATTTTAATTAAAAATATCTAAACATTTATTAAATTTATATTGACTCTCCTAGTACAGGAGGGTTTATTATTTATATGAGGACCTCAAAATATACATGTATAGGTGATTGAAATGTTTAAAATTGGAGATTTTGCTAGACTAAATAGAGTGACTGTTAAAGCACTAAGATATTATGATAGCCTTGGTTTGTTACAGCCAGAGAAAATTGATTCCTTCACAGGATATAGATACTATTCAGCAAGCCAGATGCCTAGACTCAATCGAATAGTTTCCTTAAAGGATATAGGATTTTCCTTAGATGAGATTGCTTTGATTCTAAACAGCAATATGGATTCGAAACAAATACAAATTCTCTTGGAGTTAAAGCATTCGGAAATCTCAGACAGAGTGAGAAGTGAACAAGCAAGATTAGATCGTATTGAAGCTTTTATTAAAATATGTAAACAGGAGGCGTATATTATGAAATATGACATTGTGTTAAAGGAAGTTGAACCTTTGAAAGTTGCCACATTGAGAGATACTATTCCATCCTATAGTGAACAGGGACATTTATGGGAAGAATTAGTAGAACATATAGAAAAATACGGTGTCAGGATAGTTCCACCATGTATGGTTATATATCATAATACAGGTTATAAGGAGGAATCAGTTGATGCAGAGGTAGTTGAGCCAATAGATGAAGACCTGCCTGATACAGAAAGAATTAAGGTTAAAGAACTTGAGGGAATAAAAGAAATGGTATGTGTCGTTCACCAAGGTTCATATCAGACTCTTCATATGGGCTATAATGCCATATCAAAATGGATTGAGGAGAATAAGTATGAAATAGTTGGACCACAGAGGGAATTATATTTAAAGGGGGAGTGGATTACTTCTGACCCTAATGAATATATTACTGAAATACAATTTCCAGTACGAAAAATAGAATCCTACAACTAATCAAAAATCTTTGAATAATTAAAATAGTTAAGTTTAATAATTATAGAGATTCCTTGGATAGAGATTACGTATCCAAGGAATTTTTATAACGAATAGAAAAGTTCTGCTTTAACATTCCATATCAAGAATTTGATCTTAATGAGTTTTAAGCAGATTGTGGAAATCTTTGATTTCGTGTAAGTCGTTTATGCAGTGACCAAGAAAAGCTACCTTTAACGTGTTGATAGATGCTTTTCATATTTTGATAATATTTAATGAGTTTTCAAATATAATATACTGGAAGCTAATAAGATAGTTTTATGGTGCAGAAGATACTATAAAGCAGGAAAATGTACATAGAAAGTAGTACCTATGCCAAGATGGCTTTCCACATCAATTTTCCCATTATGTAGTAGTACAAGTTGCTTTACTATAACTAAACCTAGGCCGCTGCCACCCTTTGCCTTACCTACATTTCTATGAGATTTGCTTTGATAGAATCTATCCCAAATATGAGGTAAGTCATCACTAGATATCCCAGTCCCATTATCTCTAACCATTAGAATAACAGAGTTCGGGGAACTTTCTATCTTAACTATAATTTCTCCATTTTCTGAAGCATTAATAGCATTTTGTAGCAGATTCCTGATTATCTGCTCAATTCGATCGATATCACCCATTATCGTTGCTTGGTCTATATTTTTTTCAAAAATAATATTTATATTCATACTTCGAGCTAATGCTTCCATGGATTCAATGACTCTATGTACTAGAGTTATTAAATTTAAAGGAGTTTTTTCTAGTTTTATGCTGCCGCTTTCTAAGCGGCTCAATTGCAGCATATCATCTACTAGTCTATTAATGTGAACAGTCTGAGTGTAGATGATTTCTAAATATTTGTTTAATAAATCCTTGTCCTGAACTATACCATCTTGTATAGCCTCTACAAATCCTTGAACAGCTGTAAGTGGTGTGCGAAGCTCATGGGAAATCTCAGAAAAGAGCCTTGTCCTTTCCTCTTCTACGCTTCTGTTTTCCTCCTGTATTTTTTGCACTTTTTCTGCTAACTTATTAAATTGATCTATTAATATTTTAACCTCATCAAGGGCAGGATGGTATTGTTGTGTAACATAGTTTCCACTATTTAATTCGGCCATGGCCGTACTTAATTCAGAAATTGGTTTCGAAATGTGCTCGGCTTGGTAGATAGAAACAAAAATAATCATAATAAGGACAAATATTCCTACTAATATTAGATATAGACGCATTTTAGCTATATTATGGTCAAGTTTAGAAGGAGTTGCTTCTAGGAGGATGCCATTAATAATAATATCATTACTGTCACCCATAGGGACGGCAGCGATAAAAGTCAACTCCTTTGTTTCCTTATTAATAACCTTTGCAGTTATGGTCTCGCCGCTAGATATTGCCTTGGCAAAGCTTTTATCTACCTGAGAGCCAGGTACTATTTCTTGGTTTGCGGAGGTAGCTACAATATTAGCGCTTTTATCAAAAATTGTAATTTTTGCATCGAAGATATCAGATAAAAATTTGATTTTTTCTTGCTGCTTTTGAGCAATATTACTACTATCATATTCTGACAGTGTAAGCTGATCCCAACTTTCTTTTTGTAACAATGCAAAATTTGCTCTTTTAGCTTTTCGTAATAATTCCTGTTGAATTTGATTATAAGTTACCTGTTTAACCGAAAAATCAAAAAATGCTATTAAAGCAGTTAGACAAAGAACAAAGCATATTATATTTATAAACAATATTCTGGTATAAATATTTCGATTGAACTGTTTTTTAAAAAAATGCCTTAAAAGCAATCCCAATTTTTTAAATTTTTGTAAGGATTTCTTAGCTTGCTTTTCTATAAGTTGTATATAATTATTCATAGGCTACTTCCTTTACTTTTAATGGGGATGTAAATTGATAACCTACGCCCCAAATAGTTGTTAAGTACTCATGGTCTAAAGAGGCTAACTTCTCCCTTAATCTTCGTATGTGTACATCTACTGTACGTTGATCGCCAAAGTAATCATATCCCCAAACTACAGATAATAGGTTTTCTCGTGAGAAGACACGAAGGGGGTTCTGTGCAAGATAATATAACAAATCAAATTCCTTTGGTGTGACGGCTATATCTTTACCATTTACTAGTACTGTTCTAGTACTAGACATAATTTCCAATCCCGGGTACTTTATATTTAAATGCTCTAATGTTTCATATGTGTTCGTTCTACGCAAAACCGCTTTTATTCTAGCCATTAATTCCCTAGGACTGAAGGGTTTTGATACATAATCATCGGCACCCATTTCTAACCCCAAGACTCGATCAGCTTCTTCTCCTTTAGCAGTAAGCATTATAATGGGAACCATGCGGATCTGTCTTAGATCTCGACATAGTGTTAATCCATCTTTACCTGGAAGCATAATATCAAGTATTATCACGTCAGGATTTTCTCTATTGAACACAGATAATGCAAGATCGCCATTGTTTACTCCTACAACTTCAAAACCTTCTTTTTCACCATATATCTTTATTAATTCTAATATATTCTGATCATCATCTACAACTAAAACCTTTCCTAAGTATTGCAATATTATCCCCCCTATTACTTTACTTAAGTTTAATAAATATAATATTTAGAAAGTGGAATTGTATATAAATTTATATTAATTATATCATTGAAATTCACTACATACTAGTATACTTATATTCTATATTTTGGTATGAAAATCCTATTCACTCAATAAATAAAGTTTAAAATGGAAATGATTAACATTAGTAAATATCATATATACATTAGGTTATAGGCTTATTTTAAATCATTAAATATTAAAGAAAAAGCCCAATAATCATATATTCTTGTAACAATTTGTAACAATTTAGAAACAAATGTTAAAAACTTAGAAAAAAATATGAAATAATATTCCAATATAATTATTTATAAGGTCCTTGGTAATTAAAAACCTATCCAAAATCTAAGCATTAAAATAGGAGGTGAGAAAATGTTAAATAAAATAGAAATATGGATTTATGGATTTACTTAAAAGATCTTATTAAGGAAAATTGTTTCAAAGGGGGATATTTTGGGAAACTACAAAGGAAGACTGAACACGTTCAAGAATTTCAAATTTCAAGACAAATGGATAAAGATGTATTGGAAATAGAGGAAGATAAAGATAACATTAAAATAGATATATCAAAATTAATTGATACTTTCAATCAGCTAGTAAACAACTATAATAAATCAATAGATTTTTTGAAATAGTTATTATAGACTAGATGATTTATATATAGATATAGGTCTAGCGGTTACCCCTTAATTTAAACTAAGCTAGAACCAATTGACTCTTGGAATTTTATCCAAGAGTCAATTTTATGTATGCCCAGCAAAGGTATAATTTGGATAAAAAATGAAATTTTAGTAGAATAAATAATTTAAAATTCCTAATTGAAAATAAAACTGATTCGAGATATAGTTATAGATATAAAATAAGCTTTAGTACTAGCTAACATGAGGAAGTGCAAAAATGAACAAAAGAAAAACGATAATTGGTATACTTATAATCACTGCTATATCTATAGCCATAATGTCCATTGTTGATGCTATTATAAATCCTGGCTATATGTATAAGTCAGCTATAAAGATAATAATGTTTCTATTTATCCCTTTAATATATATTTTTTGTGATAGTAATATTAACCTTAAAGATATATTTAAGGTTAAGTCTAAGAAGAAATTAATAATCTCAACAATTCTTGGATTATTAGTATATTTAATAATACTTGGTGCTTATTTAATATTAAAAAAATATATAGATTTAGATAGTATCAAAAATATACTAGCAGAAAATCTTAAAGTAAATAAGAATAATTTTATTTTAGTAGCATTATATATTTCTTTTATCAATTCTCTTTTAGAGGAATTTTTCTTTAGGGGATTTATATTTTTAAATCTTAAAAAACTAATTGCAATAAAAAGTGCCTATATTATAAGTGCTTTTGCATTTACAGTATATCATATAGGGATTATGGGAAGTTGGTTTAGCCCATTGATCTTTTTATTAGCTATGGTTGGTTTATTTGCAGGAGGAATTATTTTCAATTATCTTAATGAATCTAACTCAAATATATATAGTTCATGGTTAGTTCACATGATGGCTAATTTTGCTATAAATACTGTAGGATTTATTATGTTTGACATAATTTAAACACCTATTATTGGGTATATTATATTTACTAAAAGTATGAGGGTGATTTTATGTCAAAGTTTCATGAAAAACCAGATATATTTGTTAATCAGATAGTATTAAAAGCAGTAGATATAAAAAGGTCTATAGAATTTTATACAGAAATAATGGGATTTAGAGTATTAGATAGAGAAGAAAAAGAAGTGACATTAACGGCAGATGGAGTTAATCCTATGATTACAATTATAGAACCTGATGATGTAATACCAAAACTACCAAGAAGAACGGGAATTTATCATTTTGCACTTCTTTTACCAAATAGATTCTATCTAGGGTTATTTTTAAAACATCTAAGAGAAAAGAGTTATCCTATAATCGGGGGAGCACATCATGGCGTTAGCGAGGCTATATATTTAGAAGATCCAGATGAGAATGGAATAGAGGTCTATAGAGATATCGACAGTGAGGAATGGAAACGTAAAGGAAATCAAATAGAGATGGTAACAGATCCTTTAGATTATAATAGTATTATATTTGATGCTGGTGAAGAAAAATGGAGTGAAATTCCACAGGAGACCATAATAGGACATATCCATTTACATGTAGGAGATTTAGATGAAGCAAAAAAATTTTATTGTGATGGGTTAGGATTTGATTTAGTAATGAAAATGGCTAATTCAGCATTATTTATTTCGTCAGGAGGATACCATCACCATATAGGACTAAATATTTGGAACGGAAAGAATGCTCTAGCTTTGCCAGACAATGCTGCAGGTATGAAATATTATACTATAATATTCCCTGATATAGATGTAAGGGAAAATATAGTAAATAATCTAAGTAATCTAGGCTATGAGATAATAGAAGAAGATAATAATATATTTACGAAAGATCCATCTAATAATTTGATAAAATTAGTGGTATAAAAAGTTTTTGTGCTTTAGGATGATTCTAGTTATGGAATCATCTTTTTATATAAGAAAAACAAGCTATACTCAGGAAGGCAAAGACTAATAGATACTTATATAGAATTCAAAATATTATATTGACAACTCCATTCTACTATAGTAGAATGGAGTTGTCAATATTCTACTGCAGTAGAATAAACTGCAAAAAGGAGTGTAGTAATGGAAATTAAACTTTATGATTCAGAACTAAAGGTTATGGAGGTTCTATGGAAAGAGGGTGATACCACAGCTAAACAGATTGCTGAAACCTTAAAAGAACAAGTTGGATGGAGTAAAACCACCACTTATACGCTAATTAAAAGGTGCATCGATAAGGGGGCCATAGAGCGAATTGAGCCAAATTTTATCTGTCACCCTCTTGTAACTATTGAACAGGCGAGGGAATTAGAAACTACGGAACTGATTAATAAGATGTATAATGGTGCTGCTGACCAGCTTGTGGCTTCTATTTTAAGTAAGAAAAATCTATCGCAAGAAGAAATTAAAAAGCTAAAACAACTTGTCGGAGATCTAGAATGAGGATATGGCTATGGATATACTAAAAATGAGTCTTTCGTCTATTAGTCTTATTCTAGTGATTATTATTATTCGTGCACTGACACTTCACAAGCTACCTAAAAAAACATTCCTTGTTCTTTGGGGAGTGGCATTGTATCGCCTGTTAATTCCTTTTTCTCTATCATCACGTTTTAGTATTTATACGATTGCAGACATATTAAAAAATAAGGTTTCAACCATAAATATACCTTCCATGGTAACTACCATGCCTAATATTGGAATGACAGATAATAGTATAAGCACCATGTTATCAAATGAGACAATCAAAAATATATCTCCTGTAATAATAGTGTGGATAGTCGGTTTACTGGGTCTTGCTTTGTTTTTTCTTGTAACCCATATTCGTTGCCGTATAGAATATAAAACTTCATTGCCGATTGACAACGAATTTGTGAAAGATTGGCAGCAGAGGCATCACATATGCAGAAGAGTACAAATCCGACAGTCAGATAGAATAGTAGCCCCGCTAACTTATGGAATATTCAATCCTGTAATATTGTTACCTAAAAAAACAGATTTGATGGATGAAACTCGACTTGGATATATACTTACCCATGAATTCGTGCATATCCGAAAATTTGATATACTGAAAAAGTTGATTTTAGTATTTGCTTTGTGCGTACATTGGTTTAATCCATTTGTATGGGTAATGTATATGCTAGTAAGCAAAGATATTGAACTTTCCTGTGATGAAACTGTAGTGAGGATATTCGGAGAAGATATGAGATCCAATTACGCCATGACGCTGATTAGCTTAGAAGAAAAGAAAAGTAGGTTAACCCCTCTGTGCAACAATTTTTGTAAGAATTCTATTGAAGAAAGGATTGTGTCAATTATGAAAATAAATAAGACTTCTTTTACAGGAATATTACTTGCTCTTGCTTTAATCATTAGTACCACAGTCATATTCGCTACGAATGCCGCTTCTGCTACTGATAAAGAGCAAGAGAGCAAGCATATCACTGCGGTAGAAGAAGAAATAACATACGTGGAAACACCAGAAAGTAAAGCGAAGGCGTTTGCAATGTATGAACAATATGGACTTAGCTACAACAAAGACAGAGATCAGCTATTCTACAAGGGAGAATTAGTCAGATATTTTGAGGACTACTATCCACTTGGTGAAGGTACCAGTGCAGGGAGAGATTATTTCAATGAAAATGGTATTATAGACGTTCACGCTTTAAGGGATTTATCACAATTAACTCGCAATCCTGACGGTTCCACTAATCCCAGTGGTAAACTTATTGGAGTAGAACCCTATAGCAAAGCCGAGTTTGATGCAAGAAACGTCGATGAATTGAAAAATCCGTCTCAGACCTATACAGCATCGATTGATGAGTCTACTGAGAATAATAATTCTGATGTAGCGCAGGAATTACTATTACAGGATGGAGATTCACCTGTGGTCCATTATATCTCAACGGAAAATATGATGATGCCAGATGAACTGGCAAAAGTGTACGCTGTTTACGAGCCCTTTGGTGTAACTTATGATAAAGACCAGGATTGCTTTTACTATAACGGCAAGCTCGTCCGAGAGTTTATCGATATTTTATCGTCAAACGGCGAAGATTTGGACAGGGGAAAGTTTAAGGGATCTTTTCGTCAGATGAACAATCTTGATGGAAAGGGAGAAATTGATATAAAAGCTATACGTGACTATACGAAGCTTAACTCTGAGGGAGAAGGAGAACTCATCGGAATTGAAGTTGTAAAATAGCTTGTTGCCATGATAGTATTTTATGGACAAATGCTAAGCCAGTTGAAGATCTAAATGTTATTTTAGATAGGGTAAAATAGTTAGATATATAATATACAAAATAAAGATCACAGTTCCAGGTAAATGCTACCTTTGAGCTATGGTCTTTATATTTTACAGAAAATGTATTTAAAAAAACACTTTACTTTAACGGGATAATACTGTACAATAGTAGAAATATTAAAATTTCAATTAAAAGCTTTGAATAGGACGAGTAAATCTTTTAAGGTCATTAGAGATAGAAGTTCACCGGCTGAAAGACTTCTTTGATACACTAGATTGAAAACCACCTATGAGCCCAGTCCTGAACAATAGTAGGGATATGCGTTTGCTGCGTTAAAGCTATTTACTTAATTTGTTTTTGGGTGGAAACGAGAAGATAAAACTCGTCCTATTTAGGGCGGGTTTTTTTGCATATTTTTTTAGATATAGGAGGAGTTAAAATTGAAAGATATAATCGTAGCAAAATTTGGAGGAAGCTCCCTAGCTGATAGTACGCAATTTATCAAAGTGAGAGATATCGTTAAATCAGATATTAGGAGAAGGTATGTAATACCCTCTGCCCCTGGAAAACGAAATAGTAAAGATCATAAAATAACGGATTTATTATATATGTGCTATCAACTTGCATCACATGGTCTAAACTTTGATGAAGTATATACAATTATTGAAAAAAGATATAAAGATATATGTGATGAGTTAAATTTAAGTTTGCAGATTGATAAAACATTAAATGAAATAAAGGACAAGATTAAAAATGGCGCCTCTAGAGATTATTCTGCAAGTAGAGGGGAATATTTAAATGCTATTATACTTTCCAATTACTTAGGTTTTGAGTTTATAGATGCTGCAGAATTGATTTTATTTGATAATAAAGGAAACTTTGATTCAGAAACTACAGAGGAAAAAGTTAAGTCACGATTATCAGAAGTTTCTTATGGTGTCATTCCTGGATTTTATGGGGCTAAAGAGAATGGTGAGATAATAACCTTTTCTAGAGGTGGGTCTGATATAACAGGTTCTATTATTACCAGTGGAATAGATGGTGAGCTCTATGAAAATTGGACAGATGTATCTGGATTTCTTATGGCAGATCCCCGTATTGTTAAAAATCCAAAACCTATTAAAATTATCACATATAAGGAGCTTAGAGAACTTTCTTATATGGGAGCTCCAGTACTTCATGAAGAGGCTATTTTCCCAGTGAAAAAGGCAGGAATACCTATAAATATTAAGAATACAAATTCCCCAGAGGACCCTGGAACTATGATTGTAAATGATCATACTCCTATTAGCTCTGGAAATATAACTGGTATTTCTGGGAAAAAGGATTTTACTGTTATATCTATAGAAAAAACTTTGCTGAATTCAGAAACAGGCATTTTGAGAAAGTTAATTTCTGTATTTGAGACTAATGATATTTCCATTGAACATGTACCTACTGGTATAGATTCGATCTCAGTAGTAGTTTCAAATTCAGAGCTTAACTCAAAAATGAATAAAGTAATAGAAGAGATACGAATATATTGTAATCCGGACTCAATTTCATGTTATCCCAATATGGCACTTATTGCTGTAGTAGGAAGAGGAATGATAAAGGCTAAAGGGGTGTCTGCAAAAGTATTTAGTGCTTTAGGAAATAGTGGAGTTAACGTCAGAATGATTACTCAAGGTTCATCTGAATTAAATATAATTATAGGAATTGAAAACGATGATTTCGATAAAGCCATGACTGCTATATATGAAGTTTTCGAAAATGATAGTTCTATGGAGAGTGATTAAATGATAAATATTGGTTTACTTGGTCTAGGTACAGTAGGCTTAGGTATAGTAGAGATACTAGATAAAAGAAAAGATGAGCTTAAAGCAATTTTAGGCTCAGAATTGAGGATTAAAAAGATATTAGTAAAGAATAATAGTAAAAAAAGAAGTATAGATATAGAAAGAGAAATGATTGTTACTGATTTTGAAGATATTTTAGAAGATGAAGACATTAGCATAATAATTGAGGTTACCAGTGACTTGGAAAATAGCTATAAATATATAAAGAAAGCATTGAATGCTGGTAAACATGTGGTTACAGCTAATAAGGCTGTTGTATCGAAATACTTTGAGGAATTATCTAGCTTGGCAAGTGAAAAAAAATTAGCATTTCTTTATGAAGCTAGTGTAGGTGGAGGTATTCCAATACTAAAACCCCTTAGAGAACAAACTGCAATTAACGAGATAACTAAGGTGCAAGGTATTTTAAATGGTACATGTAACTATATTTTAACTAGGATGTTTGAGGAAGGGATGGACTATGAGGATACTTTGAAAATAGCCAAGGAATTAGGGTATGCAGAAGTTGATCCAACAGCAGATGTTGAAGGATATGATACTTTGAGAAAACTTAGGATACTAGGAACGATTGCATTAAGGGGAAAAATCTCAGAGGAAGATATGATATTGGATGGAATAAGCAGTATTACAGCATTTGATATGGAACAGATAAAAAATATGAATTCAACAGTAAAATTAATTGGAGAGGTTAATATGGAAGATGGTAAATTTACTGCAGTAGTTCAACCAACGATTATAAATAAGGATTCATATTTTTCAAAGGTAAATATGGCATATAACTCCATAGTTTTGATAGGTGATAATGTAGGAGAGTTACGATTTTATGGCTCAGGGGCAGGCGCATTACCCACCGCAGATGCAGTTTTAGGGGATGTTATAGATGTAGTAAATAACTCATATGGAAAGATAAATCCATTAGGAAAAAGGAAAGTTCAAAATAATAATTTAATGATAAAGGACAAGTATTATTTAAGAATTTCTGAAATGGAAAAAGAGGATATTAGCAAATTACGAAAAATAGCTGAAAAAATATTGACTACGTCAGAAAACTTTGCAGTTATTACGAAAAAAGTCTTTTTAAAGGATATCTTAGATTTAATAAAATCATTGGGACTCCGTAAAGACAAGTATTTTTTAGGAAGAATACTTAATTAAAGGGGAGAAAGATATGAGATATATTAGTACTAGAAATAAAGAAATTTCAATTTCATCAAGTGAGGCAATTATTCAAGGTATTTCAAAGGACGGAGGATTATTTGTCCCCCAAATATTACCTAGAATAGAAGACCTAGAAGCTATGGAGAATATGGATTATAGAGAGATAGCATATACAATAATGAAGAAGTTTTTTACAGATTTTGAGCCTGAATCACTTAAAACCTGTATAGATAAAGCCTATGATAATAAATTTGATACAGATATTATTGCCCCAGTAGTAGAGGTAAACAATTCTTTTATCTTAGAGCTTTTCCATGGACCGACTTTTGCCTTTAAAGACATGGCTCTATCCATACTTCCATATTTACTAAAGGAATCCATAAGGATTACAGGCATTCAAAAGGAAATAGTGATTTTAACTGCTACTTCAGGGGATACAGGAAAAGCTGCCTTGGAAGGGTTTGCAAATGTGCATGGAATAAAAATAATAGTATTTTACCCTGAGAATGGAGTATCAGAGATTCAGAAAAAACAGATGATAACTCAAGAAGGAGAGAATACTTTTGTAGTAGGCATAAGAGGAAATTTTGATGATGCTCAAAATGGAGTTAAAGATATATTTAATGATAGAGAGTTTATTGAACTCATCGATAAAAATAATTATATGTTCTCATCTGCAAATTCAATAAATATTGGTAGGTTAATTCCTCAAATAGTCTATTATTTCTATAGCTACTCAATGCTTGTGAAACAGAAAAAACTAAATAAAGGAGAAAAGATAAATATTGTTGTACCAACGGGTAATTTTGGAAATATACTTGCAGCCTATTATGCAAAAGTTATGGGTCTTCCCGTAAATAAATTAATATGTGCATCCAACGAGAATAATGTTTTATCGGATTTCTTTAGGACTGGTGTATACGATAAGAGAAGGGAACTGATACTTACTTCATCTCCATCTATGGACATCTTAATCTCAAGTAATCTAGAACGACTCCTATTTCATTTAAGTGGGGGAGATGACAAGATAGTGGCAAGTAGTATGGAGAAGCTTCCTAAAGAAGGATTTTATAAGATAAATGATCTAAATTTTGAAGATTTCTACAGTAATTATTCCACAGAGGAAGAGGTTAAAGAAAGGATTTGTAAAGTATTTAAGAAAGAAAACTATCTTATGGATCCTCATACTGCGGTAGCCATAAATGTATATGAAAAATATAGATCAGAAACTAAAGATAATCTAAAAACAATTATAGCTTCCACTGCCAGTCCATATAAATTTGGTAATACAGTAGCCTCAGCAATAGGTATAAAAACGGGAAATAAAGATGAATTTAGGATACTAGAGGAGTTGGAAGATAAAACCAAGATTGCAGTTCCAAAGGCTATAAAAACTTTAAAAGATAAAGTAATATTGCACAATAACAATTGCAATAAAGGTGATATGAGACAGATAATAGAGGAGTTCCTAAAGGTAGGTGTGGCAAATGATTAAAGTGAAAGTTCCTGGAACCAGCGCAAATATTGGTCCGGGTTTTGATGCCCTTGGTTTAGCACTAAATATATATAATTCTTTTATATTTGAAGAAATTGACAAAGGATTAGAAATCAGCGGATGTAATAAAGCCTTTGCAAATAAAAATAATCTAGTTTATAAGTCTATGTTAAGGACATTTGATAAGATAAGGTATTCACCTAAAGGAATTAGGATAGATATGAGTACTGATATACCAATTTCAAGAGGATTAGGCAGTAGTGCATCTTGTATTTTGGGAGGAGTCATAGGGGCTAATCACCTAGCTGGAGAGCCTCTTTCTAAGGATGAAGTTCTAGAGTTAGCTACGGAAATTGAAGGACATCCCGATAATATAGCACCTGCTTTATTTGGCGGATTTGTTGTATCCGTTATGGAGAATAAAAGGGTAATATATAATAATATACATATTCCTAAGGGAATTAAATTTATTGCTTTGATACCAGACTTTACCTTATCAACAAAAGAAGCTAGAGCTGTTTTACCTTCTACTGTTTCATATAAAGATGCCATATATAATGTGGGTAGGGTATCTTTGTTATTATCAGCATTATCTAATGGTAGATTTGATTTGTTGAAATATGCAGTAAATGATACTCTTCACGAACAATATAGAGGAAAATTAATTCCCAATTATTTTAATATAGTTAATAAATGTAGAGAAGCTGGATGTCTTGGAGTATTCTTAAGCGGTGCTGGCTCTACAATAATGACTATTATTGATAATAATGATAATGAATTTAAAGACAAGATAAATGAATTTATAGATGATATTTGGGATATTAGAGAGTTTGAACTAGATTTAGGGGGAGTCAGTATCCAAAGAATGTACTAAACCTGTGCAATATGGAAATCTTCTATATTGCACAAGTTTTTATTATTTTGATTTCAATACTTTTCTAATATCAAAGATATTCCAAGGATATTCATCATAAGGCAGATAAATAAAAGTAGAATTTGTCTTATTAGTAGGGTGATAAGATCCTATTTTATAAGATAGAATGAAATAATTATCTATACTAAGAGATCATATATAGTTCAAAATAAGTATCATGAGTATATAGTATATTCGTGGCACCTGGTCTTTTTTCTTCTAAATTTTAGTATTTTTCCAAGAGCCTATATAGTCTACTTCTAGATATTCCAAGGGATTTAGCCGTTAATGTCTTATTACCATTATTTTTTATTAAAGCATCTAATACTCTATCTCTCTCCCAATTGTGAAAATCATCAATAATTGATTTCGGTTTTAGAGAATCATCTACTGGAATATTTTGAATGAATTTATTATAATTACCTAGAACATTTATTATTTCTTCTTCCATGATGGCGTTATTATCACTCATTATGCAAATTCTTTCTATTACGTTTCGCAGTTCTCTTACATTTCCTGGCCACGAATAGGATTGCAATACTCTATAAGATTGTTGTGTCAGCTTTTTTTGGTAGCCATATTTCTTATTAATAATATCAATAAAATGATCTGATAGAGCAATTATATCTTCTGGCCTTTCCCTCAAAGGTTTTATAGGCAAGTGAATGATACTCAGACGATAAAGCAAATCTTCTCTAAAGGTTTTCTTATTGACCATTTCATAAAGATCCTTATTTGTTGCTGCAATTATTCTAATATCCAACTTCTTAGATTCTATTGAACCAAGACGAGTTACTTCTAATGTATCAAGTAATCTTAATAATTTGACTTGCAATTCAATGGGAATATCTCCTAATTCATCGAGGAATAGAGTTCCATGGTTTGCCAATTCTACTAACCCGGGCTTACCCATGCTATTTGAGCCTGTAAAAGCACCTTTTTCATATCCAAAAATTTCAGATTCAAGTAATGTTGAAGGAATAGAAGGGATGCAAATTGAGATAAAGGGACCTTCTTTTCTTTTGCTGTTTTGATGAATAGTTTTAGCTATCACTTCCTTACCACTACCAGTCTCACCAGTTATAAGAATTGTGGAATCCGTAGGGGCAAATTTTAAAATACTAGCAAATAATTTTTTCATATGATCGCTGGCGAATATAAATTCACTATTAGATAACAGTGTATTTCTTAAATATTCAACCTCTTGTTTATAAACTAAATTAATATCACTTGCTAAGGTTACTTTTTCAAGAAGATTATTAAATCTATCAGGATTTACAGATACAGTTACAACATATTTGATATTCCCATGATGATCGAATATTGGAGTACAGGTTGAAAGAGAGGAGTATCCTTTTTCGGTATAGATTATACCTGATACCTCTTGTTTTGTATTCATTACATCTAGAATATAAGACTTATCATAAATACCTATGGCTAAAATATCTTCTATTCTCTTTCCCGTCCAATCAGATAATGAAGTATTTGTATTATCTCTTACAAATTTATTCACAAATACATATTTAGCATCTTTATCAGTTATTAAAATGGCATATTCAATATGATCTAATATAGAATGAAATAAATTAGTCATGGCAGTCGCTCCCTCTGTAGCAGAATGTATCAAAATGCTTTATAGTTAAATACATTATAGTACAATATGATACAAAAAAATATACCTAAAATCATTCCGATGATAGAATGTGGCAAAAGTCCCAATTTTAGACTTGGCATGTTAATTGCTATAGAAATATACTAAGGAAATTCAATGTTAATATTATAACAATATATTTGATTAAGGGAGTGGTTTTATGGATAGCTACAATATGAAGTTGGCCCCCGAAGAAATTGAAATATTAGATGGAAGGAGAGGGGAAACCTTACAAAAAGCACTTAAATCCGTAGTTCTTTATGGAGAAACCTTTGGAGCGAAGAGATTACTTCCAATTGATGGCTCCATACACTTAGTAACATCCTTTGGCATACCAATGTTAACGCCAGTATTTGATATTATGGATGAATTAATCAAAGAAAATCTTAGGACAAAAGAAAGCTTTACAGTAGATCCAAGACCTTTGGATTATGAAAATGTAAAATGTAATCCTCTGCAAAAAGTTGTATTTAGAATTATGTACGGAAAGCAAGAAATGTATGAGAAGCAATTAAAAGGAGTGGGATTAAAAGATGATAATGCTTTTACATGTACTTGCTATTTGCCAGAGGTTGGTAATACGCCAAAGAAAGGAGATATATTGTCTTGGGCTGAATCTTCAGCAGTAGTATTTGCAAATTCTGTATTAGGAGCAAGAAGCAATAGAAATTCTGGTGTAATAGAACTATTATGTGGCATAGTAGGTAAAGTTCCGGAGTTTGGTCTTTTAACAGATGAGGGTAGAAAGGCAAAATGGCTGATACAACTTAAGACTTCAAAACTTCCTAATGCTCAAATCCTTGGAAGTGCAATAGGTATGAAAGTTATGGAAGATGTTCCGTATATAGTAGGTCTAGATAAACATTTAGGTAAGGGCATTAGTGATACTACTATTAATTATCTTAAAGATATGGGTGCTGCTAGTGCTTCTAATGGAGCTGTTGGACTATATCATGTAGAAAATATTACTCCAGAGGCAATAGATCTAGGAGAATCTCTATTAGTGGATGATTACAAAACATATATTATAGACGATGGAGAATTAAATAGAATATATGACTCTTATCCTATAATGTGGAAAAACCCAAGTCAAACTCCAAAGAAATGCTTTATAGGATGTCCACATTTAAGCCTTAGTCAAATATATGATTGGGTAGAGAGAATAGAAGAAGCAGTTAAAATTAGTGGAAAAAGCAAGGTTTTGATAGATACTATACTGAGTGCTTCACCTGATGTAATCCAAGAATTTAAAAAAGATAAATTAGCACTACAAAGACTTAATAGTATGGGAGTAAAACTAACGTATATCTGTCCGTTAATGTATATGAACAATCCACTTTGTGCTAAGGAGCCAATCATTACAAATTCAAATAAGTTGAGAACATATACAACTGCAAGATTTTATACAGATGAAATCATATTATCTAAGATAACAGGTTTGAAATAGGAGGGATTTGTATGTCTAGGATATTTAAAGGTAGGGTTGTATTAGGTGGAAATTTAAAGGAAGAAGCAGTGGTGACAAAGGAAGGGTTGAATATATTAGCATCTTTTCAAAAAAGCGCTTTAAAGAAATCTAAAAATGTAATATGTTCTGATCAAAATAATAAAGATTTATATAATAAAAATTTGACTAATAAAATAATATGCCTACCGCAAACAATTGGCTCAACAACAGGTGGAATGGTACTTCAAGCTATCGTAGAATTAGGAATAGGACCATCAGCAATGCTTTTCTCTGAGCATATTGATTCCCTTGCAGCGGCAGGAATAATTCTGGCCGAAGTATGGAATGGTAAAAAAATCATTACTATCGATCAGTTGGGAAATGAATTTTTAGAATATGTCAAAACAGGACAAAAAATAGAAATAAAAGATGATGGGACCGTAATAGTCGAATAGAAAATAGGAAAGGTGGATTTTCATGGAATATAATAAAATTTTTGAACCTGGAAATATTGGAAAGCTGAACCTAAAAAATAGAATCGTTATGGCACCTATGGGAAATATTAATATGGCTGATCCTATTGGCAGACCAACTCAAAAGATGATAGACTATTTTGTAGAAAGAGCAAAGGGTGGAACAGGTTTACTTATAACAGGATTAGTTCCTATTTCTCAAGGAATAGACCCTACTACTGAGGAAGATAATGAAACTACTTATTTCCCTAGAATTGACGGATCATCTAGAACTAGAATGTCTGGATGGAGAGATTTGGCATCAGGTGTCCATTCCTATGATGCAAAGATTTTTGTACAACTAACAGCTGGACTTGGGAGGGTTGGTTCACCAGAGCCAGCACTTAAAGGAAAGATATTAAAGTCAGCATCTATTAATAAGAATTTTTATGTACCTGTCTTACCACATATTCCATTATCTGATAGAGCTATTAATAAGATAGTAAAAAGCTTTGGACAAGCCGCGGCTAATGCTAAAATCAGTGGATTTGATGGAATCCAACTTCATGGACATGAAGGCTATCTTATGGATCAGCTTACATCAGCTCCGTGGAATAGAAGACGAATAGGAAGATATAAAAATAAATTTCAATTTGGTATTGATGTAGTCAGAGAAATAAAAAGAAGATGTGGCGAAAACTTTCCAATAATATATAGGATTGATTTGACTCAAGGGCTTCAGGAATCCTATGGAGATGAGGTATTTAAAAAGAACTTTAAAGGGATGGAAAGAACTATAGAGGAAGGTCTAGAATTCTGTAAGGCATTAGCCAATGCTGGAGTAGATGCATTTGATGTGGATAAGGGATGCTATGATAATTGGTTCTTCCCACATCCCCCTGCATATTTCGATGACATGCCATATGTAGAAGAAATAGCAGGAAGGCTCAAAGAATATTTCAAGAAAGAAAATATTGATAAAAGAGTTATAGCTGTAGGAAAGCTGGGTAAACCTGAAATAGCAGAAAAGGTCTTAGAAAATGATTTTGCAGATTTTGTGATGTTAGGAAGACCTCTTCTTGCTGATCCATACTGGCCGCAAAAAGTTAGAGGAGGCAGAGTAAAAGAGATAATACACTGTATGGGAGATCAAGAAGGCTGTATTCAGTCATTTATATTAGGAGGGCATCCATGCTGTACTGCAAATCCTTATACAGGTTTTGAGGATACGAAAAGATTAATGAAAACCGATAAACCAAAAAAAGTAGCAATAATTGGGGCGGGACCTGGAGGATGTGAGTTAGCTAAGACAGCTTTTTTAAGAGGACATGATGTTACTTTGTTTGAAAAAACAGATAAATTAGGAGGGCAATATATCCCCGGTTCTAATATGAAAATAAAACATGATTTAAGCAGATTGCTAGAGAATACAAGGTATACTATGGAATTACTTCAACAAAAAGGATTAAAAATAGAATACAACATTGAGGTTAAAGAAAAAGATTTAAAGGATAAATTTGATGTTATAGTATGTGCCAATGGAATAATACCGTTTATACCAAAAATGAATGGTCTAGATGAAATTAGGCATGTTGAGGCTAGAGATTTTCTAAATAAGAATATGGAATTAGAACCAGATATAAAGAAGGTAACTGTAGTAGGCGGAGGTGTAGTAGGTTGTGAACTGGCTTACTCACTAGCCTATGAAAAGGGTGTGGAAGTTACAGTAGTTGAAATGTTACCTGATTTGATGAGTGGTGTAGTCCACGCAAATCGTTCAATGTTATTATGGATGATGATGGGTAAAGGTTCCCCATCTGGAAAAAAAGCTGATGCTTTAAAGATACCCATAAAAGCATATGTATCTTCTAAGGTAATTGGATTTAACAAAAATCAAGTAATAATTACCGCTAACAAAGGAAGAAAAAATCCTTATGAACCATGGATTACATTAACTCCAGATAATATTCATGTTCCATTCCAAAAGAAGCTAGATCCAAATAATGTAGAGGAAATAAAAATAGATACTGATTTAGTAATACTTTCAATGGGAGGGAAGGCAAATTCGAATCTTTATTTTGAGCTATTGAAAGAAAAGACGGCAAAAGAGATTTATTGTATTGGCGATGCAAGAGAACCTGGTAGAGGCTGGGAGGCCGTAACAGCTGCAAATGATATAGCTAGATTTATATAGTTAGAAGAAATACAAGATAAAAAACCAATTTTAAAATTGGTTTTTTATCTAAGAAATTAAAGTTTATTATAAATGGGGGTTGTTTGTAATGGAGAAAGAAAATCTTATTTATACACGAAACAAATTAATAATAAAGTTAATGTGGATTTCTTTATTATTAGGATTGATAGTTGATATTTTAAATAAAGTTCCTATTAATACTATTATTATTTTAGCATTATCTGGATTGCTATGCGGGGGAATGGCAACGATACTTACTTATAAACATATTTTTGAAACAAAAATTAAATATATTATATTAATAGAGCTGACAATAATTGGTTATCTAATAATAAGCTCAAATCCTCATATCGGCAATTATCTGATGCTATATTATATTTTGGCGATAATTACTTTGTATCATGATTTTAAACCGATAATTATGTCTGGAATTATAAATTTGTCTTTAACTAATTATTTTTTCGTTGCATACAGGGAGACTATGTTTATAGGACTTGATAAGAAACATCTTATTTCAATGAATCTTTTTTTAGTATTGATAACTTTTGTATTGGCATTTCAAAGCAAAATTGGAGTGAATATGAGAAAAAAATTGGAAGATAACAATAAAAAATCTGAAGAAGATAGGTTAAAGATAGCTAATATGTTTGAAAAGATTCAGTATACAGCTAAGGTTTTAAAGGATTTCAGTAAAGGATTAACAGAGAGTGTGAATGCAATAGGAGAAATATCTGGCGAGATAACTAATATATTTTCAGAGATTGCAGCAAGTATTGAATTCCAAGCAAAAAGTGTTGGTGATATAAATAACTCTACAATAAAGTCAAATAAAGAGGTAGAATCTGTTCAGGATGCTTCAACTTCCATGAATGATATAACCGAGTCTACAGCCAAGGTTTCTGATGAAGGAAATATAGAATTAGAATCTTTAAGAAGAGAAATTGACAATGTAAGTGAAAATATAGGTCAAACTTTAACTATTATTGATAACTTAAACAAAGAATCACAACAAATAGGAGTTATATTAAATACAATAAGTGAAATAGCGGAACAAACTAATTTATTAGCACTGAATGCTGCAATCGAAGCTGCTAGGGCTGGAGAAAGCGGTAAAGGTTTTGCAGTTGTAGCTGAGGAAATAAGAAAACTTGCTGAAAACTCAAGAAAATCCACCGATGAAATAGCATCTATTTTGAATGGAATTCAAGATAAGTCGAAACAGACTAAGGAAAAGTTCAATTCGGTTTCTCTTTCTTTTATTTCTAGTAAATCTGCTGCAGAAAAAGTGGATGAAGTTTTTAAACAAATCAATGATAATAATATTAATGTTTTAAATCAAGCTAAGAATATGGACGAAAAAATAAGGACATTAAAAGAAAACTATGAGATAATTGCAAATGAAGTAACTTCCATATCCAGTGTTACAGAGGAAAACTCTGCATCCGTTGAGGAAGTTACTGCAAGTGTAACAGAACAGAATGGAAGAATAAATGACATAGTTGAGAACTTTAGAAAGCTAGAAAAATTGAGTGAGGAATTAGATGGATTGGTAAATTAAAGGAGTTCCAGTTAGATAAAGTAATTATTATATTAAGATGATTCTTAGGATATAAGAATCATCTTAATTGTCTTTCATATCAAAAACATCCCAAGGATATTCATCATAAGGGAGAGAAATAAAAGTAGAATTTGTCTTATTAGTAAAGTGATAAAATCCTATTTTATAAGACCATAGTGAAATTTGAGTCCATTCTTTTTTCTTTACAAAGGTTTTATTATATTTATTATCTCCCCATATAGGAAAGCCAGCATTGGAGAGTTGAACCCTTATTTGATGGTGACGGCCAGTTTTTAAGATAACCTTAAGCAGGCTTAATGTTCCATATTCCTCTGTATCCTTAGACTCTAATAATTCATATTCTAATACAGCTTCCTTAGCACCATTAGTACCCTTATCAACTACCTTACTCATATTTATAGTTCGAAGTTTTTTTAAATAATCTCTTAGTTCTCCCTTCGAAGCTTCAGGTCTACCGCACACCACTACAAGATATTCCTTATATAATCTTCTTGCTGAAACTTCTTTAGAAAGAAAAGAATTGGTTTTTTCATTTTTGGCATATACCATAACTCCTCCTACAGGTCTATCTAATCTGTGTACAAGACCAAGATAGGGTCTATTTAATATGCTCATTATGTCATCGTCAGAAGTTTTATCAGATTGACAGGGAATCTTAGGTGGCTTTTCCACTACTAATATATCTTTATCTTCAAAAATAATTTTAATATCCATTATATCCTCCAAGAAATTTACATTTTACTACATGAAATATATTCTATGGAATTACATATAGAAAATACAAATGTAATAATATATAGTATATTATACAATATAGTATAGAAAGATAATATAGTATTATGGAGGTGCAAATATGAGATATTTAATTAAGGAGAGAATTTTTTCCTTCGCCGATAGATTCACTATTAATGATGAAAATGGAAGTCCTCGTTATGAGGTTGCAGGAAAGATATTATCTATAGGTAATAAATTGGATTTATATGATATCCAAGGTAATCATATGCTTTATATAGAACAAAAGGTATTTAGGTTTTTGCCAGAGTATTCCATCTACAAAGGTGGAAGTCTTGTTGGAAAAGTCTATAAAGAGTTTACCTTATTTAAGCCTAGGTTTACTATAGATAGCAAGTTTGGAAACTTTACTATAGACGGAAATGTTTTTGCACATGATTTTAGTATTATGAAAAACGGTAGACCTGTTGCTTGGATTAGTAAAAAGTGGATTAGTTTTTCAGACACCTATTCCGTTGATATAGCCGATGGAGAAGATCAAGCTTTTGTTTTAGCTTTAGTTATCGTATTAGATCAAGTGCATCATGATAATAGAAATAATCAATAATGTAAAATAAGTAAATGCTCTTTTATGGTTTTTATCATAAAAGAGCATTTATTTTGCCTAAATACAATTTACTCTATAATACAATGATTCATAGTTATTAATTACATTGTATTGTTTTTTATTATTTCTATCCTTAGAAAAGATTTTTTTAATCAATAACTTTTCTTACTAGGTTAAAATCAAATTTATTGCTAAGAAAATAGCTGTCCGAATACATAATTGGGATACCTTTTGTAGAATAGTGTACTTGCTCTAGATGTAACAAGGCTTTAGGCTCTTTTAAAGATAATTTTTTTTGTAGCTTTTCATTACTTATTACAGCATAGATATTACAGCTTGAGAAAGAAATTTTGATATCATAGGATTTTAAAAATTCGAATATGGATTCTGTTTTAATGGAATTAAACCTTTCCATCATTCCATCAATATAAGTAATATAGTCTTCCACATAGATAACTGGCTTACCATCTGCAGTACGAATCCTATCAATATAAAGAACATCTGAATCTTCATTTATATTTAGCTTAGATGCTAAATCCTCAGGGACAGTTCTTCTATCGTGATATAAAGATTTAGTACCTGGTGCATATCCATGATTAGTTATTATCTTAGTGAAACTATCAAGAACAGCTATATTAGATTTAATATTCTTTGAATCTCTAATAATAAAAGTACCTACCCCATGCCGTGGAGCTATGAAGCCTTCATTTTCTAACGACTTTAAAGCTTCTCTTATTGTATTTCGGCTAACGCCTAATCTTTCAGAAAGCTCCTGTTCAGAAGGAAGCTTGGCCATAAATTCTGTACTATTATCAATTATATTAAGAATTGCATCTCTTGCTTGTGAATATAAGGATTTATTTGTTAATTTCATTTGTAACCACCTTAATTATAGAATTATATTCTTTACATATTATATACGATGTATATTTGTATTTGTCAAGTAAGTTTATTAGTAATATATTAGAATAAAAAACGTGTTGACAACGATTTATCACAATGCTATAGTAGTTGTAGGACGACTGACGACGTTGAAATTTTAATAAAAAATGCACTCAGCATAGCAAAAAAATACATAGAAAGGAAGGCTAAAAGTAAACTTTAAAACTTAGGAAACAAGTAAACTTAAGCATGTAAAATCTAGGAGGAAAGAGAATGAACAAAAAAATAATTTCTTTAATGTTAGTATTGACTTTAGTTTTAACTGTTTTAGTTGGATGTGGAGATGGAAAAGGTAAAGATGTAGGAAATACACCTGAAAACGTGACTGAGGATGGAGCAGCTGGATCAGGAGATGAGAAAGTTAAAATTGCAATAGTTCACAAAAACTTAGGAGATTTAGGATTTGTAGATGAATCACATATTGGATTAAATGAAGCTAAGGATAAATTAGGTATAGAATTTGACTATGCTGAAATTGTTGATATTAGTGAAGTAGAGATGCAATTAAGAATGTTTGCTGATTCAGAGGAATATGATCTAATAATTGCTTTAGGTGCTGACTATATAGATCCAATAATAGCGGCAGCAGCTGATTATCCAGAGCAAAAATTTACTTTAGCTGATGGAGTTGTTGAAGGATATGAGAATATACACAGTATAAGGGCTTTAGATCCAGAACAAACATTTTTATCGGGAGTTATTGCAGGTCTTGTTACTAAGGATGAAAGAATGCCTTTAGCGAATAAAGAAAATATTATTGGATTTGTTGGCGGTATGGATACTCCTGTTTCAAGATCAGGGGCAGCAGGATTTATGGCAGGTGCAAAGTATGTTAATCCAGAAGTAGAGTTTATTTATAATATAGTTGGAAGTTATACAGACCCTGGAACTGCTAAAGAAATTGCAATGACGGCATATGGTAGAGGTGCAGACGTTATATCTCACAATGCTGGAGGTTCAGGTCTGGGAGTATTTAATGCAGCAGAAGAATCAAATAAATATGTAATCGGAAGTAGCAAGGCTTCCATTGATCCAGAAAGAAGCTTAGTAACATCACTAAAAAGAATAGATCTATTAATATATCAAGAAATTGAAAGTGTACAGAATGGGACTTGGAAACCAGGAGTTACACTAAAAGGAATTAAAGATGATGTTTGTGGATATGATAGAACTGGAATAAATACGGAAATACCACAAGACATAATAGATATAGCAGAAGAAGTAAAACAACAATATTTCGATGGAAAATTTGAATTACCACAAGATCCAGATCAAATAGATGAATGGACAAAAAATAATAATTATGAAAAAAATAAATAGAAAACATGCCTAGTGGAGGTGGAGTTACGTGGATATGCTTGAAATGAAGAATATAACAAAAACATTTCCAGGGACTGTGGCTCTAAATAATGTAAACTTCACCCTTAAAAAGGGAGAGATAGTATCTTTGTTAGGTGAAAATGGTGCCGGAAAGACTACACTTATGAAAGTTCTTTATGGCATGATTCAGCCTGATTCAGGAGAAATATATTATAAGGGACAAAAGGTCCATATGAACAAACCACTTTATGCCATTAATAAGGGTATTTGCATGGTGCACCAGCATTTTATGCTGGTGCCAGCGTTTACTGTTATGGAAAATATAATAGTTGGCAATGAACCTAAAAATGGTTTATTTATAGACGAAAGAAAATCTCAAGAAAATATAAAAAAACTTATAGAAGATTTTGACTTTAATATAGACCCAAATATTAAAGTAGAGAGGCTTTCAGTAGGAGAGCAGCAAAGAGTTGAAATCCTTAAAGCTTTATATAGACAAGCAGAGGTAATTATATTGGACGAGCCTACAGCAGTATTGACTCCCCATGAAGTAGATGCTCTATTTATTATATTAAAAAAATTACGGGAGCAAGGAAAAAGTATTGTAATCATTACACATAAGCTAAAAGAAACAATGGCCATAGCAGATAGGATAAATGTACTAAGAGATGGAGTAATGATTCATAATAATATAGACCCTAAAGAAGCAACTATAGAGAAATTATCAGAAATGATGGTAGGTAGGCGTGTGGAATTAGGAGTAAAAAGACGGGCAAAAAATATAACGGATATTTGTTTAGAAGTAAAAAATTTAAATATTAAAGAAGATAATAAATATAAAATTAAAGATATAAATTTTCAAATACGTAAAGGGGAAATTCTTGGTATTGCAGGTATAGAAGGAAATGGTCAAACCCAATTACTTGAAGCATTAACAGGACTAAGAGTTCCAGACACTATGGAGCTTATATTAAACGGTAAGCAGATTAGCGGAGATGTTAATAATTTTTTAAGAAGTGGAATCGGTCATATACCAGAAGATAGACTTTCAATGGGTTTAGTAAGCGAGATGAGTGTGAAGGATAATTTAATCTTAGGATATCACAGAGAAAGAAGTTTTACAAATAAAGGGATATTATTAAATAAGAAAATACTGGATTACGCAAATAAAAGCAAGGAAAGCTATTTAATAAAAACACCAACAGTGGATACAGCAGTTAAATCTTTATCCGGAGGAAATCAGCAGAAAATAATCATAGCTAGGACATTCTCTCATGACCCAGACCTTATAATTGCAGCACATCCTACGAGAGGTGTGGATGTAGGGGCTATGGAATATATTCATACTAAATTATTAGATTTGAGAGACGAAGGAAAGGCAGTACTTTTAATTTCGGCAGACTTAGATGAGGTTAGAGCCTTAAGTGACAGAATATTGGTTCTATATGAAGGAGAAATAGTATCCGAAAGCATGCCAGAGGAATATACAGAAGTTCAACTAGGATTACTAATGACTGGAAGCAGTATAGATAGTACTAAAGGAGAAGGGAAATGAAAACAAGTTTAATATCACAAAACAAATATAAACAAGGTTTAAAAACCCTTAAAACATCTTTAATAGCATTATTTTTAACCTTATTAGTAGGTGCTATAGTGATTGAAATCAGTGGTTTCTCTGCCATAGATACGTATATTGCCATATTTACTGGGTCTTTGGGTACAGAAAAGGGAAGAGTACTTTCCCTAAGTCAAGGAACTCCTCTATTACTTACTGGATTATCCTTTGCTATTGCATTTCGTGTAAGAATTATTAATACAGGTGTAGAGGGACAACTTTATATTGGGGCAATTACATCAGCTATTATAGGAGCTTATGTAACCTTTTTACCAGGTCCACTTCATGTAGCGGCAGCGATTCTTGCTGGGATGTTAGCTGGAGGTTTAGTAGGTTTATTTATTGGATATTTAAAAATAAAATTTGATTCATCAGAAGTTATAGTTGGCATCATGCTAAACGAAATTTTAATTTTAGTAACAACTTGGTTGAGTACAGGCCCTCTAAAATCAGAAGGAAGTGCAATATCCCAAACAAATATGATATTAGATTCAGCAAAATTAACTAAAATAGTACCCCGTTCTCAACTGACAACAGCAATTATAATGGCTGTTATAATTGCCATAGTTTTAGAATGGATGCTAAGAAAAACTGCTTTAGGATATGAAATTCAAGTTACTGGTTCAAACCTTCAAGCAGCTAGAACAGCAGGTATACAAGTATCAAAGGTATACTTATTCACCATATTTTTAAGTGGAGCAATTGCAGGATTAGCAGGATGTGCTTTATCTTTAGGTATTCATTATAGATTCATAGAAAACATATCGACAGGACTAGGATTCTCAGGAATTCCAGTAGCTGCCCTTGCAGCCTATAGTCCACTGGGAGTAGTGTTTTCATCCATATTATTTGGAGTATTAAAAGCAGGAGCCATGACTTTAAATAGAACAACATCTATCCCTATAGAATTTGTAAGTATGATACAAGCATTAGTAGTAGTATTTGTTGCTGCACCTAAAATGATTTCTTCTATAGGTTATTTTATTAAAAGTCCATTTACCAAATTAATTAAGAATAAAGGAAATCAGCAGAGCTCTAATGATGAAATTGCATAATGCTAAAGAACAGGAGGAAGATTTATGGGAAACATAAGTAATATTTTATATGTTGTAATAGTATCTACCATACGTATGTCTGTCCCGATGATTTTAGCATCTACAGGAGCTGCATTTTCAGTAAGGTCAGGTATTATGGCAATGGGTTGTGAAGGGATGATGATAGCAGGAGCATTCTTTGGAGTATTCGGCTCTTTCATCAGTGGAAGCCCTTGGATAGGAATATTATTTGGTATAGTATCTGGAGTATTATTTTCATTACTCCATGGATTTTTAAATGTCAAATATAAGGTTAATCAAACTCTAAGTGGAATGAGCGTAAATTTATTAGCAGCTGCTGTAGCTCCCCTTATTCTGCAGATAATGTGGAAATCCAAAGGAATATCACCAAAGGTAGCAAGTTTTGATAAATTAGAAATAGGACTTTTATCAAAGATTCCTTTTATCGGAACAATATTAGCAGAACAAAATATTCTTTTTTATATAACTATTTTAATAGTAATAGTAGGCTGGATTTACATGTTTAAAACTCCCCAAGGTCTTAGAATGAGAATGGTAGGCGAAAATCCAGTTGCAGCCAATACAGTTGGTATAAATGTAGCTTTATATAAATATATAGGAGTTATGATTAGTGGAGCACTGTGTGGTCTAGCTGGTGCATATCTATCATTGGCACAGCTTAATATGTATGTAGATGGCATGACGGCGGGAAGAGGATATATAGCTATGGTAATTGCAACTTTTGGCAAAAACAATCCATTAGGTGCCCTAGGTGCAAGTTTGTTCTTTGGATTCTTTGATTCATTACAGACCATATTCCAAGGTAGCTTTATACCTAGTCATATAGTTAGGACATTACCATATGTGCTAACAATGCTTGTAGTTGTATTTGGATTAAAGAGTTCAAGAAATCCAGCGGGTTTAGGGAAGTATCATGATGAGTAAGACTTTAGGAGGCAGTTAAATGAATAAAATTTATAAATTAACAAATGAATGGAAGGAGCAACAGCTATTACTACCCATATGGTTTGAAGATGGTAAAGTTAGACTTATTGACCAAATTAAACTTCCATTTGTTGAGGAAATATATACTATAAATACGGTTGAAGGATTAGCAAAATCAATTAAGGATATGACGATCCGTGGGTCGGGAGCAATTGGGATTGCAGGAGCTTATGGGATTCTTTTGGCAGCAGTAAATTCAAATGGAAACAGAAACTATATTAAAGAGAGTGGGTTGTTATTAAAATCTACTAGACCTACTGCAGTAAATTTAATGAAAACAGTTGATGAGATGATAGAAGCCATAGATAACTACTCTGGTAAAGAGGTTGTTGACTTTATAGAAGAAAAAGCTTCTGAGATCATAGAAAGACAACTTGGATACGAGAAGAAATTAGGTGAATATGGTGCTGAATTAATTGATGATGGGGACACAATTCTAACTCATTGCCATTCAGGAGCCCTTGCAGGAGCTGGGTATGGTGGCAGAGCTCTATCTGTAATTAGAAAAGCATTTGAGCAAGGAAAAAATATTCATGTATTTACAAGTGAGACAAGACCTTATTTACAAGGAGCTAGAATTACTGCTTATGAATTAGAAAGATGGGGAATACCTCATACATTAATTACTGATGGTATGTCCGGGTATTTAATGAAGTTAGGAAGAATTCAAAAAGTAGTAGTTGGATCAGATAGAATTGCAGCTAACGGAGATCTTTTAAACAAAGTAGGCACTTATATGCATGCTTTAGCCGCGAAAAAGAATAATATTCCCTTTTATACAGCAACATCAAGCCATACAATAGATTATGATCTTGCACATGGAATGGATGCACATGTTGAATATAGAAATGAAAAAGAGGTTACACATTTAAATGGGCAATTAATAACAGAAGCAGCAACAAAAGCCCTGTACCCATCATTTGATGTAACACCGAATGAATTAATTAGTGGGATAATAACAGAAAAAGGAGTTATGATATCTCCTTATCTAGAAAGCCTATTAAAAGTAAAATAATAAATTTGGGAGGAATTAAAATGACATTAAAAGCACCAACACATCACATATCAGCACAACCAGGTGAGATAGCAAAAACAGTTTTAATGCCAGGAGATCCTTTAAGAGCTAAGTTTATTGCAGAGAATTTCTTAAAAGACGCAGTTCAAGTAAATAGTATTAGGTGTATGTATGCCTATACAGGAACATATAAAGGGAAAAAGGTGTCTGTAATGGCAAGTGGAATCGGAGCGCCTACAATGGGTGTTCATGCATGGGAGTTATATAATCTTTATGATGTAGAAAATATTATACGAGTAGGTACAACTGGAGCAATTCATGATGAATTAAAAATAGGAGATTTAGTATTTGCTTTGGGAGCTTGTTATAATACACCATACGCTGATCAATATAAGCTATCTGGAACTTTTTCAGCGGTGGCATCCTATCCATTGTTAAGAGATGCTGTAGATAAGGCAGACCAGATAAAAGCTAAATATATGGTAGGAAATGTATATTCAACAGATATATTCTATCCTGAATATGATAGAGAAGAAAATGAACGATGGTCAAAAATGGGAGTATTGTCAGTAGAAATGGAAACAGCGGCTCTCTATATAGTAGCGGCTAGGGCAGGTAAAAAAGCATTATCCATATTGACTGTATCTGATCATGTTATGACTGGTGAAAAAGTATCAGCAGATATAAGAGAGAAAAACTTTACTGATATGATGAAAATTGCATTAGAAATTGCGGAGTAGATAACTAAATTAAACTAGGCTGCCATCCTTTTATGAGGTTGCAGCCTAGTTTAATAACTAAAAATGAGAGGTGATTTAAATGAGTATTGAACAATTAAAAAAGGATTTAGTAGAAATTAGTAGAAGATGTTATGATAGACATTTAATATGTGCTACAGGTGGAAATATTAGTTGTAGAGTTCCTGGTGAAGATGCTATATTGATAAAAAGTTCAGGTAGTGCATTTAGTGATATGACAGAGGAAGATGTTGTGAAAGTAGACTTAGATGGAAATTTACTAGAAGGAACCAAAACATTATCTAAAGAATGGAAGTTCCATGCAGGAATATATAAAGTTAGGTCAGATGTAAATGTAGTAATTCATGTGCATCCACCTTATGCGACAGCAATAGCAGCAAACCATGAGGAATTACCCTTAATAACAAATCATGCAAAAGGTTATTTAAAGCATGTACCAACCATAGATATAGCATCATCAGGATCTGATAAGTTAGCAAATTACGTTATAGAAGAATATAAAAATCCTGAAATAGTTGCTATTTTAATGAAAGAGCATGGTATTATATCTGTTGGAGAAAACTTCAGCAAAGCTTTCTATTTAGCTGAAATGGTGGAAGATACAGCTAAAATTGCCTTATTTAGTAAATTAGAATAATAATTTATAAATCTTCATTAATAATTAGTAAGGGAGATGTTTTTAATGGAAGACAAAAAAAATTGGGAATCCAAAGCCGATAGACCTGAGTTAGATGGAAACATCCAATACCATATAAGATGTAAACCTGGAGATATAGCAGATATTGTTCTATTACCTGGAGACCCTGATAGGGTTCCCAAGATATCTGAAAAATGGGATGAATTTAAGGAAGTAGGAAGAAATAGAGAACATGTGACTCATACTGGAAAGATAAGAGGAATAGATATTTCAGCTTGTTCCACAGGGGCTGGCGGTGGGTCAACAGCCAGTGCAATGGAAGGGCTTGCAACAATTGGTGCAAAAACATTTATTAGAGTAGGAACTACCTCTGCTATTCAGTCTCATATTCGACCTGGAGATTTAATAATCTCATCAGGTGCAGTTAGATATGATGGAACTAGTGAGAATTATGTAAATCTAAATTATCCTGCAGTGGTAGATTATGAAGTAGTTGCTGCTCTAGTGGAAGCATGTGAAAGACTGGGATACACATATCATGTGGGAATAACCGCCACAGCTGCATCCTTTTTCTGTGGACAAAATAGAGATGGATTTGGTGGATATAGACAAAGCTGGTTTGAAACTAGATATGAAGATTTAAAAGCTGCAAATGTGATAAATTATGAAATGGAAGCAGCTACAGTTCTTACTCTATCAAGTTTATTTAAAATAAAAGCAGGAGCAATATTTACTGTAATTGGAAATAGAGAAACAAATGAATTTGCTTATGATGGCATTGAAAAGAGTATAGCGGCATCAACAGAAGCAGCTATAATACTAGCAGAATGGAATAGATTAAAGATGGAAAAAAATAAGAAAAATTGGTATCCATCATTGGTTAAATAGAGACATTTATTTCGATATTGTATAAATAAAAAAATGTAAATTATATTTTTATAAAAGTAATGCTCTTGTCTGATTTTCACCAGACAAGAGCATTTATTTTGCTTAAATACAATTTGTTTTATACTATTATCTAAACATTCTTTTGGAACTAATGTATCAGTTTTATTAATACTCTTCTCTAACGGTAAGGTCTTCTCTAACAGTAAATCCAAATCCATCTTCACGGATTCTCTTTACTGTTTCTTTTACAAACTTGTCTGCATCTTCAATAGCTTCTTCAGCTACCATAATACCTTTTTTAGATACTTCACCTTTAGCTAACATTTCAGCACCTATGATTAATGGTATTGCTGTAAGTGGAGCCATGTTTCCTGCCACTCTTCCGACATAAGATATGTCTTTACCATCTTTTTTGCCATGTAGTTCTGTAGCTGCACATGCAGTAACTCCCTTTAAAAATTCCTTAAGTTCTTCTTCGCTCATTGCTGGTCGGCGTGCCTTTTGTGCTAATAATACAGCTAGTGCAAAGTCACGAGGTGATACAGGATTGCCATTGATGTCAAGTGGGTAATCAGATGTAAGACCTGATAAGCTCATATCTCTAAAGCCTTCATATGCTGAGAATGGCTCAAGACTGAATCTTATAGATACGTTTTGAATTCCTGGTGAATATCTGGGGAAAGTAAATACTTCAGGATGACCTATTCTAGTAACCTTACGAAGGCCATAGGGTTCACCAAAGTCGAAATCCCATTCTTCACGAAATGAAGGTTCATTGAATTTTTTCCCGTCTTTAATATATGGTGCGTTGTGTATACATTCTAACATATGTCCAAGCACTGCAGGGCCACCTGGTTCTTTCTCATCACATGCAAAATAGAATATAGCTTCATTTAGTGAATCAAAATAACGTTGTTCTGCACTACATGCTAGCACTGATAAAAATCCTGGACTTGCGCCAAGACCCATTATCATGCTAAGCCCTTTTTCCTCAGCTTTCTTAGGTAAGTCTGATTCAAATATCTTATTGAATGCTTCGATATCGTCGCAGAAGTCAACATAGTGCTTGCCAGCTTTTATAGTAGTCTCTATAATCTTATATGCAAGAATATGATAAGGGCCTGTACAATTAGCAACTACGTCACAATCCTTTATAAGTTCATATAATGCTTCTTCGTCAGCAACATCAACTTCTGCAGCTTTAACTATTGGTGAATTAAGTTTTTCCACAATTTTCTTATTTTTTTCAAGGTTACGGGATGAAATAATTACCTCATCGAAAATGCTACCATGATTGATTAAATCCCTAATGCCATAAAGTGCTTGAGAACCTGCTCCACCTAATACGACTAGTTTCATAATAATCCTCCTTAAATAGCTTTGACATATTTTACTAACACCTTATTGTTAATATTGTATCACCAGTAATTGGAAAAGTCTAATAAATTCTATCTATGCCATTTTCAGCACACTAGGTCCTTACTGGCGTACTACTGTTTCGACATCTAAGGGTGGTGTTATCCTATTCCCTAACTAGAGCCTGATGTTTCATAGACCTAATGGCATACTGTATTCCTTCTGATACTTTATTGTCCATTGAGCGGTTCTCTTGGAAAGGTATCTTTCATTTTATGTTACGTCTAATTTAGTACATTGGTCAAAAAATATACAATCAATTATGAATATAGTAAATAAGTCCCGAACTGTAAATTTTAAAATAAATTAGGATAGGGTTTGCTCTATACTGCTGATAATATGTGGGTTTTAGAAAAAGACAATAAAGGTATAGATGGTATCTAAGATTATATTATATGTTTATACATAAATATCGTAAATTGTCAAGTATTGCCAGTAATTGTAATAAAATATATAATAAATTTTATGAGAAATACAATCTTTGTCATATATATAACATACCTAAAGAGGAAAGCAACAAATAAATAGATTAAATTATTAGCTAAATTAAACGGAGGTGTCTAAATGAAAAGTATTAAAGTAAAGCTTATTGTTTATTTTTCCATTCTACTTTTAGTGGCAGCTACTTCCACGGGACTTATAACTATAAGAACAGCGGAAAAAATACTTACAGCAGAACTTGGAGAAGCATCACATATAGTTTCAATCCTGCAAGGAAAAATTATAAAAGATACAATAATTAACGTCATATGTGGCATATTCATCGTATATTTCATAGGAAATGCGATTACAAAACCAATTGTTGCAGGAATAAACCATTTACAGAAAATAGCAAGCTATGATATAAGAGAGAATATACCAGAAAAGTATATAAAAAGAAAAGATGAAATTGGAAGACTTGCTAAAGGATTAGAAGATATTACAAATAATCTTAGAGAAATTATAAATGATATAAATAGATCTGCCGAACAAGTCGCAGCTGCATCGGAGGAAATGATGGCTATTACTCAGCAATCGGCTATTGCTATAGAGGAAGTAGCTAGGACTACAGAGGAAATATCAAATGGTGCTTCTGAACAGGCCCAGCATACAGAAGAAGGTTCGACAAAAGCAATTTCATTAGGAGAAATTATCGAGAAGGATATTGCATATATGAAAGATTTAGTTAATGACTCAAGTAGGATAATAGAAGTTATTGATGAAGGTCTGATAGAGATTGAAAAATTAACTAATATAACAGAGGAAAGTAATAGTGCAACAAAAGAAATTTATACTGCAATATTAAAAACAAATGATAGCTCTAATAAGATTGGGGAAGCAAGTAATATAATTTTATCTATAGCAGAACAAACGAACCTACTAGCTCTAAATGCTGCAATAGAAGCAGCTAGAGCAGGGGAAGCAGGGAAAGGATTTGCAGTTGTAGCAGAAGAAATTAGAAAATTAGCAGAGCAATCTTCAAATTCTACGGATTCCATTAATCAAATAGTTAGTGAATTACAAGGCAATGCAAAAAATGCAGTAACAACAATGGAAAGAATAGAAGATATAATTAAAGAGCAGACGGTAAGTGTTGTTAGTAGCAAAGAGAAATATATGTTAATATCAGAGGCAGTGAAAGATACTGAAAGGACTGTAGATGAACTAAATTCTTCAAGTGTAGATATGGAGAATATGAAGGATGAAATACTTAGCGGATTACAAAATCTTTCAGCAATTGCTGAAGAAAATTCAGCTGCCACAGAGGAAGTAACGGCTTCAATGGAAGAACAAACAGCTTCAATGGGAGAAATATCTAAAGGAAGTGAAGATCTGGCGAATTTAGCACAAGATCTACAACTAATTATTGGAAGATTTAAGATTTAATTAATGTAACCATATTGTAAACCTAATGTAACCATTTCGAACTAAATCCTTGATATACTAAGGACGTAGGAGAAAGGAAGTGGATTGAAATGAAGAAAACTAAAAAATATATAATATTATCATTGGCAACTTGTATTACATTGAGCCCAATTGCAGTTAAAGCTGATAATGGATCTGATGGAAAAGAAATAATTCCCATATCCGCGCCAATTGATAAAGTAGATCAGATTGAAGATGTAGTAATGGCAGATTATATCAAATATGAAGGAAAAATTACTGAAGTAAATAATAATGGAAAATATCTATCTATATTAGTAAAAAATGATGAGAGTGATCCATATAATGGAATGGTATTTCATATAAATGAAGAAGTGATTCTTTTGAATGATAAAACTAAGGATTTTATAACCTCAGATACTCTTAAAAAAGGAATGACTGTTTCTGGATACTATGACAAAAATACTATAATGACAATGAGTTTGCCACCACAATTAACACCAGATGTTATTGTAGTGAAAGAAGCTGAAGAACCAGGAACTATACATGTATCAAAGTTTAACGAGGATTTGATAAGTTCTGATGGAACATTGAAGCTAAATGTAGATGCCGAAACAGTTAGAATAGATAGAAATGGTAACCAATTAGAAAAGGGAGCTATAGGGGGTAAAGATTTAATCGTTTTCTATACCATATCAACAAAAAGTATTCCCGCTCAAACAACACCAGAGAAAATAATTGTAATGGGTGAGGATGAAGAAGTAAAAGTAGAACCAGAGATTACCGTTTTAGATAAATTAATTGTCAATGAGAAGGAAATTACTTTAAATAAGTCGCTATATAAAAATGAAAAAGATGTTATGATGATACCTCTCAGGGATATAGCTGAGGCCCTAGAATATGAGATAAAATGGAACAATGAATCAAAAACAGCAGAATTAACAAAAGGGGCACAATGGACAGCTATAACTATCGGAGAAGACAAGTATAATTTTGCAAAGATGCTAATAAAACTTGGTACAGCACCAGAAGTTAAAGATTCATCTACCTATGTACCTTTTAGTTTTTTAGAAGAAGTATTGAAGGTAAGAGTAGAAATAACAGAAAAGGGAATGATAGAAATAGGTCTGTAAAATAGACCTCCTTTAAGATCAAGAGCGCTCATGAGAAATCATGAGGCTCTTGATTTTATTTTACCCCTGGAACAACACCCGTTGCTAATTATTTCAAGAATTGCTATAATGTTATTAAATTAAAGCAACATAGTAGAGATATATTTATTTTAAAAATATGTTATCTAGGGGGATAGATATTGAAAATAAATCGTATCAAACTAAAAATAATATTACTGATTTTTACCACATTAATACCTTTATCTATACTAAAGATTACAGAAATAAAAAGGGGGGTAGAAGCAAGTATTGAAGCGGAATTAGAAGTATGTCAGGATTATGCAGAAGCAATTAATTTAGCCTTCATGAACTTTATAGAGAGAACATGGTCAAGCCAGTATATACTGGGAAGGTCTCTGATTGCACATCCCGAGAGAGGAAACGAATATATAGAAGATCACCTTAAAAGTATTGCTTCAGATAATCAGCTATTTGAGATACACTATTATTGGTCGACTCCTGAAGGAATTGTGAATATAAGTTCACATGAAACGGATATGGTGATAGATATAAGTGGGAGAAACTCTTATAAAGAGATCATTAGTGGAAAAGAGAAGGTCATAGGAAATTTGGAATATAGTGCTATCAATGGTGAATTGATAATTTCTATTTCTAGGGCTATTAGGGTTGATGGGGAATTAAAAGGGATAGTTATCAATACAATAGAAGCTAAGGATATGAAATATATTTTCCCAATAAATAGAATAGGAGCTGGAAGTACATTTGGATTAGTCGATAGAGATGCAAATATTGTATATCAACTTATAGGTGATAACGTTCAGATTGAAAAAAGAAAGGCAGGCGAAGACTCACCTGCAAGACGAGCATTGAAAGGGGAAATTGTTAAAACCCGTGCTAGGTATTCTGAACAAGATGGAGTAGAAAGAATGGGAGTTGACTATCCTATTAAGGAGATTGGATGGAGTAGCTTTGTAACTACTCCTGTGGAACAAGTATTAGCAAGTGGAAGACAGTTATCCATAAAAAATATAGTAATATTTGTTTTAATTTATATAATATCTTTCATTATAGCTATGATGCTATCTAGTGGTTTTGCTGAATCAATAGATAAGTTAAAATTAGCAGCACAAAAAGTTAAAGCAGGAGATTTAAACGTAAAGACAGGTATTAGTGAAGGGGATGACTTAGGTGATGTTGGACAAGCCTTTGATAGTATGGTGGAGGCCCTTAATATAAAGGCTAAAGAAGAAGAGGAGTATAATAATTTAAAATCTGAATTTTTAACTACAATATCACATGAATTTAAAACACCGCTAAATATTATATTAGGAAGTATACAGTTGTTGGAAAGCTCCGATATAACTAATCACGAAGAATTTTATGGTATTTTTAATAAGTATATTAAGCTGCAAAAGCAAAATAGTTATAGATTGTTAAGATTAATTAATAACTTCATTGATATAAATAAGATTGAGGATAATCATATTAAAATTAAATTGTGTAACAATGATATCGTAAAGGTTGTTGAAGATATAACTATGTCTATTGTAGAATATACAAAGTTAAAGGATATAAGTATTATATTTGATACAGATGTAGAGGAAAAGATAATTGCCTTTGATGCGGATATGATAGAGAGAATCATGTTAAATTTATTATCAAACTCAATTAAGTTTACGGAAAGGGGAGGAGAGATAGAAGTCAATATTTATAATGAAGAGGGAAAAGTTAAAATTTCTGTGAAGGATAATGGCATAGGCATTCCAGAAGACAAATTAGAAATGATTTTTGATAGATTTGGTCAAGTTGAGAATTCTCTTAGAAGAAGGACAGAGGGGTCTGGAATTGGTCTATCTCTAGTTAAATCCTTAGTTGAGTTACATGAAGGAACTATATCAGTGCAGAGCGAATTTGGTAGAGGAACTGAGTTTGTAATAGAATTGCCGGATAAGGTTATTGAAAATGATTTTATAGCCAAAAATGAAGAAAATACATTTAATGCGGAGAGAATACATGTAGAGTTTTCAGATATTTATGTTTAAATTATTATATTAAAATATTATTCTGTGGTAAAATAAAGATGATAACCACTATTATATAAACAGGAAGTGATAAAGTTGTATTCAGAGTACTCAATGAAAGTAATAGAGCACTTTATGAGCCCAAGAAATGTAGGTAGTATGAAAGATCCTGACGGAGAAGGTACTTATGGAGATTTAAAATGTGGTGATTCTTTAACCATTTATATTAAAGTTAAGGATAATATAATAACAGATATTAGCTTTTTAGTATTTGGATGTACGGCATCTATAGCTACAAGTAGTATGATAACAGAAATGGCAAAAGGTAAAACTATAGAAGAGGCTCTAGCCATAACGGAAAAAGAACTTATCGATGCCTTAGATGGACTACCACAAAGCAAGATTCACTGCTCAGTCCTAGGAGTTAAAGGACTTCGAGCGGCGATAAATGATTATTTGAAGACAAATAATTAACGGGTATCCATATTGCTTCTTATTAATATTACCTATACAAGACCATCAACCTATTGATAAAAATAATTGGTAGATGGTTTTTTTACATGATAAACTTTAATATGTATGTAATCTTATAAAAGGAGCGTGTGAAATATGAGACCATCGATAATGGAAGAAGTTGAAGGTTTAAGAGGTGTAAATTCAGTAAAAATCAAAGAAGCCCATGAAACGGGTAAAAAAGTTGTAGGGATGTATTGCGTGTTTTCACCTTCAGAAATAGCATTAGCAGCAGATTCAATACCTGTAACTCTATGTGGTACAACCCAAGCACCTATTGAAGATGCAGAAAAGGAATTACCAAGAAATCTATGTCCATTAATTAAATCTAGCTATGGGTTTGCAATTACAGATAAATGTCCATATTTTTATTTCTCAGATGTACTTTTAGCAGAAACTACATGTGATGGAAAGAAAAAAATGTATGAATTAATGGGAAAAATAAAACCAATGCATATTATGAATCTGCCACAAACTGCAAACGATGAAGATTCACTGGATTTATGGAAAAAAGAAATGGTTAAATTTAAAAATTTCATAGAAGAAAAGCTTGGAGTAGAAATAACAGATGAAAAACTAAAAAATGCTATAAAACTTATGAATAGAGAAAGAGATGCAATGAAAAGGTTACATAAACTAAATGCTCATAAACCAGCACCATTATCAGGAATGGATATGATGTTAGCTCAATGGTTAAAAGGTTTTAATGTAGATAAAGAATCAGGAATTAATTTAATTGAAAGATTAATAGCTGAAATAGAAGATAGAATGGAAAAAGGAATATATGCTTTCGATGAAACAGCACCTAGGATATTACTTACAGGCTGTCCAATAGGAGCTGGCTCAGAAAAGGTACTGAAAGCTTTAGAAGAAGCTGGTGCATCTGTAGTAGCCTTAGAAAATTGTACTGGATATAAGGGATTAGATGTTATGGTAGATGAAAATAAAGATCCTATAACTGCTTTAGCAGAAAAATACCTTTCTACTCCTTGTTCATGTATGACAAATAATAATAGAAGATTAGATTTAATCGGAAGATTAGCTAAGGAATATGATGTAGATGGAGTAGTAGATTTAACTTGGCAAGCATGTCACACATATAATATAGAATCATTTACAGTTAAGAAATTTGTTCAAGAAGAATTAAAACTTCCATTTATTCAGATAGAAACTGACTACTCAGATTCAGATACAGGACAAGTAAAAGTAAGAGTTGAAGCTTTTCTAGAAACAATAGAAAGGCCGGCTACTGCAAAATAGTAAAGGATGATAAGAATGCATTACATTGGTATAGACATAGGTTCTACCGCTGCTAAGGTTTCAGTATTTAATGATGATAAATTAATAGAAAATTTCACTATGCCTACAGGGTGGAGCAGTATAGAAACTTCAAAAACAATTAGAGAAAAGTTAGAGAAAGAAAATATAAAAATAGACGAATCAAAGGTTGTAGCTACTGGTTATGGTAGAATATCCGTACCTTATGCAAATAAAACTATTACAGAAATTACTTGTCATGGTAAAGGAACTCATTATCTATTAGGTAGAGACTCTACAGTAATAGATATAGGTGGACAAGATACGAAGATAATTACTTTAGACAAAGGTAAGGTATCTAATTTTACAATGAATGATAAATGCGCTGCAGGTACTGGTAGGTTTTTAGAACTAATGGCAAATACCTTAGGAGTTAGTATAGATGAACTAGTCCAAATGGCATTATCAGGAGAAGATATAAATATAACTAGTATGTGTACGGTATTTGCGGAATCTGAGGTTATAAGTCTTATAGGATCTGGAACTAAAAGAGAAGGTATAGCCAGAGGTATAGTAAACTCAATTACAGGAAGAGTATATGCTCTTCTACACAAACATGGTGCTACAGATACTATATTTTTAACAGGAGGACTATGTGAAGTAGAACCCTTTGTTGAACTTCTCTCAGAGAAACTGGGAACAAAAGTACAAACAAGTCCATTAGCTAGATATGCAGGCTCCATCGGGGCAGCGTTGCTGGCTAGAGATATGTAGGTAAAAACAAACCGTTTTTATCTGATATAAAAAGTTAGACAAATTTACTATTCAATAGAATAAGTATCAAAAATGGTGCCTGGCACCATTTTTGATACTTATTTCATTTTCCTTGAATTTTTGTGAGAATACTAATATAATATTATTAATTTTCTGTTACAGTAAAGTACAAAAGGGGGAAGGACATATGACTAAAGAAAAGATTGAAATAGATAAAATAAAAGAAGGATTTGTAGCTGTATTACCTATAGTAATAGGATACTTTCCCATAGCTATGGCCTTTGGTCTACTATCAAAGAATACTGATGTGACCTTTAGAGATACAAGCCTTTTATCTATGATGGTATATGCAGGTGCTAGTCAATTTATGGCATTAGATTTTATAAGAGCTGGAGTCTCTATAGGCAGTATAATACTTGCAACATTTTTACTAAATTTAAGACATATGATGATGTCAGCATCATTAGCAGTAGAGTTTCAAGATATGAATAAGAAGTTTCTGCCAATAGTAGCCTTTGGAATTACCGATGAGACATTCTCGGTAATATCTTTCAATAAAGATAAGATTAACCTAGCATTTGTATTAGTCATTAATATATTAGCCTATAGTTCTTGGGCATTAGGTACAATGGCTGGATATTTAGTAGGAGAAATACTTCCTGCTTCTTTACAGTCTAGTTTGAGTATAGGATTATATGCAATGTTTGCAGCATTGCTTTTTCCAGAAATAAAGAAATCAAAGAATATTTTATTTTTATCTATAATATCAGCAGTAGTTTATGTAATATTATTTTATTCTAAGATATTCACTTCAGGTTGGGACATAATTTTTGGAATTATTATATCTTCTTCTATGGGAGTGGTTATCTTTAGGAAAAATGAGGAGGAATAAGATGAAAAGCTATTTGCCACTAATAATAGGTATGACTTTAGTTACATATCTACCGAGGTTAATACCATTAGCATTATTGAACAATCGAAATATAAATAAAAATCTGAAGGAATTCCTCTTATATATACCCTATACCTCTCTAAGCATTTTAATTATAAGAGGAGTATTGACTGCTGCTGATGGGATGAAAATAGCAACTGTCATAGGTATTGGAATTGCAGCTATTATATCATATATAAAAGGAAATTTAGTCTTATCAGTTCTAGCTGGAATATTATTATCATTTCTAACAATAAATACCCTGGTATAGTATGAAAGGTGTTTAGTGTCTTTTCTTTAAGGGTATATTATCAATACTTAAGGATAATATCAAATTGACATATATTTTTGAAAGGAGAAATGGTAATGGAAAAAGTTAAACTAGCAGTAATATACTATAGCTCAACAGGAACAAATTATAAATTAGCGAAAATGGTGGAAGAAGGAGCCTTAGAAGCAGGTGCAGAGGTAAGAGTCCGAAAGGTTCAAGAGTTAGCACCAGACGCTGCTATAGACTCCAATCCAGCATGGAGAGCCAATATAGAGGCAACGAAAGATATACCAGTAGCTACATCAGAGGATTTAGACTGGGCTGATGCTATAATCTTCTCAATGCCAACTAGATTTGGGAATTTACCATCACAAATGAAGCAATTTTTAGATATGCAAGGTGGGATATGGTCACAAGGAAAATTAACGAATAAAGTGGTATCAGCTATGTCATCAGCAGGAAATGCTCATGGAGGCCAAGAGGCCACAGTAAAATCATTATATACATCAATGATGCACTGGGGAGCAATAATAGTACCACCAGGCTATACTGACGACTCAATATATAAAGCAGGGGGTAATCCTTACGGTACCTCCGTTACCCTAGATCAAGATGGAAATATGATTGAAGATGTGAAAGATGCGGTAAAACATCAAGCAAAGAGAACAGTAGAAGTAGCTGGTTGGATTAAAAAAGGGAAGTAATAATCAAATAGAGAACTAGGAGATTATCTCCTAGTTCTCTATTTAATATGAAAGTAAAAGAGTTTGAACCATTAATTTGTTAATTGTTATCAATGGATTAATCTTGTATTTTATCTATGATTGTTAGCATTTTATAGAGAAATTATTGTATAAAAATAGGAAACTTCATATAATCAATATGGGGACAATACTCTACTATAATAATATTATCTATTTATCTCTTAGAAATAAATAGATAAGGAAAGATGAAGTTAAATAGATTTTACTAAAATTAAGGGGTGGTATTAATGAAAATTCTTAAAGAACTAGGTATCATACTTGGAATATTGTTTATAGCACATATTATTCAACAAATAGCAAAAATACCTATTCCGGCCACAGTCTTAGGAATGATAATACTATTAATTTGTCTACTTACTGGAATACTAAAATTAGAAAAAATTGAAACTGTATCTGAATTTTTCCTAGATCATTTAACTTTTCTATTCATTCCAGGAGGTGTTGGATTAATAGCATCTTTGGAACTAATAAAGGAGCAATGGCTACCAATTCTAGTAGTTATAATCTTAACAACAGCATTAACAATAGTTGTTACAGGCCTAACTGTCCAACTATTAACAGGCAGAGGAAAGGAGGAAATTAAATAATGGCTTATTTAGATACACCTATATTTGGATTCGTTATTTCAATCATTGCTTTTCAAATAGGACTTTTTATAAATAAGAAAACTAAGAAGGCAATATTCAATCCTTTAATTATAGCAATAGGATTAATAATAATCTTATTAGCATATTTTGATATTGATTATGAGGTTTATAATAAGGGAGGCAGTATAATTACTTTCTTTCTAGGACCTGCAACGGTGGTTCTAGCAGTGCCATTATATAAACAAATAGAAAGACTAAAGAGTAGTGGAGTTCCAGTATTAGTGGGTATAATAGTAGGATGTACCACATCAATAGTTAGTATATTTTACTTAAGTAAGTTATTTGGATTAACTGGACCTGTATCCATATCACTTATACCAAAGTCTGTAACAGCAGCTATTTCTAGCGAGATATCCGCCCAAATAGGAGGGATACCAGCTTTAACTGTGGCCATGACAATACTTACGGGGATTATAGGAAATGTTATAGGATCATATATCTTTAAAGTATTTAGAATCCATGACGAAATTGCTGTTGGAATAGCAATGGGAACAGCAGCTCATGCTGTAGGAACTGCAAAGGCTATAGAATTAGGAGAAGTACAAGGAGCAATGGGTTCGCTGGGTATAAGCGTTGCAGGCTTGATTACTGTATTTTTAGCACCTTGGTTGTTGCAGATATTAACTTAAAAATAGGGGGTAGTTTTAAATGATGAAAAAATCGGATGAATTAAGAACAGATGCAGTTGTAAATTTAATGCAAGGAGAAGGAGAAATTAAAAGGACACATTTATTAGAAGTGGAAGATTTTTGTGGACATGGTAGATTATTTGCAAAGCATATAATAGAACCTGGAAACTCTATAGGATTTCATAAACATGAAGGAGAGCAAGAGGCTTACTATATACTTAAAGGGCGAGCTCTTTATAGTGATAATGGCAATGAAATATCTATAAAAGAAGGAGATTTCACTCTATGTAGAAGTGGCGAAGGTCATTCAATAAAAAATATAGGAAATGAAGATTTGGAGTTCATAGGCTTAATTATGAAGGCTTAAATAATAGATAGGAGAGGATGGTGATAACCATCTTTTTTCTTTTAAGATAAACTTTGTTGCTTTGGAATTAACCAGAGTAAAGGAAAAGATATCTATTAGTCGAAGTAAATTGAATGAATTTAAAGATATAATGAAGATATAGAGTCGAAAACTAGGCGTTCTCCACCTAGTTTTTTAAATAAAATCAATATATAATAGAAGTAATTGAGATTGAGGGGGAACAATATGCAAACATCTTTTGTAATACAGCAAGTCACAGTATTAGCAATATTAATGGCAGTAGGATATATAGCAACAAAGAAAAATATAATAAATGAAGATATATCCAAGGGTATGACCCAAGTACTTACAGCAATAGCCTTACCAGCACTTATAATTTCGTCCTTTAATATGAGTTATTCAAAGGATACATTAAGAGGAGTATTATTAATATTTGTATATTCCGTAGGAATACATGTTATCACCGTGTTAATATCTAAGATTCTTTTTATAAGATATTCTAAAGAGAAAAAAGCTGTTTTAATATTTGGTACAGCATTTCCTAACTCAGGATTTATGGGACTTCCATTGATATTTGAATTATTTGGACAAGAAGCAGTACTTTACGCTTCTGTATTTATGATACCTTATCATACTATATTGTGGACTTATGGAGAAAGAATACTTTCAAAGGAAAAAACACAATCACCATTTAAAATATTAGCGAAAACTCCAGCATTAATTGCAGTATTTCTAGGTACAATAATGTTTATACTAAAAATAGAGATGCATTATGTAGTTAGTAAGCCTCTTTCAATGTTGTCAGCACTTACCTCACCATTATCAATGTTAATATTGGGTGAAAAAATGACTAAGCTGAAATTAAAGGAAATAATAGGAGATAAGGATATATATTATGCTTGTTTTATTAAATTAATTGTAGCTCCAATTGTGGCATTATTATTACTTAAGTTTATAAATGCACCACAGCTCCTTACAAGTATAGTAGTTACAATGCAATCATTGCCAACAGCAATATTACTTGTAGTTTTGACTCAAAAGCACGATTGCGAAATAGAGTTTGCTTTAAAATTCAATATAATAAGCCATATATTATCTATATTGACTATACCAATAATTTCAGTACTGCTATAAAAAGATCAATAGATGATTATCTAAATTAGAAATGGGTGATTAATATGCTTATAACAGTAAAAGATGTACTAGAATTAGATGGATTTAAACATGCCAGAATAGTTGCTGGTAAAAAGGGATTATCCAATATGGTAAATAATGCAACCTTAATGGAGGTTCCAGATATATTTCCCTATGTAGATACCCATAGCCTGCTGATTACTACTTTATATCCAATATATAACAATGAAACCGCTACCAATGAACTTATTCCGAAATCAGTAGAACTAAATTTAGCTGGCATATGTATAAAACCTATTAGATATATAAAGGAAATACCACCAGCTATGATAAAGAAAGCCGATGATTTGGATTTTCCAATTATAGAGTTGCCTCAAGATGCCAATTTATCTAAGTTGGTAACGGAAATACTTGAATTGTCCCTAAATAAACATATAAATATATTAAATTTTAGAAATCATGTCCATGAAAGCCTAATGAAGCTTTTCCTAAAAGGAGAAGATATAGATTCATTAGTAAATAATTTATCTGAAATAGTAAAGTTTCCAGTTCTTTTATTAGATAATGATTTAAATATTACACATATGTCTAAAGATTTGGATGAACAGGAAGTTTCTATAATATCATTTTCTAATAACCATGGAAATAATAGATTTAAAGTTAAAGTAAAAGATATAGAATATGAGGAAGAATCCTATATAAAACATTATATAAATGCAGGAAAGACTAGATTTGGATACATCGTACTGTTAAAAGGAGAAGTTAATAATCAGAGTTTAATAGTGGCTGTCGAGCAAGCTTCTCTATTGATAGCATCTGTGTTCTATAAAAATTATGCCGTATTAGAGAAGGAGAAAAGCTTTCAAGATGCATTTATTAGAGATATTTTACAGGGAAAGATAGATTCCCCTATAGATACTATCAATAAAGCTAAAACCTTTGGATGGAATATGGAATTTCCAGAGGTAATAATGATTGCAAAATTATTAATGGAAGATGATAAAAAGAAAAAGATATTATATGAATATATTTTAGATTCGAAGTATATAGAAAAGATTCTTGAGGAGAAATTATTAATAAATAGCAATAAAATTAAAACTGTGTATATAGATGATTCGATTGTAATTTTTATTAATGTTATATTTATGAATAATATTAAGGAAAATTGCATAGAAGTGGGAAAGCTAATCGTTGAAAGACTAAGAGATAAGGTTAAGATAGGGATAGGGATATCTAATACGGCAAAGGATATGGACGGTTTTTCCTTAGCCTATAAAGAAGCTCAAAGCAGTGTAATTACAGGTTCTATTTTAAATCAAAATTCCTTTGTCAGTCATTATAATGATTATGAGATGTTTAATATTATAAAAGAAGTAAAGGATATAGAGATTCTAAATAGATATGTAAATAATAAGCTAGGGAAAATAATAGAATACGATAAGGTAAATGATATGAGGTTAATGGAAACTTTAAAGGTTTTAATAGAGGAAAACTTTAATGTTAAGAAGTCAGCAGAGAGTTTGTTTATACACTACAATACTTTAAGATATAGAATAGATAGAATAAAAGAATTAGGAATAAAAATAGATAATGGATTTGAAGTTGGAGAATTAGTATTAGCATATAATATCTATCTATGGCTTGCGTCAAATCAAAGATAATTATATATATATAATAATGGAAAGAGTAATAAAATGGGTACAATTGTCAATAGTTGACAATGGGACCCATTTTTTTTGGCTAGATATAATGATGACTATAAAAAAGGTGTATGATATGCTTTTGTCAAGGGAAAAATTAAAATATTTTTTAATTTCAAATAAATTATTAAATTTCAACAAATGAAGGAAAACTAATCAATATGAATAAGGAGGAGAAAGCAATGATGGATGTAAAAGTGTATAAGATTCCTATGGCAGGACCAGATGATGTAGTTGGTTTGAAAAAATTAATAGAAACGGGTGAGATTATACCTGAAGAGATTGTGGCTGTTTTAGGTAAAACGGAAGGTAATGGTTGTGTAAATGACTTTACCAGAGGATTTTGTACAGCTTCCTTCAGAAGTTTTTTAGCTAGAGAGTTAGGAAAAACTGAAAAAGAAGTAGAAGAAAAGGTTGCTTTTGTAATGTCTGGTGGAACTGAAGGGGTAATGACTCCCCATGCTACTATTTTCACTAAAAAAGAAGTAGAAGAAGTAAAAACAGAAGAAAAATCTTTAGCTGTAAGTGTAAGTTTTACTAGAGACTTTTTACCTGAAGAAATGGGTACTTTAACTATGGTTAAAGAAGTAAAAAGAGTAGTTTTAGAGCTTATGGAATCAGCGGGAATTGAAGAAAAGGAAGATGTTCATTTTGTACAAATAAAATGTCCTTTATTGACTTCAGATAGGATTATAGAAGCAAAATCAAGAGGAAAATCTGTTGTTGTGGAAGACACTTATAAATCAATGGGATATACAAGAGGAGCTTCTGCTTTAGGAGTAGCTGTTGCTTTAGATGAAGTAGAAGAAGTAAAAGTTACAGAAGAGACTATATTAAAAGATTGGTCTTTATATTCAAAGGTGGCTTCAACTTCTGCAGGAGTAGAGTTAATGAACTGTGAAATCATATTGATGGGTAATTCTAAAAAATCCATTAGTAAATATAGGATAGGTCATAGTGTCATGAAGGATGCCATAGATCTAGAAGGGGTTATTGAGGCCATGATTAATAGTGGATTAGACATAGATAAATTACCAACTGAAGAAGATAAGAAAAGAATAGTGAATATACTTGCTAAGGCAGAAGCTTCTCCAGATGGATATGTAAGAAATAGAAGAAACACCATGTTAACAGACTCAGATATAAATCATACTCGCCATGCTAGGGCAGTAGTAAATGGTGTTATAGCTTCAATTGTAGGAGATCCTATGGTTTATGTATCAGGTGGTGCAGAACATCAAGGTCCAGCTGGTGGAGGTCCTGTGGCTGTTATTATTGAAAAATAATATAAGAATTGAGGTGGCTAAATGGATTATATCTTGAAAAATGGATATTTCCCTTTCGTTAATGAAATACAAGATGTCTATATTAAAGATGGATTAGTTGAAAAGGTCGAAAAAGATATTGAATCTATAGACTTAGATACTCAGATTATAGACTTAGAAAATAAGATAGTTATAAATGGATTTGTAGATGGTCATATGCACCTTGATAAAGCTTTAATAGGAGAAAAGGTAATAAATAAAAGTGGTACCTTATATGAAGCAATTGAAATCATGAGTAAATATAAACATAGTATGACAAAAGAAGATGTAAAAGAAAGATCTAGGAAGATCTTAGATCTTTCTTTTAGAAATGGAACTAGATTCCTTAGAACTCATATAGATGTGGATGACAAGATTCAACTAAAATCAGTTGAGGCTTTATTAGAATTAAAAGAAGAATATAAAGAATTAATGGATATTCAAATAGTAGCTTTTCCTCAAGATGGGATAATAAAAAATAGTAGGTCCTATTTTTATCTGGAAGAGGCCTTGAAGATGGGAGCTGATATAGTTGGTGGAATACCTGCAATAGAAGAAGACCCAATAAAGCATATGAATATGATATTTGATTTAGCGATGAAATATGATGTAGATATTGATATGCATATAGACGAAACCGATGATGCTGATTCTTTAATAGTCAATGATTTGGCAAGCTTGACTATAGCTAATGGATATATTGGTAGAGTGACAGCAGGTCATTGCTGTAGTCTATCGGCAAATGAAGAAGAAATTATATTACCTATTGTTGAGTTAGTTAAAAAAGCAAAGATAAATATAATTTCATTACCTTCTACTAACCTATATCTACAAGGAAGAGGAGATAAAATAAATATTAGAAGAGGCATAGCACCAGTTAAATATTTATTAGACCATGATATACCTGTAGCAATTGGTTCTGATAACATTAGAGACCCCTTTAATCCTTTTGGAAATGGAAACTTATTGGAAGAAATATTAATAGCTGCTCATGGATGTCATATGGGTGGAGAAAAAGACCTAAATAAATTATTTGATATGGTGTCTATTATTCCTGGAGAAGTCTTAAAATTTGATTATAATATCAAAGAAGGAAATAAAGCAAACTTCATAGTTATAGATGCCAGAACTAAAGTAGATTCAATAATCAGACAAGCTAATATATATGGATATTTTAAAAATGATATTTTTAAAACTAATGTAATAAATAATCAATAAGGAGGCGACCAGGCATGAGTTTGTTAATAAATATAATACCATTAGTTGTAGTATTAGCACTTTTATTTAAAAAGCAGCATATGCTTTTTGCAGGATTAATAGGAGGAATTCTAGCCATTTTAATAGGTGGATTAGAGATGTCAAAAGCAAGCCAAATGTTTGTAGGTGGTATAACTAACATGTTAGGCATTACAGTTCCAATAATCTATGCTGCATCAGCTGCAATGGTTTCAAAAGCTGGAAGTATAGAATCTTTAGTAGAATTAGCTAGAAGAAGTTTAAAGGGAAAGATAGGTATACTAGCAGGAATTATAGTTTTGATACAAGGTTTTGCAACATATATGGCAGGAATGGGTGCAGGGAATACCATGGTCACTGCACCATTAGCGGCTGCTGCAGTAGGGGCAATTCCTGAAGTTATTGTAGCAATGGCAATCGTTTCAGCAGTAGGATTTACTACATCTCCAGCCTCGACAGAAACCGTATTAGCGGCAGAAAGTGTGGGAAGAGATGTAATATCTCATGCAGCGGCTATGAGACCATATACTATAGCTTTTTATTTACTAGCTGCTGGACTAGCTATCTATGGTGTTTATAAAAGAGGCGCTTTAACGAAAGAAAATATTAACAAAGAAAATAGTGATAAGAACAAAAGTAATGGTACTTTACTAAAACAATCTATACCAGCAATTGCCCTATTAGTAATGGTAGTAGGTGGAAATACGTTAAATTCATTAATTGGAATAAATCTATTTACACCTGCAACAGCGGTTATCTTCACAAGTATTTTAACAGTGCTCTTAACTCCTCTTAACATAGATGAAACCTGTGAGGCATTGATTGAGGGTTCCAGATTTATATTAACTACTTTATTTGCAGTAGGAATGTTCCTAGCATTCATAAATATGATTGGAGAACTAGGAACCTTTGAGCAAATAGCAGCTTTAGCAAGTAATGTTCCAGAAGCAATAATACTACCTGTAGCAATGATTATAGCATTTTTAATAGCTATTCCTTCTGGAGCATTTGCGGCTGGAGTTCTAACATTAATACTTCCTACTTTATCAGCATTAGGACTACCTTCAGAAGCCATGGGTTTTGTAGCCATAGCAACGGGACTTGGAACTCAAATAAGCCCAGTTCAGATAAATGTCGCAGCTTTATCAAAAGGTTTTGAAATAGACATAATTGACGTCATAAAGGGAAATCTAAGATATATATTAGGAGCATTAGTCTTACTGATTATAATTGCAGTTGTAGTAATATAAAAAACTATATGAAAGGGATATAGTTATGATATATCCCTTTCATAAAACAGAGGTGATATTATGGAAAATAAAAAAACCGAAATGGATATTGTTTATGGTATTGAAGATAAGCCAGAGCTATCCAAAGCCATACCTTTAGCATTTCAACATATATTAGCTATGTTTGCTGCCAATATTACTGTACCCCTTTTATTATCAGCTTTATTAGATTTACCTCCAAGTGAAACAACATTTTTAATACAATGTGCTTTATTTATGGCTGGAGTAGCAACCTTTATTCAGATAATGAAATATAAAGGAATAGGCTCTGGGCTTCCTATAGTAATGGGGACTAGCAATGCTTTTATATCTACAGTTTTAGCTATAGCTAAAGATTTTGGAATAGGTGGAGTTTTAGGTGCTAGCTTTATCGGAGGGCTATTTGAGATATTTTTAGGGAAAAACCTCCTAAGATTAAAGAAAATATTTACGCCTTTAGTAGCAGGCATAGTAGTACTAACAATAGGAATAACACTTATACCTGTTGGTATAAAGCAAGCAGCAGGTGGAAGTGCCAATATGGGGGATTTAAGAAGCTTACTAATTTCAGCAACAGTTTTAGTCATAATAATTCTATTTAATCAGAGCAAGAACAAATTCTTAAAATCCTCATCAATACTAATAGGATTAGTATCTGGATATTTAATATCTTATTTTCTAGGAATAATAGATATAACTCCAGTGATGGAATCAAGCTGGATTTCACTACCTAAGCCTTTTGCATATAAATGGTCATTTAAACCAACTGCTATTATAGCCATGCTTTTCATGTATATTGCAACAGCAATAGAAACCATAGGAGATATATCTGCTCTTACTGTTGGAGCAGAAGGTAGAGAAGCCACTGACGAAGAAATGAGTGGAGGAGTAATTGCTGATGGATTAGGAAGTAGTATAGCTGCTTTATTTAATGGATTTCCCAATACTTCCTATACTCAGAATATAGGAGTAGTTAACTTGACAGGTGTATTTAGCAGACATGTGGTAAAGATAGGAGCAATTATCTTAATAGTTCTGTCTATATTTCCTAAATTTGGTTCCTTGATAGCCATAATGCCAGAACCAGTATTAGGAGGGGCAGCTATTGCCATGTTTTCTATGGTAGCTGTATCTGGTTTATCTTTATTAAGAAATATAAAAATGAATAGTAGAAACATGCTTATAATAGCAATATCCTTAGGACTTGGTATAGGATTAAATATAGTACCGGAAGCAACTCAAAATTTGCCTAGAGATATACAACTTTTCTTGACATCTGGAGTAGTTCCAGCAGGATTAGTGTCAATAATCTTAGATTTATGTCTACCAAATAGTGAGTAAGGATTAACTAAGAGGAAGGGACGAGCTATGGAGAGAGATGGATATGAAATCATAAGCTTTAGTGCTTGGGCTTATGACAAACACTTCATTGAATTTTTTAATGAGAATAGGAATTTAGAGATAGTAGGCAAAATCCACAGCATCTACTCTAGAACTATAAACTTTTTAGATAATAAAGACAATATGTATACCATAGGATCTAAAAGTATAGATAATAGTCCCTTCACCTTGAGAATAGACAATAGAAATATAAGTTTTGAAGATTTGGATTTAGAAGAAGGAAATAGATTATTTAAAATGGACAACAGCTTGATTATAGAGGATAAAGTAAGGATAAATTTGGGATTTAATTGTATATTGTGGAATCCTAATGTAGAAAAGAGAAGAGATTTAAATAAGGACTTAATAATGAAAAATATAGGATATTTTAATGATTTTATTTTAGAAAAGGGTTCAAATGGTGGATGTAGACATTTTTATTTAGAGAATTATTTAAAAGTAAAAGCTTGTAATCCCGGGTTAATTGAAAAAGAATTATCAAGGAGAATAGAAGTATTCTTAGATGCTTTAAATGATGGAAATATAGATGAAGTTAAGATTAACTCCTTAATCGGATTTGGAATTGGGTTAACACCTTCTGGTGATGATTTTCTAACGGGTTTCTTATCCACATTAAATATAATCTCAACAGATTATTCCAATAAAATAAAAAGAAAATTAATAAATTTAATTCATATAGATAAGATCTCAACTACTGATGTAAGCAAACAAATGCTTTCAATTACTTTAAGAGGTGAATCCAGAGAATACATTTTAAGTTTTATAAATGCATTCTTAGATGGAGATAAAGAACAGTTCCTTTTATTTTTGGAAAGATTACTGAATATTGGGTCTTCTTCCGGGACTGACTTAGCTGTTGGAGTAGTTACTGCATTTATTTTATTAATAAACAATTTCAATATGGAGGAATAACAACTATGAAAAATACAATAATTAGAAAAAATGCTTATTATGACTCTGTTACTTTGATGTCTTTGTCTAGTAAAATACTAGATGTAAACGGGGTAGAAGAGGCAGTAGTATCTATGGCAACAGAAATGAATAAACAATTGCTACAAAATGTTGGACTAGCTACAAAGGAATCAGATAATGCTGGAAATAATGATTTAATAATTGCTATAAAGGCAGAAAATGAGAATAGTTATGAGGAGGCTTTAAGGTTAGTAGAAGAGCTTTTAAGTCCAAAAAATAAAAAGAAGAAAAAAGGAGAATTAGAAAGTCCCAAGACAATCGATGCAGCATTGCAACAAATGGAAGATGCTAATTTAGCAGTGATTTCAGTACCGGGGCGATATGCAGCTAGGGAAGCAAAAAAAGCTTTAGAAAAAGGTCTTCATGTAATGATGTTTAGTGATAATGTAACTCTAGAAGAGGAAAAAGAGTTAAAGGAAATAGGTAGAGAAAAAGGACTTTTAGTAATGGGACCTGATTGCGGCACTGCTAGTATAAACAATGTTGGATTGTGTTTTGCTAATGAAGTAAGAAATGGAAATATAGGAATAGTTGGAGCTTCAGGCACAGGACTTCAAGAGGTCATGGTTCAAATTCATAGACTTGGAGGTGGAATCTCTCAAGGAATAGGAACAGGAGGAAGAGACCTTAAAGAAGAAATTGGTGGAATTATGATGATAGAAGGGCTAAAGGCTTTAAGTAGAGATAAGGATACTGAAGTAATAGTTTTGATCTCTAAGCCGCCAGCAAAATCTGTAGAAAAGAAAATACTGGAGGAAGTAAAGAAGGTAGATAAACCAGTAGTTATATGTTTTATAGATGGAGATAAAGAAGATGAAAAGGATTCAAAGGCCGCATTTGTTTATGGACTTTATGAAGCAGCAAAGAAAGCTGTGGAGCTATCAAGTGGATGTGAAGAGGAAATTGGAAAAGAGAATAATTTATTTATAGATGTTAAAGAGTTGAAGAAGTCATTAAATCCAGGACAAAGGTATTTTAGAGGATTATTCTGTGGAGGTACATTATGTGCTGAAGCACTATCTATTTTAAGGGGAAGCTTTGATTCTGTTAGAAGCAATGTAGCTAAAAATGAAAACGAAAAGCTTGAGAACATAAATGATTATCATGGGAATGTACTATTAGATTTAGGAGAAGATGAATTCACTGTAGGAAAACCTCATCCGATGATAGAGCCTACTTTAAGGCTTGATAGGATAATAAAAGAAGCAAAGGATGAAGAAGTAGGAGTTATACTCATGGATTTTGAACTAGGATATGGGTCTCATGAAGATCCTGTAGGAGTTACTATAAAATCTATTAAAGAGGCAAAAAATATTGCTAATTCCTATGGAAGAAATTTAATATTTGTAGCTTATATTTGTGGTACAGATATTGATAAACAAAATTATGAAAATCAAAGAAAAATGTTAGAGCAGGAAGGAGTATTAATTGCAGAAAGTAATATTGAAGCAGCCAATATAGTAATAGAAATATTATCATAATAGGAGGGTTTGACATGAGTGGTATTAATAATTTGTTTTCACAAGAATTAAAGATATTAAATATAGGGACAAGCAAATTTAAAGATGATCTAGAACTTCAGGGGCAAGATGTATTGCAATTAGACTGGGTACCTGCTGCTGGTGGAGATATAGAATTATTAAATATAATTGATAAATTATCTGGTAGAGAAGACATAAAAGAAGCTAATAAAAAGGCAGTAGAAAGAATGATGAATTCTCATCCTATGCTCATAGATATAGATAAGGCAATAAATGTAATCCCAGGGATGAAGGAAAATATGATACTTCATTCGGGACCACCTATAGAATGGGAAAGAATGGCTGGACCAATGAAGGGAGCAGTAATAGGAGCTTTAATTTATGAAGGCAGAGCTAAAAATGAAGAAGAAGCAATAAAGATAGCATCGTCGGGAGAAATTGAGTTTTCACCTTGTAATGAACACTGTACTGTAGGACCTATGGCAGGTATAGTATCTCCTTCTATGCCGGTACATGTAGTATATAACAAGACATATGGAAATTATGGTTATTGTACAATTAATGAGGGATTAGGAAAGGTTCTAAGATATGGTGCATTTAATGATGAAGTTATAGAAAGGCTTAAATGGATAGAGGAAGAGTTTGGGCCTACTATGAAAAAGGCTTTAAAGAGTATTGATGGAGGAATAGATATAAAGTCTATAATTTCTCAAGCAGTTCATATGGGAGATGAATGTCATAATAGGAACAAGGCTGCTACTAGTTTATTCTTTAGGGAAATAACTTCTTATATCATAGATACTGATGTAGATATAGACATAAAAAAGAGAGTGTTAAATTTCATAAAGATGAATGAACATTATTTTCTAAATTTGTCTATGCCATCCTGTAAGGTTGCAACAGATGCAGCTCATGGAGTAGAAAATTCTACTGTGGTAACTACAATGGCCAGAAATGGTGTAGATTTTGGAATAAGAGTAAGTGGTCTTGGTGAAGACCAATGGTTTACTGCTCCTGCAAATATGATAAAAGGACTGATGTTCCCAGGGTTTAAAGAGGAAGATGCTAACCCAGACATAGGAGATAGTGCTATTACAGAAACTATGGGAATAGGAGGATTTGCCATGGGTGGCTCTCCAGCTATAGTTCAGTTTGTAGGAGGAACTGTAGAAGATGCCATTGGATATAGTGAAAAAATGTATGAAATAACTGTAGGTGAAAATACAAATTATTCTATTCCAACTTTAGATTTTCGTGGTTCTGCCATAGGAATAGATATAGTTAAAGTAATTGAAAAAGATATTTTACCTATAATCAATACTGGAATGGCTCATAAGGTTGCAGGTATAGGACAAGTTGGTGCAGGTTTAGTAAGTCCACCAATGGAATGTTTTAAGAAGGCAATTATTGAGTTTAATAAAAATAACTAGGAGGGAAATATGAGCAGGATATTAATTGCTTTAGGAGGAAATGCTTTAGGAGATACTCCGAAGGAACAATTTGAGCTAGTAAAGGAAACGGCAAAACCAATAGTAGACCTTATAGAGAAAGGGCACGAAGTAATAATTGCTCATGGAAATGGGCCCCAAGTAGGTATGATTAACCTAGCTATGGAAGAAATATCCATGCCTTTTCCAGAATGCATTGCAATGAGTCAGGGATATATTGGATACCATCTCCAAAATAGAATATATGAAGAATTAAATAGAAGAAATATAAATAAAGATGTGGTAACTATAGTAACTCAAGTTGTAGTAGATGAAAATGATGAAGATTTACAGAATCCTACAAAGCCTATAGGAAGATTTTATTCTAAAGAAGAAGCAGAAAAACTAGTAATAGCAAAGGGCTATAAAATGATGGAGGATTCTGGAAGAGGATATAGAAGAGTTGTAGCTTCACCAAAACCTATAGATATTGTTGAAAAAGAATGTATAAAAACTCTAGTGAAGGATGGACATATAGTAATAACAGTTGGTGGCGGTGGAATTCCAGTAGTTAAAAAAGACTTTGGTTATGAAGGGGTTAATGGTGTAATAGATAAAGATTTCGCTAGCGGCAAAATTGCAGAATTAGTTGATGCAGATTATTTATTTGTCCTAACAGCTGTAGATAGAATAGCCATCAACTTTGGAAAGGAAGATCAAATTAATTTAGATAAGATGTCTATAGAAGAGGCTTATAGATATATAGAAGAAGGACAATTTGCACCGGGAAGTATGCTTCCAAAGGTAATAGCAGCAGTAAATTTTGCTAAATCAAGAAAAGGAAGACAAGCGATAATAGCTTCATTAGAAAAAGCAAAGGAAGCATTGGTTGGAGAAAGCGGAACAATAATATATAATAGTTAGAGTAATACTAAGATGGATTATATGATATAATTAGAGACATTACAGATATAAGAGATATAATGAAATGAAGATAGCTTTATATACGGTATAGTTTGCTAAATTAATCATTGAGGTGATGTAGATATGCTCAATATAATCCAAGAAGTAAATAGAATAGAAGAAGATATAATTAGCTGGAGAAGAGAACTTCATCAAATACCAGAAATAGGACTGGATTTACCAAGGACCACAAAATTTATAATGGATGAGTTAGATAATATGAATATAGAATACCATACCTTAGTAAATGGAAATGCTATCGTAGGATTAATAAAAGGTAAAGAAGAAGGAAAGACCATAGGATTAAGAGCGGACACCGATGCTCTTCCTGTTAAAGAGAAAACGGGATTAGAATTTGCGTCAAATAATGGATGTATGCATGCCTGTGGACATGATGGACATACTGCCATCTTGCTAGGAGTAGCTAAGGTATTGAATGAAAATAAAGATAAATTTAAAGGTAATGTAAAGTTATTATTTCAACCTGGAGAGGAATATCCAGGTGGTGCAAAACCTATGATAGAAGAAGGTGCTTTGGAAAATCCTAAGGTAGATGTTGTAATGGGACTGCACTTAGGAAATCTAGGAAAGGAAATTCCTAAAGGAAAAATAGGAGTATCTTATGGAGCAATGATGGCAGCAGTAGATGTAATGTATATTAAAATAAATGGGAAGGGTTCTCATGGTGCATACCCTCATCAATCTATAGACCCTATTGTTACAGCTTCAGAAATTGTTTTAGCATTACAGACAATAATCAGCCGCGAAGTAGATCCAGTGGAACCAGCAGTAGTATCTGTTACTAGAATAGACGGGGGATTTAACCATAATATAATTCCAGATTCAGTTGAAATTCAAGGAACAATAAGGACAGTAAATGAAGAGACTAGGCAGAGAATCTCCAGAAGAATAGAAGAAATAGTAAAGGGAATAACCCTAGCCCATGGAGCTAGTTATGAGATTGATTATGAATTCTGTTATCCGGCACTTATAAACTCAGAGGAGTTTACTAAGGGATTTGTAGAATCGGCTAAGAAGATAATCCCAGAAGAAGATATAATAGAGATGAAATCGCCTGTAATGGGTGCAGAGGATATGTCCTTTTTCTTACAAGAAGTTCCGGGAACCTTTTTCTATCTTAGTAACATGGCAGAAATAGACGGAGAATTTCATCCACATCATAATCCTAAGTTTGATATTGACGAAGGAGAAATGTGGAAGGGTGCAGCCCTTATTATACAGAATACAATAGATTGGTTAAATAAAAACTAGGCTTATGCCTAGTTTCAGGCCATCGACATTTTATATGTTGATGGCTTTTTAATATCTATGATTAGTAAAAGAATTATGCTATACTAATTATTAGTCGGATAATATACACATTACTTGCCCGAATTTTTTGGTTTTGACTGCTCTAAGGAGGCAATAGTACTTGGAGAACCTTCTCACATATATGAAGGTTGGGTATCTGTTCCAGATGACATAGAAATACCCATGCCTTTAGTAAAGCGAACCTTTAGTGGTGGGTTATATGCCGCACATGTATTGAGGACATGGGATTTTGAGGATTGGCGTTTATTAAGAGAATGGGTCAACGCCAGCGATAAATATGATAACGACTGCGATTCCCCACGCTGGACATCGCCTGAAACTGTTGCGGGGCAGGGATTTGAAGAAACGTTGAATTTTTTATAATTTTATACAAAAAGGCAGTAAAATGGAAGATTTACAACTTGATTTATTATTCCCTATTAAGGAGAAGGACAATGGAAGATTATAAAATTGGCTCGATAATATCATTCGGTGACTACAACTGGCGTGTGCTTGACATACAAAATAACTCGGCTTTGGTTATAACTGAAGAAATAATAGAACAACGTGCTTACCATGATGCTTATAAAGATATAACATGGGCTGACTGCGCGTTAAGAAAATATCTTAATGGTGAATTTTATGACAAATTCAACGCAACTGATAAATCAAGGATAATTCCGGTAATAAATAAAAATCCTGATAATCAGTGGTATGGTTCAAAGGGCGGAGCAGATACGCAAGACAGTATATTTTTATTAAGCCTTGAGGAAGTGTGCAAATATTTCGGTGATAGCCGTTCAAAACTGCAAAACCGAGGAAAAAATCAAAGATATTGGTTTGAAAGAAAAGATGAAAACAACAGTAAGCGAATAGCAAGACTTCAGGGTAAAGAATGGAGTTGGTGGTGGTGGCTTCGGTCGCCCGGCCGCGTTAATGTAAAAGCCGTGTACATCTTTGGGACTGACGGTAATATAGGTATCCAAGGCAACAATATATTGAAAGGCAACATCAGCGATGGCAAATGTACAGGCGGCGTTCGTCCCGCTTTATGGTTAAATATATAATTTGAATTATGGCTAATGAGCATAATACTGTAGGAAGCAAGGAACTCTATGCACTCCCAAGCCAAACCATTGAACGAGTCTTTGCAGATGCTAAGGAGCTTCATGGTATGCGTTATGTCAAGCATAGAGGTTTAGACTGAGTGAAAATGGAACTAAACCTCTTATTTGCCTGCATGAATCTCAAAAAATTGGCGAATAGGTTGTGGAAGAACGGCTTAACCCCTTTGCTTTTTGGCTTGTTTGTGTCAATATTTGAAGTTTTTGAAAAAAAATTTTGCGAACTTGAAATTGCTTCTTGATTTTTGCAAACCAAGAAGCAATAAGTCAACAATCTGAAACTAGGCTTATGCCTAGTTTTTTTAATAGTAGATATAGACTTAGAGATAATCGATATAATTATATCTACATTACTATTATTGAGACTTCCATATTAATAGCTAGAATTATTAACTATACTAGAAACTTTTTCTATAGATTTTATCTATATCCTTAATTTTATTTATAGATTTTATTAATTAGACTTTATAAAATAGAAATGCTACACTTTTAAAGATATTTAACTTTATATAGATATAAGGATATTATAATAAGATACTAGTAGGAGGCTTTTAAATGAACAAGAAATTTTTTACTTTGTTACTTGTAGCTGCATTAATGATAACAGTATTTACAGGATGTAAACAACAACCTAAGAAATCAGATAGTAATCTGGTAAATAAAGAATCAGTAGCTAAGGATGAAGATACACAGAAGTCAGAAGTTGAAAAGGTTGAAGCTGTGGATGTAAAGAAAGTATTTGTTTCTCCACAGTGGGTTAAAAGTGTTATTGATGGGAAGCAGGAAGAATCAAAGAAATATATAATTTTGGAAGCTTCTTGGGGATCAGCTGATGATAGTCCGGATTATAATACTGGTCACATACCAGGTGCTGTGCATGTAGATATTGCAAGCATCGAGGGAGAACCTTATTGGAATCTAAAATCTCCAGAAGAAGTTGAACAAGCAATGCTTGAACTTGGAGTTACAAAGGATACTGCTGTTATTCTATATGGATCTGATGTTTCTGGTACTGCCAGAGTTGCATATGCATATTTATGGGCAGGAGTTGAGAATGTTAAGGTGCTTAATGGAAGTCTTGATGCGTGGACAAAAGCAGGATATGAATTAGAAACTACTGCAAATGCCGCAACACCTGCAACGGAATTTGGTGCAAAGGTTCCGGTGAATCCGCAGTTTTGGATATCAGTTGAAGATGTGGATAAGAAATTAAAAGATGATTCTAATTTCCGTTTAGTAAGTATTCGTTCATATAAGGAGTTCAATGGTGAAACAAGCGGTTATTCTTACATTGATAAAGCTGGAGAGCCTAAGGGGGCTGTATGGGGTAAAGCAGGTAGTGATCCATACCATATGGAAGACTATACCCATGAAGATGGAACCTATATTACAATGGATGAAATGAAAGAGCTTTGGAAAGGACTTAACTTTACCTTGGATAATGAGCTTTCTTTCTATTGTGGAACAGGTTGGCGTGCATCAATTCCGTTTTTAATTATGTACGAAAATGGATATACCAATATGAGTATGTATGACGGTGGATGGTATCAATGGCAAATGAATGATGATCATCCTGTTCAGGTGGGAGATCCAAATACTGGTGAAGTCGTTTATACGACAGTAGGTGAACTTTCAAATGACAAGGCGGCAAAATAGAAGTAAATATATATGCGCAATTTTGTGTGGCATCTTAGAGTTTTTAGCAATAATCGGAGCCTATGCAGCTCATTATTTTACTAAAACTCGAATGGGAATGCTTCGTCATGTGATATATCTTAACGGTAAATGGCAGAAGACATTTCCTATTCCAACGATGAAATGGATTGCTATAAGTATTATCATTGCTCTTGGAATCATTGCATATCTGCGTTACCGTAAGGGAAATACAGGCTATAATATTAATATTCCTATAATGCTATTGACTATTATCATGAGTATATGGACAGTATATTTTTTGCTTGTCTATAGTACAGAAAAGAATCGTGCTTATTATATTTTAAGTATTTGTTTCCTATTGGCAACAGTATTTCAAAATATTTTATATCATTGTATTTTTTCAATTAAATCAAAAAGATAAATTTAAAAGAGAGACTGAAATTATTTCAGTCTCTCTTAGTTATATAATCCATTATAATTAAACCTATATTTTCATGATGTGTATGCTAGATATTTATTATTCTCTCACCAATATCTTAGTTACTTCTCCAATATATAATGTATGATGGTCAGAATTAGGATAGATTTTTTCATTAAGTTCCTGATCAATGAATGACTCAGGTTTATATTCCTGAGCAAATAATTTCTTACAGAAGATTGCTATATTTGCTTCTTCAAAATAAGGAATATTATTATCATGTAAAACTGTAAAATTAGATTTTTTGATTTTATCTTCATCTCTACCAGATTTTGTTCCAAGATAAGATAATGTTTCTCTAAAACTATCATCAAAGTAGGTCAATGAGAATGAATCTGAATTATCTATAAACTCCTTAGTATAGCGTTGTGGACGAATAACTATATATGCCACATTCTTATTCCACATAACACCTAAACCACCCCAAGAAGCAGTCATTGTATTAGTTTTTCCATCCTTTTCTGCAGTAATTAGCATCCAATCCTTGCCAATTAATTTAAATGGGCTATAGTTAAATTCTTCAGGTCTAATTTCTTTAAATTTAGTCATATATAATCCCTCCATATTTATCATTATACTTATTATTATATAATAGATGAAAGTAAATTCATATTATGATAGGTACATTTAACAAGAAATAAATAGAGAAAATAAGGAAAAAATTGGGAAATTCTTGAGAATATAGTATAATGATGGTGATATGATAATGTGAAGTAAATTAGTAGACATGAAGGCTATATCATTGAAATGCTCATTAAAGGAAAGGAGGTACTGTTATGAAATCCAAAGGATTTAATGCACATAATAAATATATGATATTGAAACATGCATTGAAGGAGAATAACGTTTCCCGGACCTGTGAGCTGTTTGGTATTTCTAGGACAACCTTTTATAATTGGCAAAGGGCTTATCAGAAGTATGGCATGGTTGGACTGGAAATAAAGGAACCACAAAAGCCACAAATGCCTAATAAAGTCAATAAGACTATTGAGCAGGAAATATTAGCATATGTAAGCAGTTATCCTGCCGATGGACCTAAAAGAATTTATTATGAACTAAGAGCTGAAGGAATTGATATTGGAGAGACAGGTATTTATAATGTCTTAAGGCGAAATAATTTGACAAGAAAGGCTCAGAGAGTGCAATATTCTAAGAATAAAGCATTTCATATGAAAACTAATCGAAAGGATAGTAAGGAAATACTTGGATTTTTTAATAAACAGGAGATTTATCCAGGGTATTTAGTTATCCAGCGGATTAACTTTATGGGAACTTTTGATGGTATTGGAAAAATATATCAATATAGTTTCTACGATGCTGCTTCAAAATGGATAGCGGTAAAACTATACAATAAAAAACAGGATATTGATATATGGAATTATTTTGAGCGTAAATTAGTTTATTTATTGAAGCTATTCAATATAAATATTACAAATTTAGCTACTGACAGAAAAAAGGAGTTTTTACCTTACTTTGTAAAGGGTAATAAGTATAAAGAAGTTATAGAAGAGCTTCATATAAATCATATATTTATTTCTCCTGAGGATAATACGGCATTAGAAGATATGATGTCATTAAATAAGTTTTTGGTTACAGAGTTCTATGATAAAATTGGTTTGAATCATGAACTTGATTCATTTGCAAAGGTTGAAGGTGCACTTAATAAATTTATAAGGGAATATAATTTTTACAATATAATCCTAAATGGTCATAATATAGGTAGGACACCTGTTGAGGCAGTACTTGAAAGGGCATCACAAAATAATGTAGATTTAGATACATTGCCACTTTGGATTCTGGCATTGATAAATTATTCAAGGCGGGGTGAGAAAAGTGAACAAGGAAGACTGTAAAATTGCAGTAGTTGGTGGAGGACTTTCAGGACTTGTTATAGCCGAAGGTCTGCAAAAAAGGGGATATAAAAATATCACTATTTTTGAAAAAGATGAACGGATAGGTGGTAAATTGTATACCATCTGGCATAAGGGAAAATCTCACGAACTTGGGGCCATATTTGGCCTACCTTCTCAACCATATCTTAAGGCTTTGATGAAACGGCTAAATATCAAAGCAGATGGACCAAAATTATCTCGTACTAATTATAATACTAATGGTCAAAAAACTATACCAATACCGAAGGAAAAATTGGAAGACTTTGTGGATGAACTGGATCGATTGCCAGATGTATTAGAGATGTATAAGTCACTTAAAAAATCAAATATTGAAAATGTTGAGCCTGTATTAATGCTTCCATTTTCAAAATGGTGCGATATACATGAATTTCGGATTTTAAAGACCATCTACACCCAATATTTTACTATCTTTGGATTAGGCAATATTGATGAAGTACCAGCCCTATATGTACTTAGAATCTTAAACTACGACCATTTAATGTCCTTTATGGAGTTACCAGAGTTTGCTACCTGGAAGAATGGGGTTTCTTCATTGACAGAACGACTAAGAAAGGAAATCAAAGATATCCGGCTAGGTCAAAAGGTAATAGATATTTCTTTGTCTCAGCGAGAAACTCTATTGGTACAAACTCAATTTGAAATTCTTGAATTTAATCGAGTTATCATTGCCGCTCCCTTGGATCAATTTTCAAATCTTCATTTTTGGGATCAAGATATGAAGCGACACCTAAGCAGTATAAGATATCAATCATTTAATGTTTATGCATTCATAGCTGATAAAATCCCCAAGGGCTGTGGATGCGTATTAGAAAACTTATCACCCAATCGGCAAGGACATATTACCATATGGAACTCTAGGTGGGATGAAGAGGATAATGAAGGGATGGTGATGCTTTATGCATATAATCCTAATGATAGCTCTAAAATTTCTGCTTTAGATATTATTAAGGAGGACTTGTTAAAATTAGGTATACAGAATCCAAGGCTTTATCAGGCTAAAAATTGGCAGCATTGCCCCTATGTAGATACTTATGCCTTAGAAAATGGATTTTATGATAAAATGGAATCCATGCAAGGTAAACACAATGTATTTTTAGCAGGTGAAATTATGAGCACACTTTCAATGGAAAACTGTATACGGTATTCTATAGATTTATTAAATCGTTTTTTCTAGCCAATTGATTAATTATATTAAAAATCTCCTTAAATCAATAGCGATTAAGGAGATTTTCTTTAATTTATATAGATTCTAGCTTTGAACTTATTTTTGAATCCTTCCAAATCTGGTCCTTTAAAGGATTGAGACCATATTTAGCGATTCGGTAGAACTGCCAAACTCCCAATATTATATTAAGACTTAAAGATAGTATTGCCAGAGTCCAGTTAGCTTGAGGATTGTAGCTTACCTTTACATTAAAAATACTGCCTGTAGCAAAGAAATATGGGAATGTCATGACCCATGACATCCAAAATAACAATGTATGTGCACGGTTTTGCATCCAAGTTCCTTTTGACCATAAAAGTGCAGGAATAGTGGGTGCAAGATTTAATGCTAATCCTGAATACAAGGCGTTGCCGGGTGCACAGGAATATACATAGGATATATTCCAAACTCCATAAGCTATAATATAAAGGAGATTTTGGTCAGGCCATATCATATCTCTACGTTTACCTGAAGTAGAGTAGATACCAAACCAACCGCAAATCACCAAAATATTTAGAATTCCGGCTATTGCATTTAAATAGTTCCACCCTCCGGATATATAATACATACCGTCAACCATTCCATTAAAGCCAGCTATACCAACTTGAAATTCTCGTGCTACAGCTTCCAAGATATTGATAGCTAAGATAGATGGAATAAGTATTAGATACCATCTGTGTTTCTTATGGTAGTCTGTAAATCGAACGACCATATAAATAAGGCAACCTGCTAGTGCTGAATAAACCTTGACCCAAGTAAACCAAGATGTAATTTCATTAGGGCCTCTGGTGACCCAAACTATAGTAAGGATTATCGGTAAAACCATAAACATAAAAATACTTACTCTTTCACTTGTGCGCGAAAGCTCATTCAATCCTATGAGAATGCCAAGAACAACAAACCACATAATTATGTTATACCAGGGAAGCGTTTCAAAAAAGAACATAACCAAAACCCCTTTCATATAAATATAATGATTTGATACTTTCAAAATATTACGTTAAAAAAATAACGTAAATTCAACTATAGTTTATCATTAATTTAATTCCTAATCCATAGTATTTCAGCACATTCCAATGACTTTTTTACATTCAAGTAATGTTTACATATTTTTTTATAAGAAGTGCTTAGAATCAGGATTATATAATTTATAAGTGTAAACAATACTTGAAATAGAAAGTCGATAAACATTGAAATCTTACTGTCTCCCCTTTTTTGACAGTAAATTTTATTTTAAATACAATGAAAGTGACAAAATAGTAACGATTTTTATAGAGCTGTATTGTAAATGTAATGAAAATTTGTAGGGAGGCGGGTAATAAATGGAGAAATTTAAAGTTTTAGAAATCAAGGAAAATATTTTCGAAGATAACAATCGACAAGCAGATATTCTTAGGGATGAATTGAAAAACAAGGGAATATTTCTGTTAAATCTCATGTCATCACCAGGATCAGGTAAAACAACTACAGTTTTAAGGACTATTGAAGCCTTGAAATCGGATATGAAAATTGGAGTTATGGAAGCAGATATAGACTCTGATGTGGATGCTCATGCAGTAGCTCAAACAGGTACAAAGGTAATCCAATTGCATACGGGGGGAATGTGTCATCTAGATGCTGATATGACAAGACAGGGGCTAGAAGGATTAGGAACAGAAAATCTTGACTTTATAATACTGGAAAATGTAGGTAATCTTGTATGTCCGGCAGAATTTGATACAGGTTCATCTAAAAATGCTATGATACTAAGTGTGCCAGAGGGTGATGATAAGCCACTTAAATATCCCTTGATGTTTTCAATTGCAGATGTTTTACTTATTAATAAAATAGATGTAATAGATTATTTTAACTTTGATTTAGAGGCAGTAAAGACTCGTGCAAAGAAATTAAATCCAAATATAAAGATCATTCCTATTTCTGCAAGGACTGGAGAAGGAATTGAAGAATGGACTAATTGGATTCGTAATGAGGTAAAAAGCTGGCAGGAATAAAAACATTAAGGAGTGAGATTTATGGGAAAGCCAAAAGTATTGGATTTAGCAAATCATATTGGTAGAAAGAAGCCTAATTCAAAGTCAGCATATAACTATAAAGATCCTGAATATATGATATTAGAACCAGTAGTCACAGATGAAATGGCAGAAGTAGGATTATGCTTAGAATTTCGCAAGCCAAAGAGTGCAAAGGAAGTAGCACCTTTATGCAGCCAATCCCTAGAGGATACAGAAAAACATTTATGGGAATTAGCAGTTGCTGGTGCTTGTTTTGTAAATAAAATAGATGGAGAAGATAAATACTGGCTTGATACTTGGGTGCCAGGAGTTATGGAAATGATGGTTAACAATAAGGAAAATGTAAAGAAATATCCTCAAATAGCAGAAGCTTTCGAGGCTTATGGTAGAGTAAGAGGGCCAAAAACAGCAGGAGCATTTCCGGTGGGGAAAGGTCTGATGCGTGTTATTCCTATTGAAACAGCCATTGATGGTGAAACAAGAAGAGCATCTTATGAGGAAGTATCAAAATATCTAAATGAAAATGAAATATTTTCAGTATCTGATTGCTCCTGTCGTACGGCTAGAGAGGTTATGGGAGAAGGCTGTGGACATTTAAAGGAGGACATGTGTATCCAATTGGGACATGCAGCGGAATATTATATCCGTACAGGAAGAGGTAAGCAAATAACTAAGGAAGAAGCCTTTGAAATCATAAAAAGAGCAGAAGAAAATGGTTTGATGCATCAAATACCAAATTTAGATGGTTTTGGAAAGACTCATGCAATATGTAACTGTTGTGGATGTAGCTGCCTATCTTTAAGAACTGCAGGGATGTTCTTAAATAATGATATGGTCAGATCAAACTATGTATCTCATATTGATAAGGAGAAATGTGTTGCCTGTGGAGAATGTGTCCAAGTTTGTCCTGTAAATGCATTAAAGCTAGGTCAAAAAATATGTGCTAAAACACCAATTAAAGAAAATAAAAGAATAGATTTCCCATCTAATACAGAATGGGGACCAGATAAATGGAATCCTGATTATCGTATAAACAGAGAGAATGTAGTGGATACAGGAACAAGCCCTTGTAAGACTCAGTGCCCGGCTCATATTTCTATCCAAGGTTATATTAAGTTGGCTTCTCAAGGAAAATACAAGGAGGCCCTTGAACTGATAAAAAATGAAAACCCATTCCCTGCAGTATGTGGACGTATATGTCCAAGAAAATGCGAATCTGTATGTACTAGAGGGGATATAGATGACCCAGTAGCTATAGATGATATTAAAAAATTCATAGCGGAACAGGACTTAAACAAGGAAAATCGTTATATACCAAAAGTTAAACATAATTATGGAAAGAAAATAGCCGTTATAGGAGCAGGTCCTTCTGGTTTATCTTGTGCATATTACTTAGCCATCGATGGATACAAGGTGACAGTATTTGAAAAACAACAGGCTCTAGGCGGCATGCTTACTCTCGGAATTCCATCCTATAGATTGGAAAAAAATGTAGTAAATGCTGAAATAGATATTCTAAAAGAATTAGGGGTAGAGTTTAAGACGGGTATTGAAGTAGGAGAAGATATAAGCCTCAAGGAATTAAGACAACAAGGATACAAGGCATTTTATCTTGCAATAGGAGCACAATCAGGAAGAAAATTAGGAATTGAAGGAGAAGAGGGAGAAGGGGTTATTACAGGAGTTGATTTCCTTAGAGATGTAAATTTAGGAAGAGAAGTAAAGCTTGAAGGAAATGTAGTAGTCATAGGTGGAGGGAATGTGGCTATAGACGTAGCCAGAACAGCTACAAGAGTAGGAGCATCAAAGGTAGATATGTTCTGTTTAGAAAGTCGAGAGGAGATGCCCGCTCTAGATGAAGAGGTTGATGAGGCAATGTCAGAAGATATCGTAATAAATAACTCTTGGGGTCCTAAGAGAATTGTCACGGAAAATGGCCGTGTAGTAGCCATAGAATTTAAGAAGTGTACTTCTGTATTTGATGAGAACAAGAGGTTCAATCCTAAGTATGATGAAAACAATACTATTACAGTAAAAGCAGACCATATATTATTATCCATAGGTCAAGGTATTGAATGGGGAAATCTATTAGAGGGCTCAAAGATAGAGCTTAATCCAAATAAGACTATCAAAGCTGATTCCTTTACTCTTCAAACTGCTGAATCAGATGTATTTGCAGGTGGTGATGCTATGACAGGTCCTAAATTTGCCATAGATGCAATTGCTCTAGGAAAAGAAGCTGCAATTTCCATTCATCGTTTTGTTCAACCGGGGCAAAGCTTAGTACTTGGACGTGATAGAAGAGCATATCATGCCTTGGACAAGGAAAATTTGATACTTGAAGGATATGATAATGCTCCAAGACAGAGGACAACTCATGTAGATGGAGCAAAGGCTAAGACTTCCTTTAATGACCTAAGAGAGACTCTTACAGAAGAACAAGTAAAGAAGGAAACAGAGAGATGCCTAAGCTGTGGAGCTACAACAGTAGACGAATATACGTGCATAGGATGTGGGGCATGTACCACAAGATGCAAATTTGATGCTATATCTCTCATAAGAAAGTATGATGAAGAAAATGTATCCTTTGAAGATCTTAAACCAATAATAGTCAAAAATATGATTAAGCGTAAGGGCAGAATGGTTGTCCATAAGGTTAAGAAATCTATAGGTGTTTATACTAAGTAGAATGTGTGGGAGTGAGCTATTTGCACGAATTAGGCGTAGTTATTAAAGTAGTTAAAACAGTAGAAAATTTTGCTAAAAGCAATGGAATAACAAATATAGATACTTTGGTGCTTCAAATAGGACAATTATCATCCATGATACCGAGATATATTGAAGCCTGCTATCCAGCTGCAGTAGATGGAACTATGCTAGAGGATACTAGGCTTGAGATAGAGATTCTACCGGGAAATGGCATGTGTAAATCTTGCCATAAAGTATTTAATCTGATTGAAAATAAATACTGCTGTCCTTATTGCGGAGGAGAAAACATACAGGTATTAAGTGGTAAAGAGTTTATGATTAAAGAGATTATCGCTTATTGAAGGAAGGGATATTATGAAAAATAAAATGATAAAGAGCTTGGTATTATCGGGAGTATTTATAGCCACGGGGCTTGTATTGCCCATGGCATTTCATGCTATAGGAGGGGCAGGTCCAGTGTTTTTGCCTATGCATATTCCTGTACTAATTGCTGGATTTTTTCTAGAATTACCATTTGCAGTTGCAGTAGGTATATTGACTCCCCTTTTGAGCTCATTATTGACGGGGATGCCACCATTTTTTCCAGTATTGCCCTATATGATTCTTGAGCTTGCAACTTATGGAGCAATAGTAAGTCTTCTTTATAGAAAATCAAGGGTGAATGTCTACATGTCCCTTATCATTAGTATGATATGTGGTAGAATTATGGCTGGTGCTGCAGTATGGGTACTGGCAACAATTTTTATGGTACAGCTTCCTAGTCCGGTTGTGTTTGTGCAAGGTGCAATCATTAAAGGGATTCCAGGGATTGTCATACAATTAATCCTAATACCTTCAATTGTATTAGGGGTGAAAAGATTCAATCCAACTAGCGAGTTTCATAAGTTCACATAGGTGAATTTAAATGGAATCGCAAAAAGATTTTTTTAATAGATTAGCAAACACTTGGGACGAAATATGTAACCACGATATGATAAAAGTAGAGTCTATACTGGATTTAGTTGAAATAAAAGCAGGAACCCATATTTTAGATGTTGGAACAGGGACTGGTGTACTGATTCCTAGCTTATTTCAAAGAGTAACCCAGTCAGGTTACATCAAGGCAATTGATGTAGCTGAAAAAATGATTGAGGTTGCTCAGAGAAAAAACAAATATGAGAATGTAATCTTTGAATGTGTAGATGTACTGGAGAGCAAAGATGATGAAGACATCTATGATCATATAATCTGCTATTCCATGTTTCCTCATTTTAAACACAGAAAATCAGAAGTGATTACAAGTCTGGCACAAAAATTAAAAGCTGGCGGAAAACTTACAATTTGCCATTCTCAAAGCAGGGAGTCCATTAACAATCTTCATAAAGGAGCAGATGAAACTGTAAAAGAGGACAATTTACCTCCAATGGCAATACTGAGGCAATACTTTTTAGATGCTGGGTTGGAAGTTCTAAAGGAAGTAGATAATATGGATATGTTCGTAATAATCGGATGTAAATAGTTAATTGAGGATAACCATTCTGATGTGATTCACAGCAGGGTGGTTATTTTTCCTATGAAGAAGTATGGTGGTTGCATATCATTTTTTTATTACCTTAATAAGGTATATATCTAAAATAAGAAATAAAATACTATAATATAGTAAGGAATAAATACAAAATAACAGATAAAAAATTGGGGATTTTTTAATAATATAGTATAATAGGGGTAATATGATAAGGTGAGGTATATTGGTAAGTATGAAATCTATAGAATATAATAAGTTAGTAAGGGATAGAATACCAGAAATAATTGAAAAGGCAGGGAAGCAGGCAATAGTTGAAAAAGTAGGTGAAAGTCAACTTATTAAGCTATTAAATAAAAAGCTTGAGGAAGAATTAATCGAATATCTTGAAAGTGGAAATGTAGAAGAACTTGCAGATTTAGTAGAAGTAGTATATGGAATTCTTGACCATAAAGGAGTATCAATTGAAGAATTTGAAAGAATTAGACAAGAGAAAAATGAGAAAAGAGGAGCTTTTAGAGAAGGACTTGTACTTATAAAGGTAATAGAACAATAATATATTATAAATGAAGGTTTTAGGGAAATAATTCTTGAGATCCAAATCTATAGATTTTTATATAAGAAATGGATTTAAAGTAAATGGAATTGATCTAAGCTGTTATACTAATGATGATATTGGGAAAAATGAAGTAAGGATAGAAATGGTTTGTAGAATGTAATGAGAGGTTGTTAGTAATTTCTAGGAGGGAAAATCATGAAACTTATAAAATTTATATTGATTGGGATTATATTTATCTTGATATTTAATGCTCTAGGTATGTTTAATCCTGAAACAAGTAAAAAAGTAGATAATGCTGTTGAAATAACTAAAATTAAGATAAACGAATTTAAATATAAGGATAAGCCCCTTATTGATATGTCGTTAAAAGAGTTAGCCTCTAATATTTCTTCTGACATTAATTATTTAAAGGAAGAGGTAATTACAGATGAAGGGGTTAAAT